>JBDGUM010000093.1:0-33156 GCA_042215855.1 Halobellus sp. | reverse complement strand
TACGTGGCGTTGGTCCCGTTCGACCGGACGGTGACCGCGCCGTGGCCGTTCATCTATGATCTTGTTACTCGATTAGCGAAGGGTCGATCGACCGGAACACCGAGAGCGAGCGTATCGTCGGCGTTATGTCCGTCCCCGCGGTAGCGGCGCTATGGACCTGCTGGGACGACTGTTCGGCGGGAGCGAGCAGCCGCGAGTCGCGCTCTTCGTCGACGGGCCGAACGTCCTCCGCGACGAGTTCGACGTCGACCTCGACGACGTGCGGGAGGCCGCCGCCGAGGTGGGCCAACTGACCGCGAAGCGCCTCTACCTCGACGAGCACGCGACGCCGGGGCTGATCCAGGCCGCCGAGGCGCGCGGTTTCGAGGTGATCGTCACCAGCGGCGACGTCGACGTCCGGCTCGCGGTCGACGTCACGCGCTTCGTCGTCGAGGACCGCGCCGACGTCGTCGCGGTCGCGTCGCGGGACACCGACTTCAAGCCCGCGCTGGAGACCGCCAACGCCTACGGCTGCCGGACGCTCGCCATCGCGCCGGGGGAGTTCGGCCGCTCGGACGCCCTCCGCAACGCCGCGACCGAGCGGGTGACGCTGGAGTCCGGCGACGACGGACCGACGCTCGTCGGCTACGACAACTGACGGAGTCGAAAGGGATCGACCTTTTTGTCCGCGGGGACGACGCCTCGCTATGGAAGATCTCGGCACGCCCGTCCTCGACAACCACCTCCATCTGGATCCCGAACACGGCCGCGGGCTGGACGCCGTCCGCGACTTCCGCCGGCTGGGCGGCACCCATCTCCTGGTCGTGAACAAACCCTCCTGGCACCTCGGCGTCGAGCCCGACGCGGGCGCGGACTTTCGGCCCGTGTTCGAGACCACGATCGAGGTCGTCGAGGCCGCGAGCGACCTTCTCCCTGGAACGGCCTGGCCCGTACTGGGCGTCCATCCCGGCCTGATCTCCCGGCTCGTCGACGAGCGCGGCTTCGATCCCGAGGAGGCGGCGGACCTGATGCGCGCCGGCCTCGACTGCGCCGCCGAGTTCGTCCGATCGGGCGACGCGCTGGCGCTGAAGTCCGGGCGGCCCCACTACGACGTCTCCGGGGCCGTCTGGGCGGCCTCCAACGACGTGATGCGCCACGCCTTCTCGCTGGGGGGCGACCTCGACTGCGCCGTCCAGCTCCACACCGAGGCCAGCGACGACCTGACCGAGGTGGCGGAGTGGGCGGAAGCCCGCGGCGTCCCGGGGCACAAAGTCGTCAAGCACTACGCGGGCGGGACGCTCGCGGGCCCGACGCCGAGCGTGATGAGCGAGAAGGATCGACTGGAGGTCGCCGCCGAGCGGGGCGAGCCGTTCCTGATGGAGACCGATTTCGTCGACGACCCCGACCGGCCGGGCGCGGTCCTCGGCCCGAAGACCGTCCCGCGTCGCGTCCGGTGGCTCCTGGAGGAGAGTCACGACGACGCCGTCGCGAACGCCCACGTCGAGACGCCCGAGCGGGTCTACGGGATCGACACCGAGGCGACGCTGGAGCGCTGATTCCGATCGCTCTCGCACTTTACCGCCGAACGCGATCCACGGGGGCGCCGCTCGGCGGGAAGAGACGAGCGTGCTCAGTACGAGGGGGCGCCGACGCCGGAATCCCGGCAGTCGACAAGAAAGGCATTTGAAGCCCGGCGGGAATGGTGGAGTATGACCGAGGCCGAGGAGACCTACTACACCGAAGAACGCTGGCAGAACTGGCTCGAGCGCGTCGAGGAGGAGGAGCTCGATCCCGAGAACGAGGACTCCGCGCGCTTGCTGTTGAACCTCCAGGACGACGCCGCCATCGCGGTGGCGAAGATCGTCTCCGCGTACGAGGAGGGGCCGCTCGACGAGGAGGAAGCGATCGAGGAACTCGAGCGCGTCCGGACGATCGTCCTCTCCGAGCCCGACCTCGAGATCGAGGACGCCACCGCGCGCGAGGACAAGGAGATGCTCGTCGACGGCGTCCAGACGAGCCTCGTCTGCGTCTTTTACGCCGCGGAGGAGTACATCGTCGCCGGCGCGGCCGAGGAGGTCCCGCTCACCGAGTACGTCGAGGCCGCCGCGGCCGCCGAGGCGGACGACGATATGGACGCCGCCCTCGGCTACCTGGTCCAGGCGGGCACCCGCATCATCGCGGGCGACGAACTGGATATGTCCGTGGCCGAAGACCTGGAGTACGGGCTCGTCTCCGAGTGGGTCAACGGCCTCGACAGCCTCCAGAGCGCGATGAGCGACCCCGAAGTCGTCGAGGAAGAGGACTGATCGGTCCCCCGCCGCGGGAGATCCCCCGGCCTCGGATTCGCGAGCCGATCCACGCTGTTTTCCCTCGGATTCGTCGTCCCGGTTCGGATTAGACGATCGTCGACACCGGTATCGACAAAACAATAAGCGGGACGCGAGATAGCGGAGGTATGACTGCCGTCGGCATCGACGCCATCGAGATCAGGACCGGGAAGCTCCGACTGGACCTTCCCAACACGTTCGCGCCCGTGAAGGGCGAAGACCCCGGGAAGTACACGAAGGGGATCGGCATCGAGTACTCCTCGCTGCCGGACGTCTACGAGGACATCGTCACGATGGGCGCCAACGCCGCCAAGCGCCTGATGGACCGCAGGGGCCTCACGCCCGACGACATCGGGCGGATCGACGTCGCGACCGAGTCCGCCTTCGACAACTCCAAGCCCGTCTCCACGTACATCGCGGGCTGTCTCGAGTCCGTCTACGACGGCGACTTCCACCACGCGAACAAGGGCGAGCGGAAGTTCGCCTGCCTCGCCGGGACCCAGAGCATCGACGACGCGTACAACTGGATCCGCGCCGGACGCAATCGGGGCCGCGCGGCGCTCGTGATCGCGACCGACACGGCCCTCTACGAGCGCGGCGACCCCGGCGAGGCGACCCAGGGCGCGGGCGCGGTCGCGATGCTGATCGACGAGGACCCCGACATCGTCGCGCTCTCGACCGAGCAGGGCTACGGCAGCGCCGACGAGACCGACTTCCTCAAGCCGAACCAGCAGTTCCCGAGCGTCGACGGCCAGCGCTCGATCCAGGTGTACCTCGCGCGGATGCGCGAGGCGCTCGAGGACTACGAGTCGGTCACGGGCGACACCCACCCCGACGACTTCGTCTACTTCCCGTTCCACACGCCGTACCCGGGAATGGTCCGGAAGGCCGCCCTGCTGGGCTACCGGCACATCACCCGCGACACCGAGATCGAGGACGCGCTCGCCGACGACATCGGGATGCAGCCCCGCGAGGACGACTACGCCGACCGCGAGGCCTACGAGGAGGCCATCCGGGCGTACATGGACGAACTCAAGGAGACCCGGCGGTACCAGGAGTGGTACGAGCGGGCCATCGAGCCGACCGTCGACATCTCCGGCCAGGTCGGCAACTGGTACACCGGCTCGGTGCACGTCGCCCGGCTGTCGGCGCTCCGCGCGGCCGCCGAACGGGACGCCGACCTCGCGGGCGAGCGGCTGCTCGTCGGCTCCTACGGGTCGGGGGCCCAGGCCGAGATCCACGGCGAGACCGTCCAGGACGGCTGGCGCGAGGCGATCGACGCCGTCGACGTCGACGCGCAACTGGACGCCCGCTACGACCTCGACTTCGACGAGTACGAGCTCGTCCACGACGCCCACAACCACGCGGAGGACGTCGACGTCGAGGCGTTCACCCAGCCCGAGGCGGAGTTCGTCTTCACCGGCTGGGGCCGGATGAACGAGCGGCGCTACGAGTACGTCGAGTAATCAGCATCAATCGCTCACGAACGACCGCGACTGCGCGGTCTCGGTATCCCCCGACCGCCGTTGGATGACGAGGACGCCCGCGAGGACCAGCCCGCCGCCCAGGGCGGCCGTGAGGGTGACCACCTCGCCGAGGAGGAGGACGCCGAGGACGACGGTCACCACCGGCTCGACGGTGCTGATGACGCCGACGCGGCCCGCTTCGATGCGCGCGACGCCCTGGTAGAACAGCAGGTGCGGCACGACCGTCGAGACCACGACGATCCCGAGGACGATGGCCCACTCCGCGCGCCCGTGCGGCAGCGCCAGCCCGCCGTCCAGGACGCCGTACGCGAGCATACTGACCGTGGTCCCGACGAGCACGCCGACGGTGAGCTCCGACGGCTCCAGTCCGGGCGAGACCGCGCGACTGCCCGCGGTGTAGAGCGCGTAACAGAGCGCCGAACACAGCGCGAGGCCGACGCCGATCGGCGCGGCGCCGGCGCCGTCGCCCCCGACGACGAGAGCGACGCCGAGCGTCGTCAGGGCCAGGGCCGCGACCTTCCGGACCGTGATCGACTCGTCCATCCCGATCGCCGACACGACGACCACGATCGCCGGGTACGTGTAGAGCACCACGGTCGCCAGACCCGCGGTGAGATAGCGGAGCGAGACGAAGAACGCGAGCGTCATCCCCGTGTAGACCACGCCGAGGAGGAACGTCGCGGCCCACGCCCGACGCGAGGACGGGAGCGGCCATCCGCGGCCGAGGGTGAGCCCGACGATGACGAGCGTCGCGAGCGCGAAGCGCGCCGGGAGCAGCGTCGACAGTTCGAGGCCGATCGCGGCCGCGAGCTCCCCGAAGATCCCGATGGTCCCGAACCCGGCGGCGGCCGCGAACACGAACAGGCTCCCGAGCGTCGACTCCTTCACGGTCGAAGCGTCGCGCCCGGACTACTTCTTTCGGTCGTCTCGTGGACGAGGGACCCGCGGCGGACCCGAGCGCGAGGACGGCGTTCGGCGGTGGGGCGGCGGCCGGCGCTCGACCGGCGTCGCGTTCAGCAACAGCCGTCCGCGCCGGGGCGCCACTCGCAGGCGTCGCCCGCCATCAGTCCCCGTTCGTCTACGTACGCGGACAGACAGGCGTAGTTGCAGAAGTACGTGGGCGACCCGCAGCCGTCGTCGCAGTCCCGGACGCAGATCGGGTCGTGGTCGAAGATCCGGGAGTCGCAGTAGGCACAGGTCTCGTCCGTCTCGGGCGTCGTGACGGTCGTCGCCATAGTCGGTCTTCGGCGACGGCCGTAGAAAGTGTTTCGCGGATTCGAGCGGGTGGGTCGGCCTCGCGGGCGCCCGACCGAGGCCGGCCTACGGCAGCCGCCGCAGGTCCTCGAGCATCTCGTCGAGGTCGCGGTTCGAGATCGCCAGCGAAAAGCCGTCGATCGTCGCCAGCGACGGCGCGTGTTCCCAGAGGTCGTCCTCGGTGAGCCCGTGGAGGATCACCGCGTTCGGCGTCGGGTTGACGACGCGCATCGCGACCAGCGGCGACTCCCCGCGCGTGACGCCGGTGAAGACGAGCGCCCGCGACGTCGACTGGCCGTAGAGGCGGTAGAACTCCTCCGAGGAGAGGCGCGTGATCGCCTCGATGCTGTTGATGACCGTGTGGCCGCTGATCCGGTCCTGGTCGCCGCGGACCAGTTCGGTCGCGTCCATCGCGTCGTAGAGCGTCTCCAGGGGGATCGACGTCGGGTACTCCCGGAGGTCCTGGACGATGTCGCTCTCGAAGCCCGCCGAGATGACGCGGGCGTACTGGCGGATGCGGCCGCCGCCCCGAGACTCGTCGATGTCGAGGAGCGCCTCGACCATCCGCCGGACGACGCCGATGCCGGGACTCTCCCGACGGCCGCTCTCGTAGTCGGAGATGACCGACGAGGAGACGTCCAGCTGCTCGGCGAGGGCGGTCTGGGAGACGTCGAAGTCGGTCCGCCACTTCCGGAGCGTCGCGCCCGGATCGTCGCTCAGCGTGATCTCGCCCGCGATCCGTCGCGCGAGGTCCTCTCTGGGTACAGTCGTCACGACGCGGTTCCTCCCGCGCCGGCTCGCGATCGGTGCATTCTGCCATCACCTGGGCGAGGCGGCCGCAAAAGCGTATCGAAGGTAGGGTTCGACGAACGTCGTGTTGATAAATAGGGGGGACGCGACACAGGGACCGCGCTCGCGACGCCCGAGCGAACGTTCAATACGGTCCGCGCGTCAGATCCGCGCGTGCCCTCGACGCTCGTCCACGTCGCGATCGCGCTGCTCCTCTCGGCCGCGCTGCTCGGCGAGTCCTTCGACCGCCGGAGCGCGCTCGTCGTCGTCGGGGCGACGGTCCTCCCCGACCTGGACGTCGCGCTCGAGCCGATCATCTCCGGCGCGCACCGCTCCGTGGGCCACACGTTCCTGCTGCCGGCGCTTCTCCTGACAGCCCTCGTCTGGGACGTGCGGGTCAGACCCCGGTCGGCGATCCGCGAACGGTACGGCGCCCGCGGCGTCGAGGTGGCGTTCGTCGCGGTGGGCTGCGTCTTCGGCGCGGCGATCGTCCCCGACCTCGTCGTGGGCGGCGTCAACGCCTTCTATCCGATCCACGACCAGTTCTACACCGTCGACGGCCGGCTGTTCTACTCGACCGATCGCGGGTGGGTCCAGACGTTCGTCGACCTCTCGCCGCCCGAGCCCGAGACGCAGCAGAAGCCACGGACGACCGGGAACTTCGACTTCCGAACCGTGCTCGACGCGGAGCCGACCCTCGGCGCGGAGGGCGACGGCGACGGGAAGCGGGTCGAGCGCCTCTTCCCGATCGCGATGACGGGCTTCCGCGCGTGGCTGCTCCCGCTCGCGGCGTTCGTGACGGCCGTCCGGCTCCGGCGGTCGGAGTGACGGCGGCCGAGCGCGGGATAGGAGCGCTCTTGTCGCCGCGCGGTCGAGAACGGGCGATGACCGGAGAGACGGACGCGGGCGACGTCGGCGCCGATATCGACGTCCGCCCGTACGACCCGGCGCGCGACGATCGCGCGCTGTGGGGACTCAAGCGCGGCTTCGAGCTCGGGATCGGCGCGGAGACCGGCGGCGACGCGAAGGAAGGCGTCTACGAGGCGAAACTGACCGACGACTACCGCGAGCGGTGGCTGGCGTGGGTGGCACGGTGCGTCGACGAGGATCCGGAGTGCGTCGTCGTCGCCGACGTGGAGACGGCGGATTCGGGAGGCGGCGACGCCGATCCGCTCGTCGGCTACGCGTTCGTCCTCCCGGAATCCCTTTCGTTTGTCTGGGACGCCGCCGTCCTCAACGAACTCTACGTCGCGCCCGCCTATCGGGGCACGGGCGTCGCGGACGACCTCTTCGAGGCGGCGCTCGCGTGCGCTCGCGGTCAGGACCTTCCACTCGACCGGATGGTCCTCGACGTCGACCGGGAGAACGAGCGGGCCAGAGCGTTCTACGAGCGCTACGGCTTCGAGCACTGGGGCGAGATGGTCGCGCGCGAGCTGTGAGCGCTCACGGCGTCGTGCCAACCGGATCGCTCACCGCCCGGACGCGAGCGAGCCCAGCGCGCCGCCGACGCCCCCGAACACGAGCGGGTAGACGATCCCGGCGAGCAGGATCGCGGTCGCGAGCGTCGGCCCGGCGTTCGCGTCGCCGACCGAGATCGCGAAGACGAACGCTCCCAGGACCGAGAGCGGCAGGTACGCGACGGTGGCGGTCGCGCCGCCGACGGCGCTCGGCAGGACGCCCTCGACCCGGCTCGCGACCGCGACGAGCGCGCCCGCGAGAACGAGAAGGACCGGCGGCACGAGGAAGAGCCAGCCCGGGAACGTATCGCCCCGGCCGACGAGGTTCACGGCGCTGGAACCGAACAGGCCGGGGATCTGGGTGTCGACGTAGTGCGCGTTGAAGAACACCCAGCCGACGAGCTTCCAGGTGCCGGGGTCGCCGGTGGCGATCTCCAGGATTCGGGCCGCGAAGGAGTTGGCGATCTGCTGGCCCGTCACGGCGTAGGTGAGCGCGTACCCGATCACGAACGACAGGAGCCCCCCGACTCCGCCGTACGCGACGGTGCGACCGTCCGGAACGATTCCCTGCGACGGTGACGATTCGGGGCGTGCCATCGCTTGGACGTGAGCGCCCGCCCGTAGGAATCTTCCGGTAGTACCGGCAGACCGACGGGACGGTCACTCGATCCCGACCGAGGGCGTCTCGTGGCGGCCGGTGATCGTCTCGGGATCGAGGCGGTAGAGCTCGTACTCCAGGTCCCGCGCGGCCTCCTCGTAGATCGTGAAGAAGGGGATGTCGATGGCGCGGATCGACTCCGCGACCGTCCCGTCGATGGCCGCCTCGGGGACCTCGGCGAGCGGGCCGCGGACGACCACCGACCCCCAACCGTCGTCCCCCTCGACCGTGACGACGAGGACGACGCCGTCGGACCGGGAGACGAAGCGGCGTTTCTCCGAGTCCGCCGCGAACCCGAGTCGGAGGTACACCGTCCCGTCGTCGGCGTCGTAACCGTACGAGACCGGGATGGCGTACGGCTCGTCGGCGTCCGCGAGCGCCAGAGTCCCGACGCCGCCGGTCCCGAGCAGTTCGTCGATCGCCTCGCGGTCCATCGCGACCGCGCTCTCGTCGTCGGTCATACCGAACCGTTCGGTCCGTGAGATGATAAAGCATCGCGTGGTATCACGAAGCATAGTCCTCCGTCTAGCGTGTGGGGTACGGACCGACAAGTTCCAGTTCGGCCCGCTCGGGCGATAATCGAGAAGAAGCGAACTCGTCTGGCTCGACCGGTGGCGTCGATAGCGGCCCTCCGCAACCACTAAACGCGCCTCCGACCACGTTCCGGTAATGACCGACTGGACGGAGAAGTACCGCCCGACGACGCTGTCGGAGGTCCGCGGTAACAACAAGGCCCGCGACGCCCTGAAAGAGTGGGCCGAGACGTGGGACGACCACCGCGAACCCGTCGTCTGCCACGGCGCGCCGGGCGTCGGCAAGACGTCGGCGGCGCACGCGCTCGCGAACGACATGGGCTGGGAGGTCGTCGAGCTGAACGCCTCCGACGAGCGGACCGCCGACGCGATCGAGCGCTACGCCGGGCGGGCCTCCCGGAACGCCACCCTCGCGGGCTCGGTCGGCGGCGAGAGCGGCGGCCGACAGCTCGTCATCATGGACGAGGCCGACAACATCCACTACCAGTACGACCGCGGGGGCAAGCAAGCGGTCACACAGCTCCTGAAGGAGGCCAATCAGCCGATCGTCCTCATCGCCAACGAGTACTACGATATGTCACAGGGGCTGCGGAACGCGGCGAGAGAAATCGAGTTCCGCGACGTCTCCGCGCGGTCGATCGTGCCCGTCCTGCGGGACATCCTCCGGAAGGAGGGGATCGAGTTCGACGAGGAGGCCTTGGAACGGATCGCCGAGGCCAACAGCGGCGACCTCCGGGCGGCGGTGAAGGACCTCCAGGCGACGGCCGAGGGGTCGGAGTACGTGACCCTCGAAGACGTCACGACCGGCTCGCGCAACCGGGCGGTGGGGCTCTTCGAGTTCCTCGACGCCGTGCTGAAGGAAGAGTCGGCCGAAGAGGCGCTCCGGACCGCCTACGACGTCGACGAGACGCCCGAGGATCTGCTCCAGTGGGTCGAGGACAAGGTCGGGCTCGTCTACGAGGGCGAGGAGCTCGCCCGCGCCTACGAGTTCCTCGCGAACGCCGACGTCTGGACGAGCCGGGTCTACGCCACCGACTACGACTACTCGTGGTGGCGCTACGCGACCGACAACCTCGCCGGGGGCGTCGCGGCCGCGCGCGACCACACCCGCGGCGGGTGGACCCGCTACGGCGGCGCGCCGTACCGCTCGACCCGCGATTCGACCCGCGACGAGGTCGTCCGTGCGATCGCGGAGTCCGGCGGCTTCTCGATGTCGACCGCCCGCCTCGACGTCCTGCCGTTCCTCGCGGCGATGACCCACCACTGCAAGCCGCGGGACCTCACGGTCGCGATGGCCGCGTGGTACGACCTCGACGAGGCCGCCGTCTCCTATATTACCGGAAGCGGCGAGACGACGAACAAGGTGCAGTCGATCGTCGAGGACGCGGCCGACCTCCGGGCCGACGCGGTCGAAGACCACGCCGGGGGCGCGTTCGCCGGCGGTCGGGAGCGCGTCGACGCCGACGAGGGAGATAGCGAGGAGAGCGAAGAGCGCGACGGCGACGCCGACAGCCAGCGGACCCTCGACGCGGACGTGATGGACCGACAAGACGACGGGAGCGAGTCCGAAGCCGAAGACGACGCCGAGTCGGCGGCCGACGACGACGGCCAGGCCGGGCTCTCGGACTTTATGTGACAGCGGACACGACCTACGCGGTCGGCCTCGACACGTCGAGCCGGGTCGCCGTCACGTCGACCACGACGCCGAGGAGCGCGCCCGGAATCGCCAGGAGCGCCCCGAGCACGGCGCCCAGGAAGTTCCCGGTCAGGAGCAGCCCCGAGAGCGCGCCGCCGACGCCGCCGATCGCGTAGCCCGTCGCAGCACACCAGACGCCCCGCGCGTAGCCGGTCTCGCGGAGCAGGACGGTCGCGAGCGCCCCGATGGCGACCGGACCGCCCTCCAAGAGGAGCGCGACGAGGAGGCCGGCGGCGACGGCGCCGAGCGCGAAGCGGGCGATCCCGACCACCGCGCGAGCCGAGAGGTCCGGGGTCCCGGGCGCGGTGCCGCTCCACAGGAGCGCGAGCCCGAGGACCACCGCGATGGCGTGGACCGACAGGAGGACGGGGAGGAGTCGCCGCCGGGTCACCCGCGCGATGACCAGGCTCACGCCGGCGAGGAGGGGGAGGGCGAGCGCGACGGCGCCGCCGCCGAGGAGGACGACGAAGCCGGCGCCGGGGACGTTTGTCATAGTGCCGCATACCGAACCGATCGGTAAGTGCTTTGTCGGGACGGGCGGGAGAGAGTGGAACCGGAAACTGCTCGATCAGAGGATCTTCGAGAGGAACCGCTCGCCGCGCTCGGTCTGGGGGTTCTCGAAGAACGACTCGGGGTCGCCGGTCTCGACGATCCGTCCCTCGTCCATCAGGACGACGCGGTCGCCGACCTCGCGGGCGAAGCCCATCTCGTGGGTGACGACCATCATCGTCATCCCGTCGTCGGCGAGCCCGCGCATCACTTCCAGGACCTCGCCGACGAGCTCGGGGTCGAGCGCGCTCGTCACCTCGTCGAAGAGCATCACCTTCGGATCCATCGCGAGCGCGCGGGCGATCGCGACGCGCTGCTGTTGGCCCCCCGAGAGCTGATTCGGGAAGGAGTTCGCCTGTTCGAGCAGGCCGACGTCCTCGAGCAGTTCCTCGGCCCGGCGCCGCGCCTGTTCCTCACCGATTCCGCGGACCTTCCGCGGCGCGAGCGTGACGTTCTCCAGGGCGGTCTTGTGCGGGAAGAGGTTGAACGACTGGAACACCATCCCGATCCGTTGCCGAAGGCGGTTGATGTCGCCCTCCGGGTCGGAGATCGACTGCCCGTCGAGGCGGATCTCGCCCGACTGGATCTCCTCGAGCCGGTTCGCACACCGGAGCAGCGTCGACTTCCCCGAGCCGGAGGGGCCGACGACGACGCAGACCTCGCCGTCTCGGATGTCCAGCGAGATCTGCTTGAGGACGTGTGCCTCGCCGAAGTACTTGTCGACGTGGTCGAACTCGAGGAGGACGTCGCCGCGCTCACTCATTCGTCTCACCTCCCCAGTCGGCGCGGTCCTCGAGGTACTCCACGAGCCGTCCCATCGGGATCGTGATCGAGAGGTACGCGATCGCGACCAGGACGAGCGGCGTCCAGGGGTCGAACGTCGCGCTGTTGACGTCGCGGAACTGCTGGATCAGTTCGGGGATCGCGATCACCGTCAGGAGGGACGTGTCCTTCACGAGGATGATCTGGTCGTTGCCGACCGCCGCGAGCGCGTTCCGCCACGCCTGCGGGATGACGACCTCGCGCATCGCCTGCACGTAGCCCATCCCGAGCGAGCGGGCGGCCTCCATCTGGCCGTCCGGGACCGCGCCGATGCCGCCCCGGACCGCCTCGCCGACGTACGCCGCGTGGTTGAGCGTCAGCGAGATGATCGCCGTCGGGAGCCCCCAGTTCGAGACCGGGAACGTCCCCGGCCACAGCGTCGGGACCCCGAAGTAGATCACGAAGATCTGGAAGAGCAGCGGCGTCCCGCGGAAGAACTGGACGTACGCCGCCGAGATGCCGTTCGTGATCCGGGTCTTGGAGACGCGTGCGAGCCCGACGAAGATGCCCGAGGTGACAGAGAGGACGCTGCTCGTGACGACGATGCCGAGCACCAGGCCGTAGGCGCCGATGAACTGCGGGAGGATCGTCGGAATCAGGCCGTAGTCGACCTGTGTCGTGAGGATGTAGAGCACCAGGAGGACGACGCCCAGGGCGAAGAAGCTCGACAGGGCGACGCCGAGGTACTTCAGCGTCCGATCGTCGAGGAACCCGTCGGCGACAGCGTTGGCTTCCGGCGATGCGCTCGAGTAGGAGTCTGCCATATGTGGGTCGAAAGTGTGGGGGGGCTTGGAACTATCCCGCGAAGTACTTCGAGTAGATCTCGTCGTAGGTGCCGTTCTCCTTGATCGCCGCGAGCGCCTCGTTGACGCGCTTGCGGAAGGCGTCGTCGTCCTCGCGGAACGCGATCCCGTAGTTCTCGATCGTGAGCGTCAGGTACGGCGGGGCCTGCTGGTCGCTCTCGGCGGCGACGCCCTCACCCTTGAGGAAGACGACGTCGTCGCGCTTGTTCGCGAACTCGGCGTTCACGGTGTTGTCGTTGATGACGGCGTCGACCTGCCCGTTGATGAGCGCCTGGAACGCGCCGTTGATCTGATCGTACTTCTTGAGATCGAGGTCGCCACCGAACTCGGATTTCAGTTCCTCGGCCGCGTTGGCACCGGTCGTTCCCTTCTGGACGCCGACCGGGTGGCCCTTGAGGTCGGACTTCGAGGAGATCGAACTGCCCTTCCGGACGATGACGGTCTGGTAGGCCGTGAAGTACGGGTCCGAGAAGTCGACCTTCTGGTCGCGGGTCTCGTTGATCGTCATCGCGGACATAATGACCCGGAAGTTGTTGTTGTTCAGCGACGGGATGATCGAGTCGAAGCTCGTCGCCTGGAACTCGTAGTCGACGCCGAGTTGACCCGCGAAGATCGCCTCGGCGATCTCGACGTCGAACCCCTTCAGTTCGCCCGAGGTCGTCTCGTACTCGAAGGGGCGGTACGGGATGTCCGAGCCGATCGTGACCTTCGAAGGGACGACCGATTCGGTCGTCTCCGCCTGGGTCGTCGCCTCGGTCGATCCGCCGCTTTCGGTGGTCGTGTCGGACCCGCCGCCCGAGCCGCCGCCGGTACAGCCGGCGACGAGCCCGCCGGCGAGAACGCCCGCTCCGGTCTTCAGATACGTCCGTCTCTCCATAACAAGGTCGTGTTATAGGGAGGAATATAACAACGTGTCGCTTCGGTACACGTGCGTTCACCCATCGAGCGGCTTTCCGACCGACCGTGTGGCACGGCGCCGCGAACCGGACCGGACTCGCCGGACCGCGTCGCGATCGAGCGGTCGGGGCCGTCGATTGCGACGCGCCAGTTCTGCTGTCGGCACCGGGTCGGTCGGTCAGTTCCCGAGCGCGCCCCGCGCCTCGGCCCCGTCGCGCCGACGGAGCGCGAGCCACGCGAGCGCGACCAGCGCGATGGCGGCCAGCGTCCCGCCGATCGAGACGTACTGGAGCGTGCCGCCGTAGACCAGGCGTCCGACGACGAGCAGCGCGACGACGACGAACGCCGCCGAGCCGGCCAGCCGCCGGACCCGCGTGCCAGACGTCCCGGCGGCACCGTCGGGCCGGGTCGCCGACCACACCGCCGCCGAGAGGAGCGCCGCGTAGGCACCCAGGCCGAGGAGGTAGTAGACCGCCTGCACGGTCGGCCCGAACGTGACGAAGGCGTGCGGCGTCAGGACCAGGAGCACCGGGAGGAGTACACCGGCGGCGGCGAGCGCCGTCCGTGCACGGGTCGGCGTCGCGTCCGAGCGGTCGTACGCCCACGCGGCGGCGAGCGCGACGCCGGTGAAGATGAGCGACGCGGTGCTGAAGTGCGCGAGCAGGACGATCCACTGGTAGGTCGTCACGGTGAGCGCGCCGAGGATGATCTGCGAGGGGAGGAGTAACGTCGCGCCCGCGAGCGCGAGGCGGACCCGCCGGTCGGCGCCGCGCCGCCACGCGGAGATCGTCGTTCCGAGGACGACGAATCCGGTGATCATCGCCACGAGCCGGTGGAACCACTCGACGAAACTGCTCCAGTTCGCCGGGAACAGTCCGAGGAAGCCGTCGCAGAGCGGCCAGCGCCCGGCGCAGGTCAGGCCCGCGCCCGACGCCGCGGTGTACACGCCCAGCACCATCAGAATCCCCGTGAGCGCCGCCGAAACCCCGACGAGGCGACGAAGACGCACGTCCATAGGTGCGGGTCGGGACCGGAGCTACTTGAATCGCTCTTTCGGTCCGGGCGCACGGGAACGGCGCCGACGCGGCGGCCGCGTTTCGACACGTTTCAAACCCCGGCGACGAAAGCCGTCGGTATGACAGACGAGACGGGACGGCTCGCGCATCGCCGAGAGCGCCTCGCAGCGTTCCTCGAGCGAGAGGGGCTCGACGCCGTCTGGTTCGGCCGACCGAACTCCTTCGCGTGGCTCACCGGCGGGAGCAACGTCGTCGACCGCGACGCCGCCGTGGGAGTCGCGGCCGCGGGCTACACCCGAAGCGACGGATTCGTCGCGGTCACCACGAACATCGAGGCCGAGCGCCTCGCCGAGGAGGAACTCCCCGACGCCTTCGACGTCTCGTCGGTGGCGTGGTACGAGTCGTCCCTCGGGGGGGCGATCGCGGACGCGACCGAGGGGGAGGGCGCGGCCGACTTCGACGTGTCCGGACTCCGAGAGGTCGACGCGAGTCGGTTCCGGCGGCCGCTGTCGCTCTCGGACTGCGAGCGGTACCGGTCGCTCGGCCGCGACGTCGCCGACGCGCTCGAACGGGTGGCGGGGAAACTCCGGCCGGGCGACACCGAACACGAGGTCGCCGCGGGCCTGCGCGTCTCGCTCGCGACCCGCGGGGTCGAGGCGCCGGTCGTCCTCGTCGGGGGTGCCGAGCGCGCGCGCTCGTACCGGCACTTCACGCCGTCGCGGAGCGAACTCGGCGAGTACGCGGTGCTCTCGGTGACGGCCGAGCGCGGCGGTCTCTACGCCAGCGCGACCCGGACGGTCGCCTTCGCGGACGCGCCGGAGTGGCTGAGCGAGCGCCACGAGGCGGCGATGCGCGTCGAGTCGACGGCGCTGGACGCGACCCGACGGGCGGTCGAGGCGGACGAGGAGCGGACCGCCGGCGACGTTTTCGACGCCATCACCGACGCCTACGAGAGCGTCGGCGAACCGGGCGAGTGGCGAGCGCACCACCAGGGCGGCGCCACCGGCTTCGCGGGACGCGAGTGGTTCGCCGCGCCCCGGAGCGATGAGCCGGTCGAGGCACCACTCGGGTACGCGTACAATCCGACGGTCAGCGGGGCGAAGTCCGAGGACACCGCGCTGCTCACCGACCGCGGCGTCGAGGTCGTCACCGAGACGGGACAGTGGCCGACGCGGACGGTGGAATCCTGCATCGACGGCAGCGACTTCGCGATCGAGCGACACGAGGTCCGCCGGCTCGACGCGGAGTGAGGGGCGTACGACTCGGCTCCGAGTTGTTCTTCGTCGTCTGTCGAATTACCGTTCGACAGATAGCTTTTTTTGTACCGCTGTCCTCGCCGCCGCTATGGGACTGGACGACGACGCGCGGGAGTATCACCGCGAGGACCCTCCGGGCAAGATCGAGATTTCGACGACGAAGCCGACCAACACGCAGCGGGACCTCTCGCTGGCGTACTCGCCGGGCGTCGCCGCGCCGTGCCGCGACATCGACGCGGACGCGACCCGGGCCTACGAGTACACCGCGAAGGGGAACCTCGTCGGCGTCGTCTCGAACGGCTCCGCGGTCCTGGGGCTGGGCGACATCGGCGCGCAGGCCTCCAAGCCCGTGATGGAGGGCAAGGGCGTCCTCTTCAAGCGGTTCGCCGACATCGACGTGTTCGACGTCGAGCTCGACCTCGACGACCCGGGCGATATCGTCCACACGGTGCGCGCGATGGAGCCGACCTTCGGCGGGATCAACCTGGAGGACATCAAGGCCCCCGAGTGCTTCGAGGTCGAGTCGCGCCTGCGCGAGGCGGTCGACATCCCGGTCTTCCACGACGATCAGCACGGCACGGCCATCATCTCGGGCGCGGCGCTCCTGAACGCCGCCGACGTGGTCGGCAAGGACCTCGAGGATCTGAAGGTCGTCTTCTCCGGCGCGGGCGCCTCCGCGATCGCGACCGCGCGCTTCTACACCTCGCTCGGCGTTCGAAGGGAGAACATCGTGATGTGCGACTCCTCGGGCGTCATCGGGACCGATAGAGAAAATCTCAACGAGTTCAAGGCGGAGTTCGCCTCGGACGTCGCGGCGGACACACTCGCGGAGGCGATGGACGGCGCGGACGTCTTCGTCGGCCTCTCGGTCGGCGGCATCGTCTCCCAGGAGATGATCGCCTCGATGGCCGACAACCCGGTCGTCTTCGCGATGGCGAACCCCGACCCCGAGATCGAGTACGAGGCGGCGAAGGCCGCCCGCGACGACACCGTGATCATGGCGACCGGGCGCTCCGACTACCCGAACCAGGTCAACAACGTCCTCGGGTTCCCGTTCATCTTCCGCGGCGCGCTCGACGTGCGCGCGACCGAGATCAACGAGGAGATGAAGCGCGCCGCCGCCGAGGCGCTGGCCGATCTCGCACGGCAGGACGTCCCCGACGCCGTCGTGAAGGCCTACGGCGACCAGCCGCTCCAGTTCGGCCCCGACTACGTCATCCCGAAGCCGCTCGATCCCCGGGTGCTCTTCGAGGTCGCGCCCGCGGTCGCGGAGGCCGCGATGGAGTCCGGCTGTGCCCGGACCGAGGTCGACCTCGAAGCGTACGAGGAGCGCCTCGAAGCCCGGCTCGGCAAGTCCCGCGAGATGATGCGCGTGGTCCTCAACAAGGCGAAGTCCGACCCCAAGCGGGTCGCGCTCGCGGAGGGCGGCGACGAGAAGATGATCCGCGCGGCCTACCAGATGCAGGAGCAGGGGATCGCTCATCCGGTGCTGGTCGGGGACGCCGACGAGATCGTCGAGACCGCCACGGACCTCGGCCTGGACTTCGAGCCGGAGGTCGCCGACCCGTGGGCGGGTGACTGGGACGACTACGCCCACCGCCTCTACGAGCTCCGCCAGCGCGAGGGCATCACCAAGCGCGAGGCCCACGAACTGGTCCGCGGCGACAGCAACTACCTCGCCAGCGTGATGGTCGAGCAGGGCGACGCCGACGCGATGCTGACGGGGCTGACCCACCACTACCCCTCGGCGCTGCGCCCGCCGCTGTCGATCATCGGCACCGCGCCGGACGCCGAGTACGCGGCCGGCGTATACATGCTGACGTTCAAGAACCGGGTCATCTTCGCGGCCGACACCACCGTCAACCTCGATCCCGACGCCGACGTGCTCGCCGAGATCACGAAGCACACCGGCGAACTCGCCCGGAGCTTCAACGTCGAGCCGCGCGCGGCGATGCTGTCGTACTCGAACTTCGGCAGCGTCGACAACGACGGAACGAGAAAGATCCGCGACGCCGTCGAGTCGCTCCACGCGGACGACGACGTCGACTTCCCGGTCGACGGCGAGATGCAGGCCGACACCGCCGTCGTCGAGGACATCCTCAACGGCACCTACGAGTTCTCCGACCTCGACGAGCCCGCGAACGTGCTCGTCTTCCCGAACCTGGAGGCGGGCAACATCGGCTACAAACTGCTGCAGCGCCTCGGCGGCGCGGAGGCGATCGGGCCGATGCTCGTCGGGATGGACAAGCCCGTCCACGTGCTCCAGCGCGGCGACGAGGTGAAAGACATCGTCAACCTCGCGGGCGTGGCGGTCGTCGACGCGCAGGAGTAGGGGGCGTCGCCGTCGTCGGCGCGCCCGCGACGGAGCTCCCGTTTTTTGTCGGTAGGCGTCGTAGTGACAGTCGGTCGTGAAGATCGCAAGTCCAGCATTCGCGGACGGCGCACCGATCCCCGAGCGGTACGGGTACACCGAGCGCGACGTGAATCCGCCGCTGGAAATCGAGGACGTCCCGCCCGACGCGGCGTCCCTCGCCCTGGTGGTGGACGATCCGGACGCAGTCGAACCGGCGGGCAAGGTTTGGGACCACTGGGTCGTGTGGAACGTCGACCCCGACGCGACGACGATCCCCGAAGACTGGGACGCGGACGGCGCCGTCGAAGGCCGGAACGACTACGGGGAACTCGGGTACGGGGGACCGAACCCGCCGGATCGGGAACACACCTATCGGTTCGTCGCGTACGCGCTCGATACGACGCTGGCGCTGGAGGCGGGGGCGACGAAAGCCGACCTCGAAGCGGCGATCGAGGGGCACGTCCTCGAGGAGGCCGCTCTGGAAGGGACCTACGCGCCCTGACCGCTCCTCGGAAACGCCCCGCTCGTCTTCAATCGCTGGCGCGGCCCTCGAACCGCGACGGCGGCGGGTACTGCGGTTCGCCCTCCTCGGCGGCCTCTCCGGCCGTCGAACCGCCGGGGCCGCCGGCGTCGAGGGCGGGGTCCGCGCCGATCGGCTCCGGGATCACACAGCGGTCGGCCCGCCGGTTCACGTGCGCGTACTCGCTCGGCGCGTTCGCGAGCGGGTGGGCGGGGTTCTCACGTCCGTCGATCCGCGCGGCCCGGAGTGCGCCGAAGCCGGCGATCCGGGCGCAGATGCCCCGCCAGTGGGTCTCGCTGCCCGGCGGGATCCGCTCGCGACCGTTCGGCCGCCACTCCGCGTCGCCGCCGGCGCCCGCGAGCACCTCGCCGTTCACCGCCGCGGCGAGGGTGTCGTGGTCGACGAGGACGCCGACGCGGGCGTCGTCCGGCGCGCGTGCCGCCAGCACGTCGAGTCCGAGGTGGAGCGCCCGGTACTCGGCCACGTTGTTGTCGGGCGCCGCGTCGGGGAGCGAGAGGCGGGCGACGCGGGTGCCGTCCCGCGCCTCGATGACGACCCCGAGGCCGCCGGCGTCGCCGTCGCGGCGATACGAGCCGTCGGTGGCGACGTAGAAGTGTCGGTGGTGGGTGCGCGGCGGGTGCGCGATGTGCGGCGTCGGCGAGTCGTCGAACAGGTCACGGAGCGTCGACCGGCCGTGAGCGGCCATACGTCCTATATTTCCCGCGTATTCTTAAACATAACCCAGAAGCGGCCGACGGTCCGGCCACCGGCGTCGGGGTCGATCGGGCGAGGGAACGCCGACGGGCCCGTGCGTCGACCGGAATAATTAGCCGGCCGGGCGACGAACCCGGTGGTATGTCCGAGACGCCGACCCTGCTGGCCCGCGACCTGATGACCGAAGACGTCGAGACCGTCTCCCCCGACGACGACGTGAGCGAGGTACTCGGCCGGCTCGCCGAGGCCGACTTCAACGGCTTCCCGGTCGTCGACGACGACGGCGCGCTCGTCGGCATCGTCACGCAGCACGACCTCGTCGGGCTGTTCGAGACGCAGGACCGGACGCTGTGGATCCCCGTCGGCTTCCCGCCGTTTATGGAGACGCTCACCTACGCGGTCGACGTCTCCTGGGACGACCTCGACCTCGGGATCGACCTCCTGCGGAACGCCGACAAGCCCGTCAGCGAGGTGATGACCGAGGAGGTCGTCGCGGTCGGTCCCGAGACCCCGCTCGACGACATTCTCGACCTCCTCGCGGACGACGACCGCGACATCAATCGCCTCCCCGTGATCGACGAGGGCCGCGTCGTCGGGATCGTGGCCCGGCAGGACGTCATCCGCGCGGTCCGCGACGAGCGGCGCGACGCCGAGGCGGAGTGACTCCGCGGGTCCGGACGCCCGGCCCGCCCCGCGAGCGGAGCGACGCCGGAACGAAACGTTGAGGGCCGATCCGGGCGGAGGTCCGCCGTGACCCGCTACCGGAACCTCCTCCTGTTCGTCCTGCTGGCCGCCGCGTGGGGCTCGGCGTTCATGGCCATCAAGGCCGGCCTCGCGTACATCCCGCCCGTCCTCTTCGCGGCGCTCCGATACGATCTCGCGGGCGTGCTGATGCTCGGCTACGCGTTCTACGCGACCGACCAGCCGATCCCGGAGGGCCGGGGGCAGTGGGCGCTCGTCGCCGTCGGCGCGACGCTGCTCATCGCCGGCTACCACACCCTCCTCTTCGTCGGCGAGACCGACCCCGCGGTCACCTCCGCGGCCGCGGCCGTCATCGTGAGCCTCAGCCCCGTGCTCACCACGGGCTTCGCCCGGCTGTTCCTCCCCGACGAGCGGCTCACGGCCGTCGGGATCGCCGGGCTCCTCCTCGGGCTGGTCGGCGTCGCGATCCTCTCGAACCCCGATCCGAACAATCTGCTCGCGGGCGGCGCCGTCGCGAAGCTCCTGATCTTCGGCGCGGCCACGGCGTTCGCGCTCGGCTCCGTGCTCACCCGCCGGATCGAGGCGACGCTCCCGATCGAGACGATGGAGGCGTGGTCGATGGTCGGCGGCGCGCTCATCATGCACGGGGTGAGCTTCGGCCTCGGGGAGTCGCTCGGCGACGCGGTCTGGAACGCGGAGTCGCTGGCGGCGCTCGCGTACCTCTCCGTGGTCGCGAGCGCGCTCGGCTTCCTGATCTACTTCGACCTCCTGGATCGCCTGGGACCGATCGAGATCAACCTCGTCTCCTACGTCGCGCCGATCGCCGCGGCGCTCGCCGGCTGGATCGTCCTCGAGGAGGTGCCCACGGTCTTCACCGCGGTCGGCTTCCTCGTCATCTTCGCCGGGTTCCTGCTGCTGAAGCGGCGGGCGATCCGCGGGGAACTCCCGCGGGTGAAAAAACTGGTGTCGCGGCCGTAGGCCGCGAGAAGACGGCGACGGCGGTGACGCGGTCGGGGTCGTGCGGTGCTACAGTTCGACGTCGTCGGTGTGGAACGCCCCCTCGTCGACGGCGGGGTCGTACTCCTCGATCGCGGTCAGGACCATCTCCAGAGTCGCCTCGGGCGTCCAGCGGGCGGTGTTGATCGAGAGGTCGTAGAACGACTGGTCGGAGACGTCGATGTCGTAGTAGGACTTGTAGCGACCGGCCTCGCTGACCTCGCGGACGCGCATCTCGGCCTCCATCTCGTCGCGGTCGCGGGTGCGCTCGACCCGGACCTCCTCCGGCGCGTCGAGCCAGATCCGCAGGTCGGCGCGGTTGCCCGCGAGCCAGCCGGCCAGCCGCGACTCCAGCAGGAACGGCTTGTTCGCGGCGCCCCACTTCTCGGCGATCGTCCGGAGCCGGTGGTCGAGCGCGCGGTCGATCTCGTCGGTCTCGTCGGTCTTCGCGATGAGCTGCGAGAGGGAGAGGTCCCGCTCCTCGGCGAGCTGACGGAAGATGTCGCCGCCGGAGACGTACCCGCAGTCGAGCGCCTCCGCGAGGCCCTCACACAGCGTGGTCGCCCCACAGCCCGGCGGCCCCGAGACCGTGATGAAGAGGTTGCTGTCGACCGACCGCGCCGTCGGGGGGTCGTCGTCCGTCATAGATATCCAGGACTTATTGTCCGAGCACAAAAAGCCGCTGAAGCGCGTCCGCTGTCCATCCTGCGGGATCGGGTCACGCGAGAATGACGCGCTCGCGACGCCCGCCGGCAGAGCGCAACCGACGAGAGAGTAGAAACATTAGATACCTGTATAAACGTTCTAACGACGTCTCGACGGGTATTGAAAGGTCGGAGCAGCGCGTCGGGCAGCGATGAAGAGAGCTGAACAGACGGCAACGCTCGCACGGCTATATGTGGTCGGCAGTCTATGGGGAAAGTGAGGTGTCCCCACTGATGTCAAACGCGCTCCCTCCATTCGGCTCCGAACGCCTCGGCCGCGTCCGCGACAAGCTCGGCGCGCCGCCCGTGTCGCTCGAACGCCCCGTCGAAGCCCTCGCGGTTCCGCTCCGCTTCGTCGCGTTCTGGACCGCCGTCGCCCTCCCCTTCCTGTACTTCCCCTTGCTCACCGGCGGGCTGACGGGAAGCGAACCGACGGCGTTCGTCGCCCTCCTCCTCGCGAACGCCGTCGCGCTCGTCGCCGGTCACGACTACCACGGCGCGGAGTAGCGAGCGGGCGCCGAGCCCGACGCGAACCGTCAACGGTTACGGCGCGGCGGCCCTGGATCGGGTATGACCGACGATTCCGACGAGCGCGGCGAGTCCGCCTCCAGCGACGACGAGTACGTGGAGAGGCTCCGGACGAACCGCGAAGAGAAGGACGAGTTCTTCGGCACGCACCCCCAGTCGCCGGTGCCGCCGGAGCACCGCGACGACTTCGACGGCCTCGACTACTTCGCGCCCGCGCCCGACTACCGCATCGAGGCGACCGTGACCGTCCACGACGACCCCGAACCCGTGCCGATGGACACGACCGCGGGCGAGGAGGTCCGCTACGTCCGCGTGGTGACCTTCACGTTCGAGGTCGACGGCGAGACGCACGAGCTCCACGGCTACAAGCAGCGTCCCGACGACGCCGAGGAGCCCGTCTTCGTGCCGTTCCGCGACAAGACCACGGGTCAGGAGACCTACCGCGGCGGTCGGTACATCGAACTCCACCCCGAGGGCGACCTCGAGGACGGCGACGCCGTCGTCCTCGATTTCAACCTCGCGTACACGCCCTTCTGCGCGTTCAGCGAGGCGTTCTCCTGTCCCCTCCCGCCGGAGGAGAACTGGCTGGAGACGGCGATCCGCGCGGGCGAGCGGGACTGGTCGCCCGACGGCGAGTCCGCGTGAGGTCCGAACGGATCGGGCGTGTCCCGAAGTCACCCCCACGGGTCGCGACGATCGACTATCCCGGATCCGGATCGGCCCCGAAGTAGAGCGAAATCCCCGTGACGAGGATCAGGACGACGTTCCAGGCCTGTACGACCAGATTAGCCGGGCGTATTCCGACCGCGTTTAGGGCGGCGGTCAGCACTCCCCACGATACCAGCACCGAGCTCCCGATCGCGAGCAGTCGATCACGATCCGGCATATTCGGGAGCCGCGCCTCGGACGGTTTGGAAGCTGTGGTTTCCGGTGCTGCGTCCGCCGGCGGGGCGAAAGGCGTTTGGTCCGGACGGCCAACGCACAGGTATGGATCCGCGAATTCGCGAGCACGCGCAGATCGTCGCCGACCACTCGACCGGCATCGAGGCCGGGGACCGCGTCGTCATCAGCGCGCCCGCGGCGGCCGAGGACCTCGTCGTCGCGCTCCACGAGGAGTGCGCCGAGCGGGGGGCCCACCCCGTTCTCCTGAACAGCGACTCCCGCGCGACCCGGGCGTTCCTCCGGAACCACGACGGCGACTTCGAGACGCCGGAGCACCTGCTCGCGATGTACGAGGAGATGGACGCGTACATCGCCGTCCGCGGCGACGTCAACGCCACCGAGACGGCCGACGTCGACCCCGACCGCAACGCGGCCTACCGGCGCGCGATGAAGCCCGTCCTCCAGGAGCGGCTCTCGAAGACCTGGAGCCTCACCCAGTACCCGACCTCCGGAAACGCCCAGCTCGCGGGGATGAGCACAGAGGCCTACGAGGACTTCGTCTGGGACGCCGTGGGCCTCGACTGGGAGGAACAGCGCGAACACCAGGAGCAGATGGTCGAGATCCTCGACGACGCCGACGAGGTGCGGATCCGCTCGGGTGAGGAGACCGACGTCACGATGTCGCTGGCGGGCAACCACACGCTCAACGACTTCGGCGAGGCCAACCTCCCCGGGGGCGAGGTGTTCACCGCGCCCGTCAGGGACTCCGTCGAGGGCGAGGTGCACTTCGATATGCCGCTGTACCGCCAGGGGAGAGAGATCGAGGACGTCCGCGTGCGCTTCGAGGACGGGCGCGTGGAGTCCTACAGCGCCGGGCGGAACGAGGAAGTGCTCGACGGGGTCTTCGAGACCGACGAGGGCGCGCGCTACCTCGGCGAACTCGGGATCGGCATGAACCGCGAGATCGACCGCTTCACCTACAACATGCTCTTCGACGAGAAGATGGGCGATACGGTCCATATGGCGGTCGGCTCCGCGTACCCCGATACCGTCGGCGAGGAGAACGAGCGCAACGAGAGCGCCGAACACGTCGATATGATCGTCGATATGAGCGAGGACTCCGTGATCGAAGTCGACGGCGAGGTCGTCCAGCGCAACGGCACGTTCGTCTTCGAAGAGGGCTTCGACGAGGCGTAAGCGCACGGCCCCGACGGCGGTTCCCGGGAACGGATCGCCGCGCGGTACTGTCCGAGAACGACCGAGCTCCGAACGGCGGTCCGGAGTCGCGAACGGGTCGTCACGGCGCCTTCGCATCAAAAGTACTATGCCATCTCTTGTTGACTAACCTACAAGTGGTGTCCGTGAGCTCTCCACAACGTATCCGAATCCGGTGTGACTGCGGCGAGTGGCTGGAGCGATCGACCGACGCACCCACGACCGAGTGCGAGTGCGGCGCGACGTACGTCGTGACCGTCACCGACATCACGCCGCCGGAGACCGTCGGGGAAGCCGGAACGGAGACTCGAGGATCCGCGGTCGAGTCGCTGAATCCCGCCCCGAGAGACTGAAGACCGGCAGAGGGCTCGCCGCTCAGTCCCAGGACAGCCCGACCGAGTGCGCCGGCGCGTCGAGCGGGCTCGTCGGCAGGCCCGCCCGCACCTCGGGGTCGTTGTAGCCGCCGGGCGCGACGTCGTTCGGTCCGTCCGGGTAGAACAGCGAGGCCAGGAGCTGGACGTGATCGCGGCCGACGCCGAGTTCGAACTGGCCGCCGCCGTACAGCCGGACGTCGCGCGCCTCGGCCCACTCGACCGTCTCGAACAGCGACCGCACGGTCCCGAACCGCGAGGGCTTGACGTTCAGCCAGCGCGGCTCGAACGGGAGTTCCTCGACCGATTCGACGCCCGTGATCGGGTAGTCCCACGAGACGCGACCCTCTTCGCCGTCGAAGAGCGGGCGGGTCTCCGCCGTCAGCGCGGGGTCCTCGACGACCGCGTCGGGGAAGGCCGAAAGCAGTCGCGCGTAGAGATCCGGGTCGGGTTCGGCGTCGACCTGGGTGCCCTCGTACAGTCCCTTGAGGTCGAGGATCCGGACCGCGTCCGTGGCGGCGACCGCCCCGATCAGGTCTTCGTCCCAGTCGGGCGTGGGATCGAGTTTGAACTCGACGTCGGGGTACTCGTCGCGCATCGCGTCCAGGCGGTCGGTCGTCGGCGGGTCGCCGAGCCGCATCGAGGCGACGAAGCGGATCGGGTCGGGATCGCGGCCGACGGCCTCACCGAGCGATAGGTCGTTCTGTCGCAGCGCAAGGTCCAGCCCCGCGGATTCGAGCGCCCAGCGGCGGTAGTGGCGGGCGGTCGCCCGCTCGGGCGTCTTCGTGGGGAAGAGGTCGATCTCGTCCAGGCGATCGGAAAAGGACGCGAAGGTGTACTCGCCGGCGAGGTCGAACGCCGGCGCGTCTTCGAGGGCGTCGTGGTCTTCGGTGTCGTAGGTGACGTCCTCGCCGCGGCCGGTGTGGATCGTTCCGTCCCCGTCGGGGCCCGAGAGGTGGAACGTCGTCGTGGTCCGGACGAAGCCGCTGGAGGTGTCGCGGTCGCGTCTCGTTTTCTCCGTCGACTCGATCGAGAGCGGGAGGTCGGCGACGGCGTCGAAGAGGTCGCTCATCGGGGAACGGTACGCGCGGCGCGGGGAAAAGGGTGGCAGTCGCGAGGAGAGGTCAGCCCGCTCCCGACCCGCCGAGCCGCGCCTCCAGTTTCTTCACCCGCGTCGCGAGCGCGGTGAAGGTCGCCAGGAACGTCAGCACGACCGCGCCGGCGGCCGCGAGCTGGAGCGCGGTCGACCCGCCGACGACGGCGGCGTCGGGGACCGGGAGCGAAGTATGGTGGGGGTCGCCGACGATCGGCACGAAGTAGTCGACGACGTCGTTGAGGCCGTACCACGCGAGCGCGACGGCGACCGCCCGGACCGGGAAGTCCGCGATCCGGTGGAGGACGAACGCCTCGACGACCATCGCGAGGTGGCTCACGAACAGGAAGACGTAGAGCGGCAGCCAGGTCGTCCGGAGGAAGGGTTCGGCGAACACCGCGAGCACGTACGGCGTCCACAGTCCCAGCTTCCAGCAGCCGAAGAACGCCAGCGCCGCGAGGTACTCGTTCGGTCGACCGAGCTTCCAGCTCGCGAAGGCCAGCGCGATGAACAGCGTCGCCATCGGGCTGTCGGGGACGAACGGCCACATCACGACGGGCTCGGCCGCGAACTGCCAGGTGATCAGGGGATCCGACAGCGGCAGCGGGTGGAAGCCGTAGTACCAGAAGCCGAACAGGGTGCCGAGGAGGTTGATCGCGACGACGACCCAGGCGATCCGGAGGCCGACGTTCTCCAGCCACCGCGGCAGCGGCGCGAGCCACCGCGGGAGGGGTTCGGGATCGGGGAGTCCCGCGCCGGAGACGAGTCGAGCGAGCGGGGACGACGGGTCGGACGATGCCATTGTCCACCGCTGGGAGCGGCGGGAAAAATGGGTGCCGGTACCGGCCAGACGCGGCGGGAGCCCGAGTGATTCGTTTAAGTGTACTCGGCCGTAACCCGTCTCTATGTCCGAAGAGACCGATCTGTCCGAACTCCGCCGCGGGACCGATCTCGTCAAGCGCGGGTTCGCACAGATGCAGAAGGGCGGCGTCATCATGGACGTCGTCGACGCCGAACAGGCGAAGATCGCGGAGGAGGCCGGTGCGGTCGCGGTGATGGCGCTGGAGGCCGTCCCCGCCGACATCCGCAAGCGCGGCGGCGTCGCGCGGATGGCCGACCCCGCCGACGTCGAGGAGATCGTCGAGTCGGTCTCGATCCCCGTGATGGGCAAGTCCCGGATCGGTCACACCAAGGAGGCCCAGATTCTGGAGGCCGTCGGCGTCGACATGATCGACGAGAGCGAGGTGCTCACCCCCGCCGACGACCGATACCACATCGACAAGCGGGACTTCACCGCGCCGTTCGTCTGCGGCGCGCGCAACCTCGGCGAGGCGCTCCGCCGGATCGACGAGGGCGCGGCGATGATCCGCACCAAGGGCGAAGCCGGCACCGGCGACGTGAACCAGGCCGTCCACCACCAGCGCAACATCAAGGGCGCGATCCGCGAACTCCAGGGGAAGACACACGAGGAGCGCGAGGCGTGGGCCCGAGAGCACGAGGCGCCCGCGGACCTGGTCCACGAGACCGCCGAGATGGGCCGGCTCCCGGTCGTGAACTTCGCCGCCGGCGGCATCGCGACGCCCGCGGACGCGGCGCTGATGATGCACCACGGCTGCGACGGCATCTTCGTCGGCTCGGGCATCTTCGGCGCGGAGAACCCGCCCGCGATGGGCCGGGCGATCGTCGAGGCCGTCAACAACTGGGACGACCCCGAGACGCTGGCGGAGATCGCCTCGAACCTCGGCGAGGGGATGAAAGGCGAATCGAACGCCTCGCTCCCCGAAGAGGAGAAGCTCCAGGGCCGCGGCGTCTGAGCGGTCCGATCGCCACCGTATTTTTCCCTCAGTACAGCGTCGCGCCCTGACCCACGCGCGTCTGATACGCCCGCGAGTCGACGCCGGCGCCGGCGAACGCGTCGACCATCGCGGAGGCGACGTCCCGGCGGGCCGACTCGCGACAGGAGGCGATCACCGCCGGCCCGGCCCCCGAGACCGTGACGCCCGTCGCGCCCGCATCGAGGGCGGCCTCGCGGACCGCGTCGTAGCCGGTGATCAACTCCGCGCGGGCGGGGGTGACGACGCGCTCGTCCATCCCGCTGCCGACGAGTTCGGGGTCGTTCCGGCACATCCCCACCGAGAGCGTCGCCGCCGAGCCGACCGTGTGGACGACGTCGTCCATCGACGCCGACTCGGGGACGACCCGGCGGGCGTCCCGGGTCGAGACCGCGATCTCCGGCAGGCACGCCACGAGCGGGATCGACGTGTCGACGGTGGTGACGGCGTCGGCGCGGGCGACGGTGAAGCCGCCCAGGAGGGCGGGCGCGACGTTGTCGGCGTGGGCCTCGCCGGAGACGACCGCCTCGCCCTCGGCGGCGATAGCGACGAGCTCCCGGCGGGAGTAGCCGCGGTCGTAGAGGGCGTTGAGGGCGACCGCGGCGGCCGCCGAACTGGCCGCCGAGGAGCCCAGGCCGGAGGAGGGGCGGACGCCCTTGTCGATCTCGATGTGGGCCGGCGCATTCAGGGCTTCGGCGACCGCGCCGACGACGTTCTTGTCGGGGTCCTCGGGGATGTACTGGCTGCCGACGCCGCTCATTTCGATGGTCGTCCGGTCCGCCTTCTCCACGCGGACGACGTCGGCGGGACGGTCCAGGGCCACGCCGAACACGTCGAACCCGCTCCCGAGATTCGCGCTCGTCGCGGGGGCCCTGACCGTCTGCATACGCGTTTCGTTGCCCAACGGCCGATAAAAAGGTAGCGAACGGAAAGCACTTTCCGCCCCTCCGAGTAGGCAGGGTATGATCGGCGTCGTCGGCGGCGGGATCGCGGGACTCGCGGCCGCCTATCGGCTGCAGCAGCACGGCCACGAGGTCCAGGTGTTCGAGGCCTCGGACCAAATTGGCGGGCTGGCGGCGACCTACGAAACCGCCGGCGACGACATCGAGAAGTTCTACCACCACCTCTCCAAGTCCGAAGAGACGATCGTCGAACTCGCCGAGGAACTGGGCCTGGGCGATCGGATCGAGTGGCGCGTGGGCACCAACGGCTACTACGTCGACGGCGTCGTCCACCCGCTCGACACCCCCTGGGAGATCCTCGCGTACCCCCATATGAGCCTCTACGACAAGTACCGGCTCGGAATGCTCACCCTCGGGGTCGACGTCCGCGGGCTCGTCCCCGACTTCGACGCCTACGACGACCTCGCCGAGTACGAGCACGTCACCGTCAGGGAGTTCGTCGAGGAACACACCACGACGAGCGTCTACGAGAACTTCGTCGATCCCCTTCTCGACGGGAAGTACGGCGACCGCAAGGACGACATCTCGGCCGCGTGGTTCCTCGGCCGGGTCCGCTTCCGCGGCGAACGGGACCTCCTCCGCGGCGAGATCCTCGGCTACTTCGACGGCGGCTTCGGCGTCCTCCTGGACGCCCTCCTCGAGGCCGTCGGCCGGGAGAACGTCGCGACGGACGCGCCCGTCACGGACCTCACCGTCGACGACGGCCGCGTGCAGTCGCTGACCGTTTCGCGGGGGGACGGCGAGGACGGGGCGACGCGGACCCACGACGTCGACGCCGCGGTCGTCGCGACGATGCCGAACGTCCTGGAGTCGCTGACGGGCTACGCCTGCGAGATCGACTTCCAGGGCGCGGTCTGCGGGCTCGTCACGCTGGACGAGTCGCTGCTGGACACCTACTGGCTGAACGTCGCCCACGACGCGCCCTTCGGCGCGCTCATCGAACACACGAACTTCGTCGAGCGGGAGCGCTACGGCGGCGACCACCTGCTGTACGTCGCCGCCTACGTCCAGGACCGCGAGGAGGACCTCTGGAAGATGGACGACGACGAGGTGCGGGAGGCGTGGCTCGCGGAGATCGAGTCGATGTTCCCCGACTTCGACCGCGAGTCGGTCTCTCGATTCAGGATCGCCCGCAACCCCCGCGCCGCGCCGATCTACGAGCGCGGCTACCTCGACCTCGTGGTCCCGTATCACCTCGACAGCGAGGTCGGCGAGGGCGTCTACTACGCGGGGATGGCCTCGGAAGCGCAGTATCCCGAGCGGTCGCTCAACGGAGGCGTCGTCGCGGGCTACGAGGTGGCCGACCGGATCGACGACGGACTCGAAACGGGTGACCCCAGCGAGGAAAGCGGGTTCGAGTTCGGCGAGATCCGGTAGTCGCCGGTTCGCCCGGATCAGACCTCCGATTCGTCGGTCTCGGCGTCGACGTCCTGCATTCCGGGCGCGATCTCGACGTCGACGTCCTCGGGCGCCTCCCGGCCGCCGACGTGGAGTTCGCCCTCCTCGTCCTCGACGTAGACGTCGTCGGCGAAGCCGCCGACAGCGTGGGGGTGCTCGGGATCTTCGAGCCGCTCGGGCGTCGAGGGCGCGTCCGGAATCTCCCGGGTCCGGAAGTCCCCGAGCGGACTCGCGATGTCGATGTCGTAGCGCTCGAAGAAGGCCTCGTAGCGCTCGTAGTGGGCTTCGAGTTCGTCGACCGGGAACTCCATCATCTCCGTCCAGCCGTGGTTGTAGAAGTCGAAGTTGGCCTGGATGTGAGTGATCTCGCGGGCCTCGGCCTCGGTGAATCCCTCCTCGAGCGCCCGGACGTAGGTGTCGAAGGTGCACTCGAAGAACGCCGCCATATGGGGCTCCCGCTCCTCGCGGTGGTCGGGATCGGCCTTCTCGCCGAAGACGCGCACGTGGAGGTCGACGAGCTTGTCCCTCGCGACGTCCCCGACGACCGGCATCGTCAGCGCCTTCTTCGCGGCGAAGTGGCGGATGTTCTGGTGGAGTTTCATCGTCGGGACATAGAACCGACGGGACTTGAATGACACGCGTCTCCGGGCGAGAGCGACCGAGAGACCGGACTTGGTCGCGCGTGCGTGGCGGACAGTCGGTACTCGCAGTCCCCGCGCCGACGTACCGAACGACCGCAACCCGGCGCGGGGGTGGCGGTCAGATCACGGGGACTCTGGCCCCGGCTTCCTATAAAAAGGTGTGTCCGGATCGCCGAATCGAGAACCGGACGCGGCGACGACTCAGTCGTCGCTGCGGGCGCCCCACGACTCGACGCGGCGCGGCCGGTCGGAGACGGCCTCGACGTCGATCGGGTCGTCCTTGGCGTCGAGCGCTTCGAGCGCGGCGAACGCCGAGGGCGTCGTCGAGAAGTAGGTGATCTCCTCTTCGACGCAGATCTCGAGGGGGTCGCGGTCGCGGGAGACCACGAGGTCGATCTCGCCGGCGCGGAGCGCCCGCGCCAGTTCCTCGTCGTCGTCGAACTCGACGAGGTCGAAGTGGGTCGCGTAGCCCTCGCGGAGCGCCTTCGCGTCCTCGGTGCCGGGCGCGGGGAACTCGTCGGCCGAGAGGTCGACCCACGCGGTCCCCGACTCGGGGATCGGCTTGCCCGTCGCGTCCTGGGCCTTGTCGTAGGCCTTCGCGAACGTCGAGGCCGTGCCCATCACCTCGCCCGTCGACTTCATCTCCGGGCCGAGGCGCGGGTCCGAGCCCGGCAGGCGGTCGAACGGCAGGACGACCTCCTTGACGCTCACGTCCTCGGGGATCTTCTCGTCGACAGCGAGGTCGTCGAGCGTCTCCCCGGCCATCACCTTCGCCGCGAGCTTCGCGATCGGGACGTCGGTCGCCTTCGAGACGAAGGGCACCGTCCGCGAGGAACGGGGGTTGGCCTCGAGCACGTAGACCTTGCCGTCCCTCACGGCGAGCTGGACGTTCAGCAGGCCGACGGTGTCGAGCGCGGTCGCGATGTCCTCGGTGACCTCGCGGACGCGCGCCATCGTCTCCGTGTCGAGGGAGCGCGGCGGGATCATACACGCGGAGTCGCCGGAGTGGACGCCCGCGCTCTCGACGTGCTCCATCACGCCGCCGATGATCGCGCGCTCGCCGTCGGAGACGGCGTCGACGTCGAGTTCGATCGCGTCCGCGAGGAACTCGTCGATGAGGATCGGCTTGTCCGGGGAGACCCGGACCGCCTCCTCGATGTACTCCTTGAGCTCCTCGTCGGAGTAGACGACGTCCATCGCGCGCCCGCCGAGCACGTAGGACGGCCGGACGAGGACGGGGTAGCCGATGTCGTTCGCCAGTTCGAGCGCTTCGGCCTCGCTGGTCGCGGAGCCGCCCTCCGGCTGGAGGATGCCGAGGTCGTCCATCAGGCGGTTGAAGCGGTCGCGGTCCTCCGCGAGGTCCATCGCGTCGACGCTCGTGCCCAGGATCTCGCAGTCGAGGCCGCGGCGCTCGATCTCGGACTGGAGCGGGTGGCCGATGTTGACGGAGGTCTGGCCGCCGAACTGGACCATCACGCCGTCGGCGTCGGCCGCCTCGATGACGTCGGCGACTTCCTCGGCCGTGATCGGCTCGAAGAACAGGCCGTCGGAGGTGTCGTAGTCGGTCGAGACCGTCTCGGGGTTGTTGTTCACGACGTGGGCGTCGATGCCCATCTCGCGCAGCGCCTGGACGGCGTGGACCGAGCAGTAGTCGAACTCGACGCCCTGGCCGATCCGGATCGGGCCGCCGCCGACGACCACGACGCTCTCGACGTCGCGGTCGACGCGGAGTTCGCCCGCCGCCGCGTCGCCCTCGTAGGGACCCCGGTAGAACTCGGGCTTGCGCGAGGAGTAGTAGTACGGCGTCTGCGCGGCGAACTCGCCGGCGCAGGTGTCGACCTGCTTGTACGTGCGGCCGGGGACGTCGGTCTCGACCTCGCTGACGGTCGCCCCCGTCGCGGAGGCGATCTCGGCGTTCGTCACGCCGGCGGTCGCGGCGGTGGTGTAGTCGCCCTCCTGGGCGGCGTCCATCGCCTCGGAGACGCGCTCGTAGCGTTCCAGGTACCACTCCTTGATGCCGGTCAGTTCCTGCACCTCGTCGACGGAGTAGCCGCGGTCGAACGCCTCGAAGATGGCGAAGGTGCGGTCGGGCGTCGGGCGCTCCAGGAACTCCGTCTCGAGCTCCTCGTCGGTGAGCGTCTCGACGTCGGCCGCGGGCTCGTACTCGGTCGAGCGGATCGCCTTCAGCATCGACTCCTCGAAGGTGCGGCCGATCGCCATCGCCTCGCCCGTCGACTTCATCGCCGTCGAGAGCGTGAAGTCGACGTCGTCGAACTTGTCCTTGGGCCACCGCGGGATCTTCGTGACCACGTAGTCGATCGCGGGCTCGAAGGCGGCGGTCGTCTCGCCGGTGATCTCGTTCTCGATCTCGTGGAGGCGCTTGCCGAGCGCGACCTTCGCGGTCACGCGGGCGATGGGGTAGCCCGTCGCCTTCGACGCCAGCGCCGAGGAGCGCGAGACGCGGGGGTTGACCTCGACGACGCGGTACTCGCCGCCGGGCGTGCCGTCGTCGCGCCAGGCGAACTGGATGTTACAGCCGCCCTGGATGCCCAGCTCTCTGATCACTTCCAGGGCCGCGTCGCGCATCTCCTGGTGGCCCTCGTCGGGGATGACCTGCGAGGGCGTGACGACGATGGACTCGCCGGTGTGGATGCCCATCGGGTCGATGTTCTCCATGTTGCAGATGATGATGCAGGAGTCGTCGGCGTCCCGCATCACCTCG
>JBDGUM010000102.1:0-37649 GCA_042215855.1 Halobellus sp. | reverse complement strand
CGGATCGAACTCTGTGAAGACCGTCGGGCCACCGCGACGCTACGACTCTAATGACCAGTCTCACTGTTTACCGGTGATCGCCATCCACGTTCACGGCGATCACCGGTAAGAGACGAGACTAGTCATTATCGACGTCCTCGACCAGGCGGACCGTCTCCCGTTCGAACTCGTCGCCGGTCCAGCGCCACGAGCCGAGGTAGGGGTAGCCGTCGAACGCGCAGATGGCGTAGGAGTAGCCCGGCCACGTCGCGCGGTCGGCGTCGGTGTCGCTGGGGTGGACGGGGCCGGCCGGGTGAGTGTGGTAAAAGCCCACCACCTCGAGGCCCTCGTCCTCGATCGCCTCGGTGGTTTCCAGTTGCGCCTCGGGGTCCATCGCGTACCGGATCTGCGGGGTCTCGGCGGCGTTCGGCACCTGGTGGACCTCGTGGACGACGCTCTCGTCGTCGCCGTACTCGCCCGCCAGGATCCCGCAGATCTCCTCGTCGCCCCCGTCGTAGCCCTGATAGACGATGTCGTCGTAGGCGTCCCGCGCGAGAACGAGCGACGAATCGGTCACGCTACTCCTCGGCTTCCGCTTCGGCGTCGGAGTCGGCGTCCGACTCCAGTTCGTACTCCCAGTCGTCGTAGCCGCCGGCCATACTGCGGACGCTGCCGGCGTCCTCGACGTCCTCGTAGCTGCCGATCAGCCGGGCGGCCTGGATCGACGATTGCCCGATGGGGCAGGCGACGACGACGTCGTCGCCCCACTCGATCTCGTCGATCCGGCTCGGGAGCTCGCTCATCGGGACGTTGATCGCGCCGGGGATGTGTCCCCGCTCGTACTCGTCGGGATCGCGGATGTCGATTATCTGCGGCGCGTCGCCCGATTCGATGCGCTCGTGGAGCTCCTCGGTGGTGATCTCTTCGACCATCGTTATCGCTTCCGGAGGAAGATGCGGTAGCGACCGTCGCCGCTCTTCCAGACGTTCGCCTCGGCCAGATCCTCGACGGCCTTCGGGACGTTCTCGGTGCTCGGGACGTGGTCGGTCTCCTGCACCAGGAGGTCGCCGGAGCCGAGCCCCTGGATGGCCTTCTTGGCCTCGACCTGGGGATACGGACAGACCTCGCCGGTCATGTCCTGCACCTCGTCGGCCTGGTCGTAGAGTTCTTCTGCGGTCTCGTCGTCGAGCTCGTCGGGGAGTTCGACGACGTCTTCCCAGTCAGTAGCCATTACCGGTTTCAAGGTCGCCTGCAAGCAAACCCTTTTCGAACGTCGCAGTCATCTCCCGTATCTCTGACGCGCGTCCCGCGTCCGCCGGGTTCAGCGCGCGCACTGCGTTCACAGCACGAGCGGCTCGAACGGCTGGGCCGGCGTCTCGGCGGTCCAGCGAACCTCGCGGTCCGCAGTGGAGACCAGGCTCACCCGGTCGTCGTCGTAGTGGGAGACCGCCACGGCGTCGCCGTCGCCGACCGGGTCCGCGGCGAAGGCTGGCGCCGGAAGGGAGAGCGACGCGTCGGCGTCGAGGGCGACCATCCGGGCGCGCTCGCGGTCGAGCACCCAGGGCGCGCCGTCGACGATCGACACGGCCGTGGGTCGGCCGCCCACGCCGTGGGTCTCCGGATCCGAGAGGTCCGGCGCGAGCGACGTCACGGTCCCGTCGTCGCGACCGGCGACGTACACGCGCTCGGGGCCGAGCGTGGCCTCGTAGGGGTTGGCGCCGACGTCCGCGCGTGCCGTGACGTCGGTCTCGTCGGCGCGGACGACGCGCCCCCCGGTCTGATCGACCGCGTAGACGGCGCCGAAGCCGGCGTCGACGCCCTGGACCCGCGCGTCCGCGCCGACGTCGATCGTCCGCTTCACCCGGGCGGCGTCGGGATCGACCACGGAGACGGTCCCGTCGACGCGGCTGCCGACGTACGCAAGCCCGTCGCGGACGGCGGCGTCGTGCGGTTCGGCGCCGACGCCGACGCGGCCCGCGAGCGAGCGGGAATCGGGATCGAGGATCGCCACGGCGTCGCCGCCGGTGCAGGGGACCAACACCAGCCCGTCGGCCAGCGCGAAGTGCGAGGGGCCGAGGATGCCCGTCTCGATTTTTCCGACTCGCCCGTCGTCGACGACGCTGACCGCCCGCTCGCCCATCGTGGCGACGAACACCGCGCTCCCGACCGCCGCGAGGTGGACGGGGTGGTCCCCGACCGCGATCCGGCCCCGCTCGGTCCCGTCGTCGCCGTCGAGCAGGACGACGCAGTCCGCGCCGGCGCAGGGGACGGCGACGAGCATCAGCCCGTACAGGAGAAGCCGCCGCCACCCCCGCCGCCGACGCTCCCGGAGGTCTCGACGACGGTCGTCGTCTTCGTCTCGACCGGGTAGCGGCCGCGGCGGTCTTCGGGCACGTTCGCCCACTCGGCGAAGCCGCCGTCGTAGAGGCAGACGTCCTCGGCGCCGAGCGCACGGAGGACGAGCCACGTGTGGGTCGGATTGACGTTGCCCTGGCCGTAGACGACGGTCCGACCGCTCTGGCTCAGGCCCGCGTTGTTGAAGTACAGCCCGGCGAGCGTCCCCGGCTCGGCGAGCATCCGGCCGTCGACGTTCCCCGTCCAGTGGACGTCGATCGCGCCCGGGATGTGCCCGTGGCGGTCGTTGGAGGCGACCAGTTCCGGGGACTTCCGGGCGCCGAGGTACGCCTCGGGCGGCCGGACGTCGACGAGGCCGGGCCCGTCGGCGTTGAACGAGCCGACTCGCTCGGCGATCCAGTCGCGCGTCACGACGAACTCCTCCTGGGGAGACGCCTCGTAGGTCGCGTTCGCGGGCGACCGGGAGCCGACGCCGACGCGGCCGTTCCAGGCCTCGTAGCCGCCGTTGAGGACCGAGACGTCGCCCTCGTGGCCCAGGTACTCGAGGACGAACACCACTCGCGAGACCCGCGAACCGACGCTGCTGCCGTAGACGACGACGTCGGTGTCGCGAGTCAGGCCGAGCGCACCGAGTCGGTCCGCGAGCGCGTCGGCGTCGGGGACCAGCCCCGCGTCGGTCCGGGTCTGTGCGGTCAGGTCGTCGACCGGGACGTGGCGGGCGCCGTAGACGTGTTCCGTGCGGAACTGCTCCCGGCCCCGGGCGTCGAGGAAGACCTCCGAGTCCGGCCGGACCTGGTCGGGCCCGCGGAAGTAGGCCACGTTGCCGCCGATCGATGCCGCCTCCGCGACGTCGGCGGGCGTGCTCACGCCCGAACAGCCGGCGGTGCTGGCGACGCCCGCGCCCGCCGCGGCCGCCAGGAGGGACCGGCGAGTCAGTGCGGCCTCGTCGCCCGCGTCGGTCGAATTCCTGTCGCCGCCGCGCATCACAGCTGGTGGCCGCAGGCGCAGTTCCCGATGCAGTACGTCGTTCCCGCGTTCGCGAACTCGACGCCGAGCTTCGCCATCGACGCCATCAGGTCGCTCGCGGTGTCGCCCTCGGGGCGGACGTTGCCCGCGGTCGCCCCGTAGGGCTTGGAGCCGACGCCGATCGTCGCGGTGATCTCGCCGGCGGCGTGGTCGATCACCTTGACCTCGTCGGAGGTCTGGACCGGGACGTAGAGCTTCTCCTGGCTTGGCCCCCACGTGCCGACGAACGCCGAGCCGCCGACGTCGAGGCGGTTCGTCACCTCGTTCGACTCCAGGTCGACGACGGTCACGTCCTTGGAGTTGGCCGTGAAGACGTAGCCGGTCTTGGAGTCGGGGCCGATCTCGCTGGTCAGCGGCAGCGCGCCGAGGTCGTCCTCGGCGGTGAGCCGCGTGACCTCCTCGGGGTTCTCGGGGTCGCTGACGTCCCAGACGCTCTCGGTGCCGTGCTCGCCCTCGTTGTTCTCGACGAGAAGCGTGTCGCCGTTCCAGGCGGCGGTGTCCATCCACGGGCTGACCGCGTCGACGCCGTCGACGACCGGATCGACGCCGACCTGCGTGACGATCTCGAAGGGGTCGATCCGGAGGACGGTGAGCGTGTCGCTGAAGATGTCCGGGACGAACGCGTACTCGCCGCTCGGGTGGATCGTGACGTCGCACGGCCCGGGGCCCGAGTGGTCGCCGCGGCCGCCCTCGGGCTTGCGGTCGATCTCGCCGGTCACCTCGCCGAACGTCTCCGAACTCGGGTCGGCGTCGAGCCGGAACTGCTTGTGGACCGGCTCGCGCGCGCTGACGATCAGGTGCTTCCCGTCGGGGGTGACCTCCTGCCAGTTGGCGCCGGAGCCGGTCTCGAAGGAGGCCTCCTCGGAGAGGGACGCGACGTCGACGCCGCGGACGCCGTTGTCGACGTTGAGCCACGCGATGGGCCGGCTTTGATCGAGCTGCTCGACGATGTACTGGTTCGAGGGGAACGACGCCGTCGCGCCCAGGTACGTCGTGGTGACCAGCTCGTCCGCCTCGGCGTCGATGACGCTGACCGTCATGTCGCCCGTGTTGAACACGAACACCGTCGGCGGGCCCTCCTGCCCGCCCCCGCCGCCGGAGCCGTCGCCCCCGGTCAGCCCGGTACAGCCGGCCGTCGCCGCCGTCCCCGCGGCCGCGGAGCCGGCGAGCAGCGCCCGTCGCGACACGCGGCCGCCGTCGTCTCGCTCCCCCGCGGAGCCTCGGTTCGGATAGAGGATCTCGTCGTCGGACTCGTCGCTCATTGTCGAATGAACAGGGCGTACAGGGTTAGGTACGTCGGAGCGCTCAGCCATTGCCCGTTGTCCCCGAAAGGAGAATATGTTGCCTCTTTCGGCGTCAACGGGCAAGACTGGTCCCCTCCGTCAGAGGGACGCGGCGGGAGCGCCTTCCCGTTCCTATGCCAACGCTCTCGCCACTGGGGTACGTCCTCGTCTCGATCGGGGTCGGCCTCGCCTTCGGAGTGCTCCTCCAGAAGGCGCGCTTCTGTTTCGTCAGCGCGTTCCGCGACTTCGTCGCGTTCAAAGACACCCGCGTGCTGAAAGGCGTCATCGCGGGGGTGATCGTGATGACCCTGTTCTGGAGCCTCCAGGCCACGCTGGGCTTCTTCCGGGGCTTCTGGACGCCGCCGTGGGGCCTGGCGTCGCTGTTCGGCGGCTTCGTCTTCGGGATCGGGATGACGATGGCCGGCGGCTGCGCCTCGGGAACGCTCTACCGGGCCGGCCAAGGCTACGTGCAGTTCTGGATCACGCTCCTGTTCATGGGGGTCGGCTACGTCGCCTTCGCGTACGCCTTCCCGACGCTCCGCTCGGTCTACTTCGAGCCGCTGCGCTTCGGCGACGGCGCGACGCTCTACCTCGCGGCGCCCTGGCCCCCGGCGGTGACGGGCGCCCTGGTCGCCGCAGTGCTCGTACTCCTGTACGCGTTCGTGCGGGGCCGAGCGAAGCTCCCCGACGAGCCGCGGGGCGGCACCGACGCCCCCGCGGACGCCCGGGCGCAGGCGAGTCTGCCGACGCGGTCGATCTCGGCGCTGTCGATCGGCCTCCGGGACCTGTCGTCCGGCACCCGCGCGTACGTGGACGGGATCCGCTCGGACGATCGCCCGCTCGCTGACCGCCTGCGGGACTCCTGGGACGCGCGGACCGCCGGAATCGGCCTCGCACTCGTCGCCAGCCTGTGGTTCTGGGTGTACGGGGCCTGGGCGATCACCGGCAGCGAGGCCAAGTGGGCCGGCTGGCTCCTCGCGCAGGCCGGCGTCGACGTCGGCAGCGTCGAGTACTGGGGGTCGATCCTGTTCCGCGGCGGCGACATCTCGGTCACGGTGGACATGCTGATGGTGCTGTCGGTCGTGCTCGGGTCGTTCCTGGCGGCGAAGGCCTCCGGCGACTTCCGGATCCGGTGGCCCAAGGTCGAGCGCCTCCCGAACCCGGTCGTCGGCGGCCTGCTGATGGGCGTCGGCTCCCGGCTGGCGCCGGGCTGCAACATCGCGAACCTCTTCAGCGGCGTCGCGCTGCTGTCGCTGCACTCGATCCTCGCGGGCGCGGGGATCGTCCTCGGTACCTACGTGATGACCCACTGGCTCTACCGGGAGGTCGGCTGTGCGATCTGAGGTCGTCGCGGCGGCCGACGACGACGGCTCCGGCCCCAGTCGCGCGATTCCGGAGACGGCAGGCCTTTGGCCGTCCGGGGCGGTGAACCGAGTATGAGCGGTACCGCCCCGGCGTTCGACGAGGCCCACATCGGCGAGACGCCGCTCGTCGAACTCGACGTCGACGTGCCGGCGACCGTCTACGCGAAGGTGGAGTGGCTGAACCTCTACGAGGCCCCGTACGGCGGCGGCTCGATCAAGTCCCGCATCGCCAAGGGGATGCTCGACGGCGCCGAGGAGCGCGGCGACCTCACCCCCGACAAGACCGTCATCGAGCCGACCAGCGGCAACACCGGCAGCGAGATCGCCCGCCTCGCGACCGCGCGGGGCTACGACGTCGAGATCGTGATGCCCGACAACGCCAGCGGCGGGAAGATCGGCGCCGTCGAGGACGCGGGCGCGGAGATCCACTTCGTCGACGCCGACCGCGGCTACGACGCGGTCATCGAGCGCTGCGAGGAACTCATCGCGGCCGACCCCGAGGGCTACTACCGACCGAACCAGTACGAGAACCCCGACAACCCCGGGACCCACGAGCGGACGACCGCCCCGGAGATCTGGGAGCAGACCGGCGGCGAGGTGACCCACTTCGTCGCGGGCGCCGGCACCGGCGGCACCGTCACCGGCACCGGCCGCGGGCTCCACGCCCAGGGCGACGTGACCGTCGTCGGCTTCGAGCCCGCCGAGGCGCTCCACGCCATCGACGGCCTGAAATACCTCAGGACGGGCGACCACTACCACCCCGAGACCTACGACGAGTCCGTGCTCGACGAGAAGGTCTACGTCGCCACCGACGACGCCTACGACCGCGCCAGGGAGCTCAGGGAGCGCTACCAGGACGACGAGGTCCCGATCGTCGACACCGGCCAGTACGGCGAATCGACGGTGCGGGACGAACTCCGCGTCGACGGCCAGTTCGTCGTCGGGACCTCCTCGGGCGGCGGCGTCCAGGCCGTCCGCGAACTGCACGCCGAGACGGACCTCGACGCGGACGACACCGTCGTCATCGTGCTGTGCGACCGCGGCGACAAGTACGCGGACATCCCGCTGTGGGAGGACTATCTGGCCTCCGACGCGTCGTAATCGTGGCGGAACGCCGGGGTTCGACGCGCTGTCGCGGAAAAAACACCTGCCTGTGCGTGTAAGCAACATATTTGTAGCGCACTTCTCTAAGAGAACACTATGACTAACATATGAACGCCCTCCAGATAGCGCTGGTTCTCCTCTTCGCGCTGTCGGGTGCGGCGTGTTTCGCGGCGACCCGGGCCGTCTCGCAGGTGCCGAACGCGGACGTCCGGCGGGGACTCCTCGCGCTGCTCCTGCTGAGCGGGCTGTGGGCGGCGAGCGAGGCCGCTCGGCTGCTCGTTCCGTCCGCGGCCGGCAAGGAACTGCTGTACATCCTCGGGCTGGTGGTCGGACTACCCACCGTCGCCGCCTGGCTGTACTTCTGTTCCGCCTACACGGGTCACGACTACCACCGCAAGCCGGTGTTTCGACAGCTCGCCGTCGCCATCTACACCGTGATCGTCGCGGTGAAGATCACGAACCCCTACCACGGCCTCTACTTCCGGAGCAGCCTCGTCGCCGAGCCGTTTCCGCACCTGACGATTCAGCTGATGCCGGCGCACTGGTTCGTGACGGGGCTCTCCTACGTCCTCACCGCGATCGGCTTCTATCTGCTGTACGAGCTGTTCTCCCAGTCGAACCTGGAGACGAGGCCGCTCGCCGCGCTCGTGGCCGTCACGGCGCTCCCCGTCGTCCTCGACATCCTCAGCTACACCGGCCACCTCCTCCTCACGCTGAACTACGAGCCCGTCGGCGTGGCGGTGTTCGCCGTCGGCGTCCTCTACGTCGTCGACGAGCAGTTCGTCGCCCTACCGGCGTTCTGGCGGCAGGACGTCTTGGAGGCGCTCGACGATCCCATCGTCGTGTTCGATCGGGAGGAGGCGATCCGCGACTACAACACGGCCGCGGCCGACCACTTCCCCGACCTGGGGGACGCGGCGGGAGAGCCGCTCGCCGCCGCGTACCCGTCGCTGGCGGCGAAGCTCGCGGACGGGGACGACCTCGTCGAGACCGACGTCGGCGGTGTGACGCAGTACTACGCCGTCGAGCGGCAGTCGCTCGAGAGCGGTGGCGAGCGGTTCGGGCGGGTCGTGATCCTCTCGGACGTCACGGTTCTGGAGCGCCAGCGCCGGGAGCTCCAGCGGCAGAACGACCAGTTCGACGACTTCGCCGAGGCCATCACCCACGAACTCCGGAACACGCTGGCGATCGCCCGGGGGTATCTGGACGTGATGGGCGAGGAGGCCCTCGACGACGCGGAGTCGTCGTCAGCCTCCCCAGAGTTCTACGAGCGGGTGACCGACGCCCTCGAGCGGATGGACCGGATCACCACCGACCTCTCGAAGCTCGCACGTGACGGCCAGACCCTCCAGGGGCGGGACGTATGCGACGTTTCGGCGGTCGTCGAACGCGGCTGGGCGGCCGCGACGACGGACGGGATGTCGCTCTCGATCGATGCCGACGGATCGATTTACGGCGACGAGGTCCGCCTCGCGGACCTGTTCAAGAACGCCTTCGAGTTCGCCCGCGCGAACGGGGCGACGACAGTCACCGTCTCGCGGACGGACGAGGAACTCAGAATCGCGAGCGACGGCGACGCCCTCTCGCCCGCGGAGTTCGAGCGCGCGTTCAGCTACGGGGAGGCAGTCCCCTCCGCGGAGACGGGGATGCTCCTCCCGAACGTCCGGACGCTCGCGCGGGCCCACGGCTGGGAGGCCACGGGAACCGCGGACGGGGACGGGCTGACGATCCGCATCAAAACGTCGTAGTCGGGGGTCGATCCGGTCGAGCAGGGTCCGGACCGGATTCGGACTCGGACTACCGACCGCCGCTGGCGGCGGGAATGACCCGAATCCGACTGTCCTCCTCGACGGCGGCGTCGAGGTCGGCGACCTCGCTGCCGTCGACGTAGACGTTGATGAACTCCTTGATCTCGCCGTCGTCGATCACGCTGTCCCGGAGCTCCGGGCCGTGTTCGGCGGCGTGGTTCTCGAACGCTTCCGCGAGCGTGCCCCCGGCGACTTCGACGGTCGAAGAGGCGCTGCCGCCGCCGAGCACTGCCGGCACTTTGATCTTCGGCATACGCCGCGGTTGGGCCGTACGACACATAAGCGGCACGTCGGCGGCAACCACGGTGTCCACGGGGATCCGTCGCGTCCGCGATAGCGGAAGACGCGCACACCTCCGTCGGCCTTATCGCCCGGGGATTCCATACGAGGGATATGAGCGAACTGGACCTCGACCCGACGCAGTTGGACCGGTACTCCCGGCACATCATTATGGACGACGTAGGCCCCGAGGGGCAGAAGGACCTCCTCGACGCCGAGGTGCTCGTCCTGGGCGCCGGCGGGCTCGGCGCACCGATCATTCAGTACCTCGCGGCCGCGGGCGTCGGGACGCTCGGCATCGCCGACGACGACGAGGTCGAACTGTCGAACCTCCAGCGCCAGGTCATCCACGGCGACGACGACGTCGGCCGGAAGAAGGTCGACAGCGCCGCGGAGTTCGTCGCGGACCTGAACCCCGACGTCGACGTCGAGAAGCACGACCTCCGGGTCCGACCGGAGAACATCGAGGACCTCATCGAGGGCTACGACTTCGTCGTCGACGGGACGGACAACTTCCAGACGCGCTACCTCGTCAACGACGCGTGTACGCTCGCGGGGATCCCCTTCTCCCACGGCTCGATCTTCAAGTTCGAGGGCCAGATCACGACGTTCGCGGGCGGCGAGGACTCCCCGTGTTACCGCTGTATGTTCCCCGAGGCGCCGCCGGCGGGGATGGTCCCCAACTGCGCGACCGCGGGCGTGCTCGGCGTCCTGCCGGGGACGGTCGGCTGCATCCAGGCCACCGAGGCCGTGAAGGCGATCATCGGCAAGGGCGAACTCCTCGACGGGCGGATGGTGTTCTACGACGCGCTGAACATGGAGTTCGACACCGTCGAGATCACGAAGAAGGACGACTGTCCGGTCTGCGGCGACGACCCGGCGATCGACTCCGTCCACGACGTCGAGTACACGGCCTCCTGCGCCATCGACGTCGGCCAGGAAGCCGACCCCGGGATCTCGATGGACTAGCGGTAGCGACTCAACCGCCACGGCGACGCCGTCACAGACGCCGGCGACTTGCTCCGGGGCCGATACTCGAATCACGATCCGCCGCGATGGGCGACCGTGAAAGTCGCCTACGTCTTCGCGACGGCCGGACAGACGATCGACTACGTGCTCGGCGGTATGATCCTTCCCCAACTGGAGAACGGCACCCACGGGGTCGACGTCGTCGGGATGTTCTTCTTCCACGACAACACCTTCGCCCTCCGGGAGGGCGACCCGATCGGCGAGCGCCTCGCCGAGGTCGCCGACGAGCGGGACATCCTCCTGATGCTCTGTGACCAGTGCGCGACGAAGCGCGGGCTCGCGGAGTTCGAGTACACCGACGACGACGGACGGGACCGCTTCGAGGCGAAAAACACCGTCGAGGGCGTCTCCGTCGGCTGCTTCCCCGACCTCTACGCGGCGCTCGAGGGCGTCGGCGTCGATCAGATAATCACGCTGTAAAACCGAACGAAGACCGCTCAGGCCCGCTTTTTGATCTCCTCGCGGAGGACGTCGCTGACGACCTCCCCGTCCGCCTTCCCCCGCAGGGCGCCCATCGCTTCGCCCATCAGCGCCGAGAACGCGCCCATTCCTTCCTCCCGGACCTGCTCGGCGTTCCGCTCGACGACCTCGCTGACGGCCTCGCGGACCTCCGCCTCGCCTACGCCCGAGAGCCCGGCCGCCTCGACGGCCTCCTCGGCGGTGAGCGAGGGGTCCTCGGCGAGCGTCTCCAGGACGTCGCCGACGCCCTCCTTCGCCAGGTCGCCGTCCTCGACCAGGTGCATCACGCCGAGGAGGTGTTCGTCGGTCAGGTTCTCGACCGCGACGTCGTCGCGGCGGAGTTCGGTCAGCGTCGACTCCAGGAGGCCGGCCGCGAACGTCGCGTCGATGCCCTCCTCGACGGCCCGCTCGAACAGCGGCATCCGGCGGCCGTACGCGACCTGCTCGGCCAGCCCCGCGTCGAGGCCGTGCTCGGACTGGTAGCGCTCGACCTTCTCGGTCAGCAGTTCGGGCGTCTCGACCTCCGAGGGGTCGAGTTCGACCGGCGGGACGTCCGTCTCGGGGTACATCCGCGCCGCGCCGGGCAGCGGCCGGAGGTAGCGCGTCGTGCCGTCGTCGTTGGCGCCGCGGGTCTCCTCGGGGACGCCCTCGATCGCGGTCCGTGCGCGGTCGGCAGCCGCGTCGATGGCCGCCTCGGCGGTCTCGGGGTCGTCGGCGACGATGGCGACCGCGTCGTCCTCGCCCGCACCGACTGCCGCGCGGAGGTCCTCGACCTCCGCCTCCGTGACGCCGTAGGCGGGCAGTTCGTCGGTGTGGAAGATGCCGCCCGCGCCGCGGCGCTTGGCGTGGTCGGAGAACTCGGTGCCGAGCCGGCGGTCCGGCTGGAGTTCCCGACCCACCAGCCCGTCGAATTCGTATAGCGGCACGGCCTTTACCACGCCTCCATCGGAGAGCGCGCCGCCGATCACGCCGGAGTCCGTCTCGGCGAAGACCTCGGAGACGTCCCGAACGTCGCCGACGCTCGCGCCCCGTTCCCGCAACTCGTCGCGGATCGAGAGCAACTCGACCTGCCGGCCCACTTCCTGGCGGACGATCTCGGCGATCTGGTCCAGCGCCTGCACGCCCTTGATCTCCACGCGGGCGCCGTCGGCGATGGAGACGTTGACGTCCTGGCGGATCGTGCCGAGGCCTCGCTTGACCGCGCCGGTCGAGCGGAGCAGCATCCCGATCGTCTCGGCGGCCTCCTGCGCCTGCGCGGGGGAGTCGATGTCGGGACTGGTGCCGATCTCGACGAGCGGGACGCCGAGACGGTCGAGCGAGAAGGTCACGTCGTCGCCGCGCTCCTCGACGCGCTGGGCGGACTCCTCCTCGAGGAGCAGGTCCTCGACGCCGACCGGGCCGTCGTCGGTCTCGATCGCGCCGTCCTGGGCGACGAGCGCGGTCCGCTGGAATCCGGAGGTGTTCGAGCCGTCGATGACGAGCTTCCGCATCACGTGGGCCTGGTCGACGGACTCCATCTCCAGCAGGTCGGCGATCTGGAGGGCGACCTCGCGGGCCTCCCGGTCCAGCCGGTGGGGTGGCTCCTCGTCCTCCTCGACGAGACAGGTCGTGTCGTAGGCGAGGTATTCGAACTCGCGCTCGACCTGGCTCTCTTCGAGCGCCGCCTCGTCGAGTTCGCCGAGTTCGCTCTTGGTCGGGTGGAGGTATCGCGTGAACGATCGCGTCGCCGCCTCGGGGTCGCGCTCCTCGGTCGGACAGCCGCAGAACAGCTTCGTCGCGGTGTCGAGCTGCTGGTGGATCTCGAGCCCCGCGACGAGGCCGAGCTCGTCGTAGTCGTACGCAGTCATTACGAGAGCGTGCGGGCGCCCGGGGTAAAAATGATTCAGTCCGCGTCGCAGCGCGAAGACGGATCGGCCTACAGTCGGCGCAGACCGTCGCCGATCCCGCGACCCTCGCCGCACTCGGGGCAGACGTAGTGCCAGCCGTCGGTCGTCGCCTTCCCCTCGGGGAACGTCGCGTCACAGCGTCGGCATTCGAGGACGTCGCGGCCGCGGTCGCGACTGTACTGGAGGCCCTGCATAGGTGGAAATCCACGGTTTCGAGTATCAACGTGTCGATTCGCTTCGAGAACGGATATAAACCAAATACGACGATACCAAATCGTCAATTCCGGCGACCGGCGTTCAGTTCGATCGTCCCGAAGACGTAGGTTTCGCGCTCGACGATGTCCATCCGATCCCGGAGCGCGCGCCGGGAGGCTGCCGTTCGCTCGTCGAGTTGCCGGAGGACGTCGCCGCCCTCGACGTCGAAGAGCCGAGCGTTCAGCCGGGCGAACGCCCGGAGCGCGGCGTTCGCCGGCGCGCTGCCCCGCGGCGCGAAGTTCGTCACGACGACGCTGTCGGCGATGTCGCACCACCGACTCACCACGGCGTAGGGATCGGAAAACAGCGACGTCACGAACGTCGAGAGCGCGGCGTCGACGCCCCCGATCGGGGGGTCGGTGGCGTCCCCGCGGACGAGTTCGACGTTCTCCCACCCTCGCCGCTGCACGCGCTGCCGGGCACGGTCGAGCATCGGCCCGGTGATGTCGACGCCGACGACGCGGCCGTCGGGGCCGACAGCCTCCCGGAGCGCCGGGAGGTTGACGCCGGGGCCGCAGCCGAAGTCGACGACGGTGTCGCCGGGGTCCGGATCGAGGGCTCGGACGCAGCCCGCGCGGACGCCGCCCACGGACGCGGTCGCGCGTGCGAACCAGTCGTACAGCGGCGCCCACGTCCCGTAATCGCGCTGGATCCGGCGGGCCTGTTCGACGGTGAACGCGACCGCGTCTCGCCTATCGCCTCCCGTCACGGTTCTTCTCTGACGGGCTCGACGGCGAGGGCGTCTGGCGGCGTCTTCGGCCACCACTGTCCCGGGGCGTCGCGGGCGACCGTCGAGTAGCACTGTTCACCTCTGGGACAGCCCCGCGGGCGCTGGTAGTCGATGCCGCGCTCGTCGAGGTAGGTCACGTAGCCGTCGTCGACGCGGTCGAGCTTCTCGTGGCAGACCCAGCGCTCGCCGTACCGGCCGGCCGCGACGTCCCGGTACGGGCAGGTGAACGTCGTCCGCTCGGCGCCAGCCTCGGTGTCGGTGTCGTCGATCCGGACCCCCACGGATCGATACGCCAGGCGGAGACGTCTGACGACCGCCTCGGGCGACGAGGCGCCCAGAAACAACAGGTGCGCCAGCGCGTAGCCGACGTCGTGCAGGAGCCGCTCGAACCGGGTCAGGTCGTCGGGGTCGTCGCCCAGGAGCGCGCGGAGATCGCCGTACCACGCCGAGACCGCCGCCACTTCGTCGAGGATCGCGGCCGCCTCCGCCAACGCCTCGCGTCGACGGCGGAGGGGCGCGGCGCCCTCGGAGAGCCGGACCGACGGCACCGACTCGGCGTGTTCGAGGACGCGCTCGCGGAGCACCTCGCCGTCCGCGTACGCCGCCGTCAGCCGCTCCAGTTCGGGGTGCCAGCGATCGGCCATCGCCCCGTAGGCGCCGTCGAGGAGGTCGTCCGCGCGGTCGAAGCGGTCGTCGTCCGGCGGCGCCGGGAAGTCGGCGACGACGCGCCGGAGTTCGTCGGGATCGGGACCCGCCATACCGTCGGATACGAGCGGAGCGACAAAAGTCCCGACCCGGACGGGAGACGCGGATCGACAGCCGCCACGGTTTTGCGTCCCGCGGTCGACCTGGCCGGTATGACACGAACGGCCGTCATCGCGGGCGTCGGGCCCGGGCTCGGATCGTCGATCGCACGGAGGTTCGCCGCGGAGGGCTGCCAGGTCGCGCTGTTCGCGCGGACGACAGATTTTATTGAAGATCTCGCGGACGACCTCCCCGATCCCGGCGAGGGGCTCGCGGTCCAGACCGACCTCCGGGACGTCGAGGCGATCCGCGAGGGGTTCGAGACCGTCCGCGAGGCGTTCGGTTCGATCGACGTCCTGGTCAACCACGCCAGCGCGGCGTCGTGGCAGGGGCTCCTCGACTCCAGCGTCGACGAGTTCGAGCGCGCCTGGGAGGTCGGCGGCCGCGGCGCCTTCGTCGCCTCCCAGGAGGCGGTCGGCGATATGGTCGACTCCGGCGGCGGGACGGTGCTCTTCACCGGCGCGACCTCCTCGGTCCGGAGCCTCGGCGGCACGATCGGCTTCACGGCCGCGAAGTTCGCCGCCCGCGGGATGGCGATGGACATCGCCCAGGAGTACGGCCCCGAGGGCGTCCACGTCGCCCACGTCGTGATCGACGGGCAGATCGACAATCCGGGGACGCGCGAGCGGTACCCCGACCGCGACCCCGACACCTTCCTCGACCCCGACGAGATGGCCGAGACCTACTGGCACCTCGTCGAGCAGGACGACGTCGGGACCCAGCCGTTCGAGGTCCACATCACCAACGGCCCGCAGAACACGGAGTTCATCTGATACTGACTAGTCTCACCGTTTGCCGGTGATCGCCACCCACGTTCACGGCGATCATCGGTACGAGACGAGACTAGTCATTATGAGCCGGAGGTCGAGAGTCGAGGTCAGTAGCCGAATGCGGCGTCGACGATCCCGGCGGTCTGTGCGATACCGACGAGCGCGAGTCCCGTGACGGTGAACGTCGGCGACGTCGTCACCAGCCCGCCGGCGTAGACGACGGCCCCGAGCACCGAGCCGAGGGCCGCGCCGTAGTACAGCCAGGGGCGATCGGGGCCGCGTCGCCCGGTATCGACGAAGCCGACGGCCGGGAGCAACATCCAGCCGAAGAGGGCGATCGCCCGGAGCGGCGCGCCCGCGTCGCCGAGGCGGAAGCCGACGGTCCCCAGGAGCGTCACGCCGAACCCGACCGCGACGATCCGCCACCAGACGCGGAGCGTCCCCGCGCGCATCTCCGCCCGTCCGGTGACGGCGAAGACCGCCAGGAGGACCGTCATCACGACGTGGGCGACGAACAGCGTCGAATCGGCGACGGCGCCGAGGTGGGCGGCCGTCACGAACCCCCACGCCAGCGGGACGAGGAGCGCCGGACCGTACTCGCGGGCGCGTCGAAGCACGGGTAGCGCCGGGGGCCGACGGCGTAAATACGCTTGTGGTCGCGGCGTCGACCGGGAACGATCTTCCGGGATGAAAAGACCTTATCGCGCGGGTCGACTATCCGTACCCGTATGACTTCAGCGCTGTTCATCGTCAGCGAAGAGGGGTACTGGGGCGAAGAGTGCGTCGAGCCGCTGACCGCGCTCTCGGAGGCCGGCGTCGACGTCACGGTCGCGACGCCGACGGGGAACCCGCCGGTCGTCGACGAGCGATCGGTCGACCCCGACAACGTCGGCGAGGAGACGGCCCAGCGGGTCCGCGAGGTCGACGCGAACGACGACCGGCTGAACGATCCCGAGCCGCTGGCCGACGTCGACGCCACCGACTACGACGCCGTCGTCTTCCCCGGCGGCCACGGGACCGAGTGGGATATCAATCAGGACCGCCACGCCCGGCAGGCGCTCCTGAGCGCCGTCGGCGGCGGCGAGGGGAAGGCACTCGTCGTCTGCCACGCCGTGGGAATCCTCGCGTTCACCCGCGAGGCGGACGGCAGCCACCTCGTCGAGGGCCGGTCGGTCACGGGCTTCCCCAACGAGTGGGAGGAGGGCATCGTCGACGAGCGGGACCTGATGCCCGACGGCCGGAAGCTCCCCTACTGGGTCGAAGACGAGGTGAAGGCCGCCGGCGCCGACTGGGACGCCGAACTCGACGCCGACACCTCGGTCACCGTCGACGGCGACCTGCTCACGGCGCGCGGTCCCGGCTCCTCCCGCGAGGCGGCCGAGACGCTGCTGGACGAACTCGGCATCGAGCACTGAGTTCGACACTCCGGCCGATGGACGTCCGAGCGGGCCGATCGCGACGCCCCCGTCCCCGAAATTTTAGGTTCGCGCGGCGGGAGGGACGGGTATGACTCGAGAGCCGCCCGCGATCGAGGGCGTGACGCCGCCGCTGGCGACGCCGTTCGACCGGACCGACATCGACTGGGAGTCGTTCGACGAACTGCTGACCCACGTCGTCGACGGCGGCGTGACCGGAGTCTTCCCCTGCGGGACGACCGGCGAGGCCGCGAGCCTCACCCGCGAGGAGCGCCGCCGGCTCGTCGAACGCACGGTCGACCGGGTCGGCGGCGAGGTGCCGGTGCTCGCCGGGGGGACCGGGACGAGCGTGCGCGAGACCGTCGAGTGGCTCGAGACCCTCGCCGACCTCGGCGTCGACGCCGCGGTCCTCACGGCGCCGTTCTTCCACAACTCGAACCGCGAGCCGGGGCTCCGGCGGTTCTTCGAGGCGGTCGCGGACGCGAGCCCGCTGCCGCTGTGCCTCTACAACATCCCGGCGTGCGTGGGCGAGCCGATCCCCGTCGAGACCGTCGTCGCCGCGGCCGAGCACGAGGCGGTCTTCGGGCTGAAGGACTCCAGCGGCGACCTCGCGTACGGACTGCGGGCGATGCACCGCACGCCCGAGGACTTCCGGCTCTACCAGGGGTACGACTCGCTGCTGTTGCCGTCGCTCCGGATGGGCTTCGACGGCGGCATCAACGCGCTCTCGAACGCGGTCCCGGAGGCCTACGCGGATCTGGTCGCAGAGCCGTCCGGCGAGCGCGCGGACCGGATCCACCGGGAGGTGGTCGAGCCGCTGTTCGACCGCTGTATGGACCAGGGGTTCGCGCCGGCGACGAAGGCCCTCCTCGCCGAGCGAGGCGTGATCCCCACGGCCGACGTGCGCCCGCCGCTCGCCGCGGCGTCGTTCGAGGACGTCGAGGCCCTCGAGGCGGCGCGGGCGCTCCGCTGACTCCGTTCAGGCCATCACCGGACTTTCAGCGGTCGATCGCCTCGTCGTACGCCGCCGCGCGCGCCTCCCAGACCGGCTCCATCTCCTCGCGGACCGTCCTGAACAGGTCGTAGAGGGAATCGTACCGGGAGGCGTGGGATGCCCGCGGCTCGTACCGCCGGTCGGTCGAGACCATCCGCTCGGTCGCGGCCTCGAGCGACGGGAAGCGGTCGGTCGCGAGCCCGAGCAGGATCGCCGCCCCCTTCGCGCCGGGCTCCGACCCCTCGGTGACGATCACCGGCCGGTCGAGGCAGTCGGCCAGCAGCTGGCACCAGAACGCCGAGCGGGTGCCGCCGCCGGTCAGGGTCAGCGCGGTCGGGTCCGCCGGCAGGTGTTCGACGCAGTCCCGGACTGCGAACGAGAGCCCCTCGTAGACCGCCCGAACGAGCGCCTCGCGCCCGTGCTCGGGGTTCAGCCCGATGAACTGCCCGCGCGCGTCGGGGTCGACGAACGGCCCTCGCTCGCCGGTCGTGCTCAGATACGGGTGGTAGACGGCGCCGTCGCTTCCCGGCGGCGCCTCCGCCGCGAGGCCTTCGAGGTCCGCGACTTCGACATCGTCCGCGATCGTCTCGGCGGCCCACTCGAGGCTCGGCGTGCCCGCGTTCGATCCGATCGCGTACGTCCAGAGACCGTCCAGTCCGAGGCTCATCTGGATGCCCGACGTCTCCGGTTGCGGGCCGTCGACGAACACCTGGTGAGTCAGCGACGTGCCCAGCGTGACCGTCGCACCGCCCGTCGTCGCCACCCCGCTCCCGATGGCCGACGCGGGGACGTCGAACAGCCCGCTGACGACGGGCAGTCCGGGATCGAGACCGGTCTCTTCGGCCGCCTCGTCGGTCACTCGCCCGACCACGTCGGTCGGCGCGGTCAGCGGCGGCAGTACGTCTCTCGCCTCCGGGATCGCACAGCGATCGAAGACGGCCCGGTCGTACGCCTCGGTCGACTTGTCCAGGTACGGGACCGTGGCCTCGCTGTGGTCGATGCTCCGTTCGCCCGTCAGCCGATAGGCGAGCCAGTCCTTGCAGGAGAGGGCCGTCTCGATCCGTTCGAGCCGCTCGCGGTCCTCGCGGGCGAGCCACGCCAAGAGCGGGAGGCTCATCCCCGGGTACGGGGCCGACCCGCACTGGTCGACGATCTCGGCCAGTCGGCCGTCCTCGTCCCACTCCTCGAGGATGCCGGCGGCGCGGCTGTCCGACCAGAGGATCGCGTCACCGACGGGGTCGCCGTCGGCGTCGATCGCCCACAGGCCGTCGCCCTGGCCCGTGAGACCGACGCCGACGGGCGCGGTGTCCGCCGGGAGCGCGTCGACCGCCTCCCGGATCGTCTCCCGCGTGCGGTCCCAGACCGCGGGCATCTCCTGTTCGGCGCGGCCCGGTGCGGGCCGCTGCGTCTCGATCTCGCGCTTCGCGACGGCGACTTCCCGGCCCGAATCGTCGAACGCGACCGTCTTGATGGTCGACGTCCCGGCGTCGACGGCGAGCAGGATGTCGGTATGACTCATATTAGCACCTCCTCACGTGCGGCGTCACGCGGCGATCAGAGGCTACAGCCGGTCTCGGCGCACGGCCGGATCGCCTCGGAGCCGGGGACCTTCTCGAGGAGATCGACCGCCGGGATCCCCTCGCCCTCGACGATCTCGCCCGTCCAGACCGGGTTGACCGCCTGGTGGTCGCACTCCCGGAACGGCGTCGTCCCGAGCGCCGTCGTCACGTCCAGCCCCTCCAGGGTCTCGCGTACCTGCGCCGGGTCGCTCGCGCCGGCGGCCTGGATCCCGCGGGCGGTCATCCGGACCATATCGTACCCGACGCGGGCGAAGCTCCCCGGGACGCCGTCGTACGCGTCCTGGTAGGCCGCGACGAACTCCCGGTTGTCGCCGGTCTCCAGGCTGTGGTTGTAGAGCGTCGAGGAGTACGTCCCGACCGCGGCCGACCCGAGCGCCTGGCGGCTCACCTGCGCGAACAGCGCCGTGCCGATGATGTCTACTTCCTCCTTCAGCCCGGCGCTGTTCGCCTGTCGGATGAAGTTGATCAGGTCCGCCCCGGTGTCGGGGATCGCGAGCACGTCGGCGTCGGAGTTGGAGATCTGGCTGATCTGGGGGCCGTAGTTGCTCGTGCCCTTGTCGGGCATCGTCTCGCCGACGACTTCGAGGTCCAGGTCCTGGGCCTCGATCCGCCGTCGGATCTGATTGAGCGCCGAGTTCCCGTAGGCGTCGTCGGTGGTGTGCAGCCACAGGCGCGAGCCGAGTTCCTCGGCGGCGAAGTCCGCCAGTCCCGCCATCTGCTGGGCGGCGTTCGTCTCCGTCCGGAACGTGTTGGGATTGCAGTTCTCGCCGGTCAGTTCGATCGTCGCCGCGCCGGAGGTGTAGACCACGTCCCGGCCGCTGACGTAGTCGGCCACCGCGAGGGCCACCGAACTCTCGAGCGCGCCCACGATGTACTGTGCGCCGTCGTCCTCGACGACCTTCCGCGCTCGCTGCAGGCCGGTCGCGGAGTCGGTCTGGGTGTCCTCGTACACCGCCTCGATCGTGAAGTCGAAGGCGTCGCTCTCGTTGACGTACTGGACGCCCAGTTCGGCCCCCTGTCGCTGCGCCTGGCCGAGCGGCGCCGACGGGCCGCTCGTCGGGACGAGCACGCCGAAGGTGACGCTCTCGGGGCCCGTCGCCGTGGTCCCGTTCGCGTCCGTCGTCTCGCCGTCGGTCGAGTCCGCGGTTTCGGTGCCGTCGTTCGCCTGCTGGACGCAGCCGGCCGTCCCCAGCGCCGTCGCGAGCGCGCCGCCGCCGACGAACTGCAGTGCGCGTCTTCGCCCAACTGACCGCCGCGCGTCCGACGAACCTTCCGATCCGGTCATACCATTCGCTTTCGAACCCCGGTATAAAGTTGTGCGGGCTCCGATTCGGGTTCCGCGGCAGGAGAACGCGGCTCACTGCGGGGGGATCGCGCGACGGACGCCGTGTGCGCTACGCGCCCTACGACAGCGTGACGCCGAGGTGCCGGTCGAGGACCGCTTGATCGTCACTGAGTTCGTCGCTGGGGCTCTCGTGGACGATCCGGCCGTTGTCCATCACGTACACGTAGTCGCAGACGTCGAGCGCCATCCGGACGTTCTGCTCGACGAGGACGATCGTCAGGCCCGCCTCCCCGAGCTCCTCGATGGTCTCGACGACGCGTTCGACGACGTACGGCGCCAGGCCCTCGGTCGGTTCGTCGAGCAGCAGCGTCCGGGCGCCGCTGACGAGCGCGCGGCCGATGGCGAGCATCTGCTGTTCCCCGCCGCTGAGGGCGTTCCCGGCCGCCGTCCGCTTCCGATCGAGGTTCTCGAACGTCGCCAGCACGTCGTCGATCTCCCACCCGTCGACGCCGGCAGCCCCGCCCAACTGCGCGAGTTCGAGGTTCTCCTGGACGCTGAGGTCGCCGAAGATCCGGCGCTCCTCGGGAACGAGCGCGATCCCGCGACCGGCGGTCGCTTCCGGGCCCAGCTCCGTGATCGGTTCCCCCTCGTAGGTGATCGCCCCCGATCGGGGCGCGACGGAGCCCATAACCGTCCGGAGCGTGGTCGTCTTCCCGACGCCGTTCCGTCCGACGACGCCGACGACCTCCCCATCGTCGACGTCGAAGCTCACCTCCCGGAGCACCGTGGTCGACCCGTAGCCGGCGGTCACAGAATCGACGCGCAGCACCGGCCGCTCGTGTCGCGTCCGTCCGGTCTCCGAATCCCGTTCCGCCGGAGAGTCCTGCGTCGTCATTCCGTGTACCCCCCGAGATACGCCTCCTGGACGTCGGGATCGGACGCGATCTCCTCGGGCGTTCCGGTCGCGATCACCCGGCCGTTGCCCAGCGTCGTGATGCGGTCCGAGACCCGGAGGACGAGGTCCACGTTGTGTTCTACCAGGACGACCGTCCGGTCCGCGAGCACCTCCCGGATCAGCTCGATCGTCTCGTCCGTCTCGTCGCTCCCCATCCCCGCCGTCGGCTCGTCGAGCAACACCACCTCGGGGTCGGTCGCCAACACGAGGCCGACTTCGAGCCGGCGGCGGTCGCCGTACGACAGGTCGCTCGCCCGCGTCTCCGCGACGTCGGTCAGCCCCAGGTCGTCGAGGACCGCCGCGGTCCGACGGTTGACGTCGTCGAACCGCGAGGGATCCGAGAACAGCTGTTGCGCCCGCGACAGTCCGTCGTACGCCGCCGCCTGCGCCGCGAGTCGCACGTTCTCGCGGACCGGCAGCCCGTCGAACACGGTCGTGAGCTGGAACGAGCGCGCGAGGCCCGCCGCGACCCGCTCGGCCGGGGCGAGATCGGTGAGGTCCCGCCCGCCGAGCGTGATCGACCCCGCGGTGGGCGTCATCGCGCCGCTGATCAGATTGAACAGAGTCGTCTTCCCGGCGCCGTTGGGCCCGATGACGCTCCGGAACTCCCCCCGCTCGACCGCCAGGTCGACGTCGTCGACCGCGGTGAACTCCCCGAAGCGCTTCGTGAGACCGTCCGTTCGGAGCAGCACGTCGGCGTCCGAATCCCGTCCGGGGACCCGCTCTCGGTCCGCCGGCGAGGCCTCGTAGTGATTACTCTCACTGTTTACCACCGAGCGCCACCCCCGTTGGCGGCGCTCGGCGGTGAGAAACGAGAGCGATCACTATCAGTCATCGGACTCGACCTCCGTCGGGTCGGTTCCCTCGGGCGGTCCGCCCGCGGGGCCGCCCCACAGCACCGACAGCCGCGTGGGCAGCGAGATCAGCCCCTTCGGCAGGAAGATGACGACGAGGACGAACAGCGTGCCCAGGAGCAGCCGCCACCAGGGGACGATCGACGACAGCTGGTTTCCGATGAGGGTGAACACCGCGGCGCCGAGCATCGGCCCGTACAGCGTGCCGGAGCCCCCGAGGACCACCATAATGATCGCGTTGCCGCTGTTGATCCAGTTCAGCAGGTCCGGGGCGGCGTACCCGCTGTAGAGTGCGAACAGCGCGCCGGCGAGCCCGGCGATCGAACTGCTGACGACGAAGGCCTGTCGCTTGACGCGCTGGACCGGATAGCCGACGAAGCGCGCCCGCACCTCGCTCTCCCTGATCGACTGGAGCACGGTGCCGAACGGGGCCCGCATCATCCGGCGGACGCCGAGGTACACCCCGACGACGACGGCCAAGAGGAGGTAGTAGAACAGCGCGTCGCCGGTGAAGACGAGCGGCTCGACGCCGACGAGCACCTCGCTGAACCGGATCCCGACCGGACCGATCCCGTACACCGGCTCCGGCGCCCCGAAGAGGCCGCTGCTGCCCCCGGTGACGTCGAGTTCGAAGACCGTCTGCCGGACGATCTCGGCGAACGCCAGGGTGATCATCACGAAGTACACGCCGGAGACGCGGATCGCCAGGTGGCCGACGATCCAGGCCACGGCAGCGGTCGCAGCGACCGCCAGCGCGACGGCGACGAGCGCCGAGGGCGAGACGTAGAGCAGCGTCAGGAGCGTCACGTACGCGCCGAGACCGTAGAAGAGCGCGTGGCCGAGCGAGATCAGGCCGGTGTACCCGAGCACGATGTCGAGGCTCAGCGCGAAGAGCGCCCAGACCAGGACCGTGATCAGGAGCGACACGACGAAGTCCGAGTACAGGATCCCCTGGAACACCGGGACCAGCGCCAGCAGGCCGACGAGTCCCGCGCCGAGCCGCGATCGTCCCCGGTCGGTGAGCACGCCGCCGCCGAGACCGCTGACGAACTCGCTCGGCTCCGAGCGCGCCCCGGCCGCGCCCTGTTCGGAGCGGCCGAACAGCCCGCGCGGGCGCACGAGGAGCACGCCGATCATCAGGAGGAAGATGACGACGCCCTGGATCTGCGGGACGAACGTGGTGACGGCGCTCTGGATCAGCCCGACCAGTAGCCCGCCGACGACGGCGCCCCGGAAGCTCCCGAGGCCGCCGAGCACGACGATCACGAACGCGGGGATGATGACGGCGTTCCCCATCTGGAGGCTGATGTTCTGGTAGCCGCCGAGCACGACGCCCCCGAAGGCGGCCAGGGCGGCCCCGAAGCCGAACACCAGCGTGTAGTACCGGTCGATCTCGATCCCGAGGTTCCGTACCATCTCCCGGTCTTCGGACCCGGCCCGGATCACGAGGCCGAAGCTGGTGTACCGGAGGGCCGCCCAGACCGACACCGCGAGCAGGCCGCCGGTCGCGATGATGAAGTAGCTGTATCCCGAGTACGAGAAGCCGAACAGCGAGACCGCCTGATCGATCGCCGGCGGCGCCGAGTAGAACTTCGGGTTCTTCCCCCAGACGACCCGCCGGAGGTCGTAGACGATCAGCAGCAAGCCGAACGTGAGGAGGATCTGCGACAGCTGTCCCCGGCCGTACACTCGGTTGATGATCCCCCGTTCGACGACCGCGCCGAGGACGCCCACGAGCAGCGGCACCGCGATCAGCGCCATCCAGAAACCGCCGGCGTCGAACCCCGTCGCGAGCGAGAACGCGAAGTACGCGCCGAGCGCGAGGAACTCGCCGTGGGCCAGATTCAGCACGCCCATCACCCCGAAGACCACCGACAGCCCGGCCGCGACGAGGACGTACACCATCCCGATGGTGACCCCGTTGAGGACCACGTCGAGGAGTTGCGTGCCCGAGACCATCGTAAATGTGCTATCTGGTAGCGAACAGTCTCGCCTCGATAAATGTGTCGGGTTCCGCGGGCGTTCGAGGTCCCTCGTACTGATTACCCTCGCCTCGTACCCCCGAGCGCCGTCAACGGGGGGCGACGCTCGGCAGTACAACGCGAGCGAAATCAGTATCGAACGGGAATCACTCCGCGTCCGAGTGTTCGGCGGGAGCGACGGGGCCCTCGCCCTCGTCGCGTTGCTCCAGGTACTCGCGGCCTTCTTCCGTCTCGGCGATCAGATCGTCGAAGATTGCCGCGTCGGTCTTGAATTTGTGAAGGTTGTGGACGGACGTGGTCTCGAACTCGTCGATGACTTCGCCGTGGGTCTCGAAGAAGTCAGTGACCCAATCGTCCATCTGTTCGGTGCTCCGGAACTGCGTGATGAGTTGCCAGCGGTACTTGTGATCGGCGTTGAAGAACATCAGGACGTGCGGGTCGTTGACGAGGGTTTCGTAGCACGCCTCCCAGTGGTCCTCGAAGTTCGGATAGTGGAACGCGATCCGGAAGACGTAGTGTTTGAATAACGTCCGCCGCGGCACGACGGTCTTCCGAAACAGCCCGTCGGTCTCCATCTCTCTGAGCAGCGTGTTGACGTGGTTGTGCGAGAGCGAGACTCCGTACGTCTCCTCGAGGATGTCGCTCAGTTCGCGGCTCGAGGCGGTCGGGTTCGCGATGCGCGCCTGCAGAAGGATCAGATCCCGCGCCCCGATGTCGGCGAGTGTGTCGTCGGACATTACGTTCTGCGAGCGTATTCGGCCAGTCCCCAAAAGTGTACTGCGATCGGAGCCGTCAACGGCAGTCTGGTACTGTCTCCCGCGGGTGCGTCGTGGGGTTTGTCACCGTGCCATCGAGACGGGTTCCGACGCCGAGCCGAGACGCTGGACCATCACGGTCCCGGCTCGAATTCGATAGCGCTCCGGATCACGTCGCCGGCCGCGAGGGCGTCGAACGCCGCGTCCAACCCGTCGAGCGAGTAGGTGCGCGTCAGCACCTCGTCGAGCGGGAGATCGCCGTTCTCGTACAACCTCGCGTACCGAGGGATATCGATGCTCGGCCGAGTGAATCCGACGATGTTGCCGACGACCGAGATTCCCGCGGTGAACTGCCCGAGGTCGATCTCCGCCGGCGGGGTGTCGCTCGTCCCCGTGATCGCCGCGGTGCCGCCGGGGGCGAGCGACGCGATCGCCTGCTGGGCCGTCTGGGGCGTACCGATGCACTCGAAGGCGTAGTCGACGCCGCCAGTCAGGGCCTCGATCTCCGCGACGGGGTCGCTTTCGCCGGCATCGACGGTGTGAGTGGCGCCGATCTCCCGCATCGTCGCGAGGGTGTCGGGATCGAGGTCCACGGCGACGATCGTGCCCGCGCTGACGGCGTCGGCGGCGAGGACCGCGCCGGCGCCGACGCCGCCGCAGCCGAAGACGGCGACCGTCTCGCCGCTGCTGACGTCGGCGATGTTCGTGACCGCCCCGAGGCCCGTCGTCACGCCGCACCCGAGCAGCGCACCGATCGGAAACGGCACCGTCTCGGGGATCGGGACGACCTGGCGCTCGGGCACGACCGACATCGTGGCGAACGACGACTGCGCGTAGAAGTGATTGATCGGATCGCTGTCCTTCGATAGTCGGCGCGTCCCGTCCATCATCCGGCCGCGCGTCTCGCGCCGCGCCTGGCAGAGATACGGCTTCCCGCTCCGGCAGTGTTCGCAGTCGCCGCACGAGGGGAGCACCCAGAGGACCACCCGGTCGCCCGGCGCGACGGTCGAGACGCCGTCGCCGACGGCCTCGACGACGCCGCAGCCCTCGTGACCGAGGACGACCGGGAAGTCCGTCTCGTCGCTCGTGTACGCGTGGTAGTCGGTGTGGCAGACGCCGGTCGCGCGGACGTCGACGAGGACCTCACCGGACTCCGGGTCAGCGAGCTCGAGTGTCTCGACCGCGTGGGCGTCGGGTTCCCGCACGACGGCCGCCTCGATTTCACGCATCGCCGGCCCCCCGGCCGCGGCCCGGTCGCTCGGCGGTTCGGGGGTCGGTCCGTAGCGGGCCTACGTCGGTCGGCAGGTGTCTACGGTTAGTCATCCGTTACCCAATCTGATCCTACCGTAATATAATTTTCCTCTAATAGAATACGATATACTCTATTAGAAGGTTTTAAAATTACAATATACTCTATTTTGCAGAATACTTAAGTAGATGCACACTGAATTCGCGTTCATAATATGGCAACTGGTGACAGATCGGCGTCGGTAGACCGAGCGCTACAGACGGCGCGGGAGTCCCTCGACGAGGGGTACTTCCCGCTCGAATTCTTCCACGACGAGGACGTCCACGAGTTGGAGATGGATCGGATCTTCGGCGAGTCGTGGGTGTTCATCGGCCACGAGTCCGAGATCCCGGAACCCGGCGACTACGCGCGCCGGTACATCGGGAATGACACGTTCATCTTCGTCCGCGACGAGAGCGGCGAGGTGAACCTCCTGTTCGACAGTTGTCGGCACCGCGGCGCGCAGGTGTGCAGAGCCGAACAGGGCAACACCTCTCACTTCCGCTGTCCGTATCACGGGTGGACGTACAAGAACAACGGCGAGGCCGCCGGGATCCCGCAGAAGTCGAAGGCGTTCCAGGGCCTCGACCGGGACGATTGCGGACTGGCGCACGTCCCGCGGCTGGAGAGCTACGAGGGACTGGTGTTCGCCTCCCTGGCCGAGGAGGGACCGTCGCTCGACGAGTGGCTCGGGGACTTCACGTGGTACTTCGACGTCCATATGAAACTCCCCGAGGGCGGAATGGAGGTCATCGGCGAGCCGCACCGCTGGGTCGTCGACGCGAACTGGAAGACGATCGCCGACAACTTCAACGGCGACAGTTACCACACCGCCTGGGCGCACGGCTCCGTCCTCGATCTGGAACTCGGCGGCGAGGAGACGGTCGGCCACGCGGGCACGGGCGACAGCCTCGATCGGCACATCCACTGCGACGGCCACACGACGAGTATGCGCGGGTTCGAGGGCGAGGACGTCTTCCTCACCTACCCCGAGGAGGTCGTCGAGGACCTCTTCACGAAAGAGGACCTCTCGGAGGCCCAGTGGGAACTGGCCCGCCAGGCGCTCTCGTTCACCGGCGCGATCTTCCCGAACTTCGGATTCCTCCACTTCGGCGACACCACCGACGACCCGGAGAAGGACGTCGCGCCCTTCTTCACGATCCGGAAGTGGCGGCCGCTCGGCCCCGACAAGATGGAGCTGTGGAGCTGGGGGCTCGCGCCGAAGAACGCGCCCGAGGACTTCAAACAGCGGATGTACAAGATGTACACCTCGAACTTCGGCCCCACGGGGAACTTCGAGCAGGACGACGTGCCGATCTGGAAGGGAATCACGGAGTCCGCGAGCGGGCAGTTCGCCGAGAAGCAGAACCTCCAGCTGAACTACCAGATGGGCCTCGACTGGATGAGCGAGATGGACCTCGACGAGGACTGGCTCGGCCCCGGCTTCGCCTACTCGGAGAACCTCGAGGAGGGCGGGATGCGGCTGTTCCACGAGCAGTGGTACGAGATGCTCGCCGGCAACGACCGCACCGACGCGACCGGCTCCCCGATCAACATCCAGGAGGACCGATGATGCTCGCCGAACGCGAATCCCAACTGGAGGCGCTCCTGGTCGAACGCGAGGTCGAGCAGTTCCTCTTCTACGAGGCGGAACTGCTCGACAACCGCGAACTCCACGAGTGGTTCGACCACGTCGCCGACGACATCACCTATCGGATGCCGCGACGGCTGATGCGGGAGAACACCGCCAGCGTGTTCAGCGAGCAGGGGTACTACTTCAACGAGGATTACGGGTCGCTGAAGGCCCGGGTCGAGCGGTTCGACTCCGAGTACGCGTGGGCCGAACGCCCGCCGACGCGGACGCGACGCTACGTCACCAACGTGCGCGTCACCCGCGAGGACGAGGGCCTCGCAGACGACGAACTGCGCGTCGAGAGCAACCTCCTCGTCTACCTGAGTCGCGGCGACAGCGAGGAGCACACGTTCTACTCGGCGCGCCGCGAGGACGTGCTCCGGCGTCGCGACGACACCTTCGATATCGCCGACCGGGAGATCCGCCTCGATCAGACGGTGCTGAGCACCGACAACATCTCGATATTCCTATGACAGACAGCACCGAGGCCGATCACTACATCGAGATCGCCGAGGAGACCGAGATCCGCGACGGGGACGCAGCGGTGACGGTCCGGCGAATCAGGACACCGAAGGGCGAGCGCCTGGAGGTCCGCGCCGGCGACGATTTCCTCAGGGCCGACGCGCTCGGCCTGGAGAGCCTCTCGTGGCAGGATATCGATGTGTTCGCAGAGTTCGTCGACGGGGAGTACGACTTCGCGCGGCGGTCGGAGTCGGACGCGGACGACGAGGTCGACTGCGAGTTCACGCTGAGCAACGAGTACGCCGATGTCGTCGTCCGCAGCGTCAAGTCGCCGGCGGGTGACCGGCTCATCATCGAGGCGCCGAAGAAGCACTTCAGCGTCCGCGTGGACGTCGAGGGGCTCGAAGGGTTCGCCGCACAGGACACGAGCATCTTCTCGGAGTTCCTGGAGACGCCGCACGGTCCCGGGGGGCACGCCCACTGACTCGCGCTGGACCGGCGGCCCGGCGGCGGCGCGTATCGACAGTCGACTATCACGGATTCACAACGTATGACACAGCACTCACAGACTGACGCGAGCGACTTCTCGATCGACGCGGACTGGAACGGCGTACACATCGACGGCGAGTGGCGATCGGCCGAGGGGGGCGAGACGATCCCCGTCGAGAACCCCGCCACCCGAGAGGTCGTGAGCGAGGTGCCCGCCGGGACCGTCCCCGACGTCGACGCGGCGTTCGAGGCCGCCGCGCAGGCCCAGGAGGAGTGGCAGCACGTCCTCCCGCAGGAACGCGGCGAGGTCGTCCGCGACGTGCAGCACCTCATCGAGACGTACCACGAGCAACTGACCGAACTACTGGCGATCGAGTCCGGGAGCGCCCGGCCGAAGGCGTCGCGGGAGTTCACCTCGACGGGCGAGATGATGCACGACGTAGCGACCTACCCGTTCCGGATGGACGGGAGCCACAGCCAGTCGAAGATCGAAGGAAAGGAGAACATCGTCAAACGGGAGCCGGTCGGCGTGGTGAGCGTGATCTCGCCGTGGAACTTCCCGTTCCAACTGTCGCTGCGCGCGGTCGCGCCGGCGATCGCGCTCGGCAACAGCGTCGTGCTCAAGCCCGCCACGGAGACGCCGATCAGCGGCGGGCTCCTGATCGCCCGGCTGTTCGAGGCCGCAGGCCTCCCCGACGGCGTCCTCAACGTCGTCACCGGTCACGGTTCGGAGATCGGCGATCGGGTCGCCTCGCATCCCGAGATGTCGGCCGTGGCGTTCACCGGCTCCACCTCCGTCGGCAGACGGGTCGCCCGCAACGCGGCGGGCGCGTTCGCGCTGCCCGCGATGGAACTCGGCGGAAACAACCCCCACGTCGTCCTCGACGACGCGGACGTCGAACGCGCGGTCGACGCGGGCGTCTTCGGCTCGTTTATGCACCAGGGCCAGATCTGCATCTCGATCAACCGCCACCTCGTCCACGAGTCGATCTACGACGAGTACGTCGAGCGCCTCGTCGACCGCGCGGCGGAACTGAACGTGGGCGACCCGCTCCAGGAGGGGACGGTCGTCGGACCGATCATCAACGAGGACGAGCGCGACGACGTCCTCGCGTACGTGGCGCAGTCGATCGAACAGGGCGCGACGCTCGAACTCGGCGGGGATGCTGACGGCCTGCTGGTCGAACCCACGGTGCTCTCGGATATGGAAAACGGGATGGCCGCGGCGTGCAACGAGCACTTCGGTCCCGTCGCGCCGGTCGTGCCCTTCGCGGACGACGACGAGGCGGTCGCGCTCGCGAACGACACCGAGTACGGCCTCGCGGCCTCGGTCCACTCCGAGCGGATCTCCCGCGCCCGCGACGTCGCCGACCGGATCGACGCCGGGATGGTGCACATCAACGACCAGCCGATCAACAACGAACCGCACGTCCCCTTCGGCGGAACGAAGGCCTCGGGGATGGGCCGCTACAACGGCGAGTGGATCATCGACGAGTTCACCGAGATGAAGTGGACCTCGATCCAGCACCGGCCGCGCGAGTACCCGTTCTGACCGTTAACACGCTCCCGCTGCGACCGATCACTCGACGGAGTCGGTGACAGAGCGCTTGGCGCGACCGAACACCAGTTCGCCGTGTTCGAGGCCGCCGATCAGCGCCTCCGGGAGGTCGTGCTCCTCGATCGCGGCCTGGGTCTCCTCCTTCGGGTATTCGACGCGACGGAGGTCGACGGTCCCGTCGTCGAGATCGACGACGGCGTAGCCCGGGCGCCAGTCGCCGTCGCGGGGGAGTCCGACGCTGCCGGGGTTGACGACGATCCCGTCTTCGAACGCCGCTTTCGCCTGGACGTGGGTGTGACCGATCGCCAGCACCGATTCCGGCCCGAGGAGGTCGGCGCTGAAGTCCTCGGGATAGGTGTAGGTGTTCGGCTTCCCCGGCGCTCCGTGGGCAACCTTGAGGCGGTTCTCGTACAGCTCGCGCTCGAGGGGGAGCGACTCGAGGTAGGCGAGTTCGTCGTCGGTCAGCTGCTCCGTCGTCCAGAGCGCCGCCGACTTCGGGATCTCGTGGAAGTTGTCGTGGAAGTCGCCGAGCACCGCGCGGTCGTGGTTCCCCTGGATCGAGACGACGTCGTTCGATCGGAAGATCGCGATGACCGCGCTGGGAAACGGCCCGTAGCCGACCACGTCCCCCGCGTGGACGCACGCGTCGACGTCCGGCATATCGTCGAGGACGGCTTCGAGGGCGGGTCGGTTGGCGTGTACGTCGCTGATGAGTCCGACTTTCATACCCGAACGTAGTAATTATACTGTAATCAATCTATCCCATTTTATGGCTTTAATAACTTCTCAACCACATTTTCAAGATACAATAAATTCATATGGCGGCTTATTAGATTACAAAATCATTCAGTCAGTCGTTAATTATAAATAGTTGTGACGCGGTGGCTCTTCACATGGCGTCAGACCGCGGCACTTCCGCATCAACAGAGACAGACGGCGGCACGACAGAGGCCCGCACGCGGTTTCCGTATGCCGGCGAACTAGACCTCCCGGAGGAACTGGAGGGGTGGGAAGCGCAGTACCCGGAGTACTTCCAGTTCGGGCTCGAGCCGGATCGGACCGAGTACGAGCGGGACCGGTTCTGGTTCTGGGACAAGAAGGACACGACAGAGCCGGTGATGCCGTGGGACATGGCGATCAGCGCGCAGGCCTGGCAGATCGCGATGGCGCAGAACACGAGTCGCGTGTTCGCGATCCCGCCGTCGATGTCGGTCGATATCCGGGTGATCGCCGGCTACGTGTACTTCACGGGGATCAACGTCGAGGACGAGGCGCTCCTCGAAGAGCGCGGGCGGATCTTCAAGGAGCGCAGCGAGTACTACTACGAGAATTACGAGGCGCTCTACAACGGGATCTGGCTCCCGGCGGTCAAGCGCATCGGCAACGAGATCGACGACCTGGAGGTGCCCGAGGAGCTTCCGGAGTACGTCCCCGACGACGTGATCACCGAGGGGAAGGGCCAGAGCCAGTCCACCCTGCAGGTCATCCGTAACTACAACCGGCTCACCGAACTCGCACTCGAGGGCTGGCAGCGCCACTTCGAGTTCCTCTACCTCGCGTATCTGGCGTACATGCAGTTCACCGAGCTCAGCCGCGACCTGTTCCCGGACATCTCCGACGACGCGATCGGGAAGATGGTCTCGGCCGTCGAGGCCGACGTGTTCAGGCCTGACCAGGAACTCAACGACCTGGCCGCGCTCGCCGTCGACCTCGGCGACGACGTAACGGGCGTACTGACCGACGACGGCAGCCCCGACGAGAAGATCGACCGGCTCCGCGAGAGGAAGGCCGGACGGGAGTTTATGGCGGCGTTCGACGAGGTCAAAGATCCGTGGTTCTATATGACCTACGGCGACGGCTTCCACAGCTACAAGGGGTCGTGGATCGAGGACCTCGAAGCGCCGTTCGACCACCTCCAGTCGAAGGTCGAACGGCTCCAGTCCGGCGGGACCCTGGGACGGGACTTCGAGGCGCTCCAGGAAGAGCGCGACGAGGTCGTCGAGGAGTACCGTCGATACCTCGATCCCGAGGAGCGCGAGGAGTTCGACCACGCCTACGAGACGTGTATGACCGTCTACGAGTACGCCGAGAACCACCAGTTCTGGATCGAGAACTGGCTGCACACGATCGTCTTCCGGAAGATGCGGGAGTTCGGGCAGCTGTTGGTCAACCACGGACTGCTCGCCGACAGCGAAGACATCTTCCTGTTCAATCGGTTCGAGGTCGCGGAACTGCTCGAGGAAGCGTGTGAGACGTGGGCGCTCGGAGAGGGCGCGTTCGTCACGGAGCGGTGGCAGGACCGAGCCGCGGAGCGTCGCGAGATGTTCGAGGCGGCGAAGGAGTGGGACCCGTCGCCGGCGCTCGGGGACCCGCCCGAGGAGGTCACCGATCCGCTGATGCAGATGCTGTGGGGGATCACCACCGAGAAGGTCGAAAACTGGCTCGACATCGAATCGGACGTGGGCGACGAGACGCACCTCGAAGGCTTCGGCTCGTCGTCCGGTCGAGTCGAGGGGCCAGCCCGGGTGATCAACGACTCCAGCGACATCGACAAACTCCAGGACGGCGAGGTCCTCGTCGCGCCGTTGACCAATCCGGCGTGGGCGCCGGTCTTCCCGCGGGCGAAGGGGGCCGTCACCGACGACGGCGGCATCACGAGCCACGCGGCGATCGTCTGCCGCGAGTACGGCCTTCCCGCCGTGACCGGGACCGGACACGCCACGTCGGTCATCCAGACGGGCGATCTCATCCGTCTCGACGGCGAGACGGGCGAGGTCGAGATCCTCGAAAAAGCTGGGGAGTAACTAAATCGGACCGAGTACTATCTGAACTATGTCCAATCGCACCTACACGCTACGTTTCGCCTCACCGGACTGCACCAAGGAGAACATCGGACTCGTCGGTGGCAAGAACGCCTCCCTCGGCGAACTGATGGAGGCCGGAGACGAGGTCCAGGTACCGCCAGGATTCGCCGTCACGACGGACTTCTACGAGGCCTTCCTCGAAGAACAGTCGCTCGGCGAGTACATCTCCGAACGGCTCGCGACCGTCGACATCGACGACGACAGCGCCGTCGCGGCCGCGAGCGCGGACATCCGCGAGCACATCGAGAGCGCCGAGTTGCCGGACTTCCTCGCAGAGCACCTGGCGTCGGCCTGGCAGGAGCTACAGGTCGAAACCGGGAACGAGGATCTGCAGGTGGCCGTTAGGTCGTCCGCGACGGCCGAGGACCTCCCGGACGCGAGCTTCGCCGGCCAGCAGGACACCTACCTCAACGTCACGGACTTCGATGCGGTCGTCCAGCGGACCAAGGAGTGTATGGCCAGCCTGTTCACCGCGCGGGCGATCACCTACCGCGAGAAGCACGGCTTCGACCGCGACGAGGTCCAGATCAGCGTCGGGGTCCAGAAGATGGTCGACGCCCGCACCTCCGGCGTGATGTTCACCGTGAACCCGTCCAACGGCGACCGCTCGAAGGTGCGGATCGAGTCGAACTGGGGGCTGGGCGAGGCCGTCGTGAGCGGCACCGTCACGCCCGACAGCTTCCTCGTCGACAAGCCGGTGTACAAGATCGTCGACCGCAACGTCTCCGAGAAGAACGTGATGACCGTCCCGACCGACGCCGGGACCGAAGAGGTCGAGGTCGACGACGATCGGCGGGACGTCCCCTCCCTCACGGCCGACGAGATCATCAAACTGACCGACCTGGCGAAAGCGATCGAGCGACACTACGACGAACCGCAGGACATCGAGTGGGCGATCGAGGAAGACGGCGACGAACGGCGCTTCTACGTCCTCCAGAGTCGCCCCGAAACGACGTGGAACGACGAAGACGAGGCGCGGCGCGACGAGCGCGGAACGAGCGAGTCCTCGAGCACGGCCGACCGCATTCTCGACCGGTTGTAGCCGCCGGTCGGACGCTCCCGTCCGGAAGCGGTACTTTCAATCAGCGATCTGACGAACTGTGCCTGTGAACACTCCCACCCACACGCTCCCGAGCGGCGACGAACTCCCCGCGCTCGGACTCGGCACCTACGACCTGACCGACGCGGAGACACGCGACAGCGTCCGCGCGGCGCTCGACGCCGGCTACGCCCACGTCGACACCGCCGAGGGGTACAGGAACGAGGCCGCCATCGGCGACGTCCTCGCCGAGTACGACCGCGACGACCTGTTCCTCACCTCGAAGGTGCTCGCGAAGCACCTCGACTACGAGTCGCTGATCCGGTCCTGCGAGGCGTCCCTGGAACGGCTGGGGACCGACTACCTCGACCTCTACCTGATCCACTGGCCGAACCCCGCGATCTCGCTCCGGGAGTCGCTGCAGGCGATGGAGCGCCTCCACGAGCGGGGGCTCGTCCGCAACGTGGGCGTCTCGAACTTCAGCGCCTACCAGCTGAGTTGTGCCCACCACATCTCCGACGTCCCGATCGCGGTCAATCAGATCGAGTTCCACCCGTGGTTCCAGCGCCCCGATCTCGTCGAGTACTGTCGGGAATCGGACACCGTGATCGAGGCCGCGGCGCCGCTGGCGCGGACCGACGTGTTCGAGGACGAGGTGGTCCAAGAGCTGGCCGAGACGTACGACAAACACCCCGCCCAGGTGATCCTGCGGTGGGCGCTCGACCGCGGGGTCGTCGCCCTGCCACGCTCGTCGACCCCCGAGCACGTGCGGGCCAACGCCGACCTCGACTGGTCGCTCGACGACGAGGACCGGCGGCGCCTCGACGAGCGCGACCGCGACCGGCCGGTGTACGACTTCCCGGCGCGCGACTGGACCGGCGACGTGTACGGCATCGAGCCGTAGGCGTTCGCCGGGCCGTAGTGCGGCTTACGCGTCGTCGCCAAGAGAGACCGGCCGCCCGGTCTCGGCCGACTCGTAGAGCGCGTCGAGCGCGCGCATATCGCCCAGCGCGTGCTCGCCGTCCGGATAGAACGGCTCGTCGGCGAGCAGCTGGTGACCGAAGTAGGCGAACTCCGCTTCGATCTGGTGGACCTGGTCGAAGTCGACGTCGACGCGGGTCCCGTCGCGAACGACCGCGAAGCCCCGGTCCTCGCGCTCGTAGAACGCCGGATCGAGGATCAGCCGGGCGTCCGTGCCGGTGACCTCGAGCCGGCTGGCGTGCTGGGCGTTCTGGCTCACCGTGCACATCGCGTCGACGCCGCCGGGGAATGCTAATTTGAAGGTCGCGTGCTCGTCGACGCCCGCGAACGGCTCGTGTTCCGTGCGGGTCCGCCCCGACACGCGCACCGGGTCGGCGTCGAGCACGAACCGGGTCGTGTTCAGCGGGTAGACGCCGATGTCCATCAGCGCACAGCCCCCCGACAGCTCGGGGTCGAGCCGCCACTGGTCGTGGTCGCCGCCGAGTTCGCCGAGCATCGTCTGGGACATCGTCGCGTGGACGTGGACCACCTCGCCGGCGAACCCCGCCTCCAGGAGATCACGGAGCCGCCGGACTGCCGGATCGGTCTGCATCCGGTAGCCGACCATCAGCGGGACGTCCGCGTCCCGGCAGGCGGCCACGAGCCGTTCGGCGCGGTCGAGCGTCGCCTCCAGCGGCTTCTCACAGAGGACCGCCTTCCCCTGGTCGGCGGCGGCTGTCACGTATTCGAGGTGGGTCGCGTTCGGCGTCGCAACGTAGACGGCGTCGTACTCGTCCGCGACGGCGCCCGATCGGAGTTCCTCCGGCGCGACGCCGCGGACGTCGCGGTCGGCGGCCACGGCCGCGACCGCGTCCGCGTCGACGTCGGTGACGACGGTCGCTTCGGTGAACGCCGAGCGCTCGATGCCCGGGAGCGCCCACTCGCGGGCGAACCACCCGAGGCCGACGACGGCGATCCGCACGGGGTCGTCGACCGCCTCGGGAGCGATCGTCTGCCAGTCCCGGTGCGTGAAGTCGTCGAGGTAGTCCGCGAGAGCGTCTTCCATAGGGACGTGGTCGCAGTGGCGCGAAATAACTCCGGCGGAGTCGCCGATCCGGCCGTCGGGGTCGGCGCCGGCGTCGGATACGGAGAAGGATCGGCAGAAGGCCTTCGCGTAGCTGAATCGAGAATCCCAGCGATCCGGTGACCGGTCGCTCTTCCTTTTCGGGCGCCGGGATCCGACGACCGCGCCGCGGTTCCCGCAACGGGACTCCTACTGTCGAGCAGAACTATGTGAACCTCATCGGTACCCCGTGGTGCCGAGATGTCTCACGGACTTCTGTCCGACAGTATCACGACCGTGTCGCGAGGTGCCGCTGGACCGCTTCGGCGACCGCCGATTCGAACGCTCGCATCGACACGACGGGGTCGCCGTCCCGGTACAGCACGGGATAGTGTTCCCGGGCGACGTCGGCGACGACGCGGTCGCGTACCCCTTCGACCGACGGCGGGTTCCCCTCGGCTTCCAGGTCGGCGACCGTGTCGGCGATGCGGGTCTCGGTCACGTACTGCGTGACCAGCGATTCGACGGAGACGTCGTCGTGGGGCTGTTCGGTGTCGGTCCCGATCGAACGCCACCCCCGAGCGCGGGTTCCGGTCTTGTCGCGGAGGAGGACGCCGGCGGCGCGACCGTCGCGCCACGCCGACGACGGAAATCCGTCGGGATCCGTGTACTGCGCGAGGTCGGTGTGGGCGGCGGGCTGCTCCTTCGCGATCGCCGGGAGCGTCGGCAGACCGATCCGATCGAACGCCGTGGCCGCCTGATCCGGCGGCAGGTACCGCTCCCGCTCGGCCGTCCACACGTCCGTACCGAGGAACGCGGGGACGTCCCGCCAGGGATACGCGAGCCCCTCGTTCCACGTGGCGCGCCCGACGAAGGTGACGGCTTCGGGGTCGTCGGTCGCGGCTCGCACCGCGTCGCGGTCGACGGCGTCCCGGAGATCCCACGCCGCCCGTCGGTACGGGGCCGGCAGCGCCGTGACGGTCGCGTACGTCGCGTCCGGCGTGCCGAACGCGAGGGCGCCACCGGCCGTCACCTGGAACCGGAGCCACCCGCCCGTCGGGAGTTCCTGGATCCAGAGGTGACCCGTCAGGTCGGGCGGCAGCGTCAGCTCCGGCGTCTCTGGCACCGCGTGCATACCGTCAGCGGCACGCTCCGAGAGGGTAAGCGTTCCGCCGAGTCCACCGTCGGACTCGAGGTCGTCGGCGTCTGGACGATCGTGAGAGGCGTGTGCGATTCATATGACTCGTGGAGAGTCTCTCGAAGATCGCAAGACTGCGTGGGGAAGAAATGCTCCGTCAGGGATTCGAACCCTGGTCCTTGCCGTGAGAGGGCAAGATGATTG
>JBDGUM010000083.1:0-37939 GCA_042215855.1 Halobellus sp. | reverse complement strand
CGCGATCGCGCTGGAGGTCCCCGAACTGATCAGGTCGCGGTTCGACTGATCTGCGACACGGAGCCCCGACTGGGGGACTTCTCGGAGTGGGAGGTGACCCTCGTCGACCTGATGAGCCGGTGGGTGAGCTACGAACTCCAGCACCGGGAGGCGCGGGCGCGGCTCGAACGGCAGAACGACAAGCTCGACCGGTTCGCCGGCATCGTCTCTCACGACCTGCGGAACCCGCTGAACGTCGTCTCGGGATCGATCGAACTCGCCGCCGAGACCGGCGATCTCGATCACCTCGACCGCGCGGCCGACGCCGTCGGCCGGATGGAACTCCTCATCGAGAACCTGCTGACGCTCGCGCGGGCCGGAGACGAGATCGACGATCCCGTTCCGGTCCACCTCCCGTCGTTCGTGGCCCAGTGTCGCGACAACGTCGTGATCCCCGAGGCCCGCGTCCGGATCGAGACCACGCGTTCGGTGTACGCCGACGAGACGCGGCTCGGACAGCTGTTCGAGAACCTCTTTCGGAACGCCGTGGAACACGGTTCCACGAGCCCACCTTCGCAAGCTCAGGGGAACGCCGCTGACGACGACGAGGGCGTGACCATCGTCGTCGGCGACCTCCCGGACGGTTTCTACGTCGCCGACGACGGCCCCGGGATCCCCGAGGACGAACGCGAACGGGTGTTCGAGAGCGGGTACACCACCTCGAACGGCTCGGGGATCGGGCTGGCGATCGTCGCCGAGGTCGCCGGGGCTCACGGCTGGGACGTGTCGCTGACGGACCAGCCCGGCGGCGGGGCGCGCTTCGAGTTCGAGGGCGTCTCGCGGCCGCCGTCCGAGGACGAAGAACCGGAGGCTTAAACCGACGCGGCGCCGAACCGGTGGCTGCGCGAGGGTGGCCGAGTCTGGAAAAGGCGGCGGACTCAAGATCCGCTCTCGTAGGAGTCCGTGGGTTCAAATCCCTCCCCTCGCACTCGATGTCCGAGCGCTAGCGAGGGCTCGAACCGAACGAGGAGATTTGAACCAGGGAGCAGCTCCGCTGCGACCGTGGTCCAAATCCCTCCCCCTCGCATTGCGCCGAACGCTCCGGTGTGTACGCCGGATCGCGAGCGCTGGCCGTTCTCATGCGAAAAACAAAGCATATACTCACTCGCCGACACGTTTCGGTCGTCCTGTGATACTGACTAGTCTCACTGTTTGCCGGTGATCGCCACTCACGTTCACGGCGATCACCGGTAAGAGACGAGACTAGTCATTATGAAGGACACTGCCGACTCCACGAGAGGTCGGCATAGTACCGGGCTGGCACCCCGAGACCACTGCTTTCTGCGTGGCGCTCACGGGCCCAGCGCCCGCTCTAGCGCCCGCCGGTGGAACCTTACGGCGCCGTCCCTGTCGAGTTCGGGAAACCGCGGATTCGTGACGCTCCCCCGGGAGTCGACGGCGCTGTCGGCGACGGCGACGACGCGGTGGACGGGCGCGACGTCCGGGACCGGCCGCACGGACGCGTAGCCGGCGCGGAACGCCTCGCGGAGCGGTCCCGGGTCCGCGACGTACCAGTCGGCGACGAGGTGTTCGGTCTTCGCGAACGCGAGCGCGGCGTCGGCAGCGCGGGGCCGTTCCCAGTCAAGTACCGCCGCGAGGCCGTCGTCAGCGACGAGGGCGTTCCCCGGCCGGAAGTCCCACGGAAACAGTCGGGGGGTCGGCGTCGGATCGACCGCGGGATCCGCGAGCAGCTCGCGGAGGTCTGCCCGTAGGTCGTCGAACGCAGGGAGAAGCCGTTCGACTGCGGCGGAGCCGTACGCCGCGAGCCATTCGCGGAAGTCGGCCGGACCGGTCGCGCGGAGGCGGGTACGCGTCGCTTCGATCTCACACTCGTCGGAGCCGTCACCGTCGCAGGTCAGATCCCCGAAGCGCCGGAACCGAAACGCCTCGTGGAGGTTCGCGAGGTGCCGGCCGAACGATCGGACGATCGACCGCCGGGGAGCCGGATCGAGTTCGGTGAACCGCTCGTGGAGGTCCGCGCCGCCGACGAACCGCGTGGCGAGGAACGCGACCCCGCCGACGGCGCCCGCGGCGAGGACCCGCGGGACCGGCACCGACGTCAGGTCGCGGATCGCGGCCAGCAGGGTCGCTTCGGCCCGGAGGGCGTTCGCGGGTCGGCGCGTCTGGAGGACGACCGGCTCGCTGCTCGCGAATCGCACCAGCCGGGTCTGCTTGCGGTTTCCCTGCCGGACCGGTTCGATCGCGACGGGGTCGCCGTCGGGACGCGCGGCCGCCAGCGCCGCCCGGATCGCCGGCCTTTCGACCTCGGCCTCCGTGTCGCTCACGGGCGTAGTACCGCCCGCGACCGCATAGGTGCGGCGGTCACTCGAGCACCGAGAGCAGTTCCGGGAGGGAGTCGAGGCGATACGTCGGGCGATACGCCCCCGGATCGTCCCCGTCCTCCGCTATCCACGCGACGTCGATGCCGGCCGTGTGGGCGCCGGCGACGTCGTACTCCAGGGAGTCGCCGACGTAGAGCGTCCGCTCCGGGTCGATCGCCAGTCGCTCGCAGGCGGTCTCGAAGGGGAGCGACAGCGGCTTCCGCCGCGGGAGGTCGCCGGCGTAGACGACCGCGTCCAGCCACTCCCCGAGCGCCAGCGACTCCACCTTCGCCCGCTGGTACCGCTCAGGGCCGTTCGTCAACAGGCCCAGCCGATGGGTCGACGCGAGCCGGGTCAGCACCCGCTCGGCGCCCGACCGGAACCGAACGCTGGAGTGGTCGAGTTCGTCGATGAGGGCGGACGCGAGCGAGACGGGATCGACGTCGGCGTTATGCTGGGCGGCCAGGCGGGCGAATCCGGTCGCCAGGTACCCCACGCGGTCGTCGGGATCCGGCGGGCCGTCGAGGGCCGCCCACAGCGCCGCGGGCTCGGCGAACGGCTCCCGCCCGACCGCCTCGAACGCGCGGCGGTACGCCGTCGCGGCGTCGCCGTCGCTCCGGCAGAGCGTGCCGTCCAGATCGAAGACCACTGCGTCGTACACGGCCACTTCCCGACGTTGGCGACGGACGCCAAAAACCGCACCGGTGCGGTTCCGGCTATATAGCCGTCAGGAGAGGTCTTAGCGACCTTCTTGTGTGTGCCACAGCGAACGACGGGTGACGCGAGCCGGGTCGTCACCGACGGGATGAGCTCCACGCCGACGCGCTCGCGTCGCTCCGCGACGGTCCACGTGTGCCGGTCGGTCCGGGTTCCCCCCCATCTCCCGACCGACCGCTTCGATGCTCTCCTCTGCAACGTCCGGCACCGACGACGGCGCCACGTTCAAACCCCGCGGCGGCGACGTTCCGCTATGGCGGACCTCGGCAAGGTGGACCGGGCGTTCTTCGACGAGTACCTCTACCCGCGGCTCGGCGCCGAGCGCGACGACGTCGCACTCGGTCCGACGCACGGCGTCGACTTCGGACTGCTCGACCTCGACGGCACCGCGGTCGCGATCGCGACCGATCCGATCTCCATCCTCCCCGATCTCGGCTTCGAACGCGCCGGGCGGTTCGCCCTCGATTTCGTCCTCGCGGACGTGGCCGTCTCGGGGCTCGATCCCTCCCACCTCGCGATCTCGTTCACGCTCCCGCCGGAGTTCGACGACGAGTCGTTCGCGACGATGTGGGCGGCGATCCACGCGGAGGCCGACGACCTGGGCGTCTCGATCGTCACCGGTCACACTGCTCGCTACGCGGACTGTTCCTTCCCGTGGGTCGGCGGCGCGACCGCGCTCGCGACCGGCGGCGCCGCGGACGTGATCCGCCCCGACGGTGCCCGCGTCGGCGACGACCTCCTCGTGACGAAGGGTCCGGCCGTCGAGACGACGGGGCTGCTCACGACGCTGTTTCCGGAGCAGTTCGACCTCGATTCGGAGACGCTCGCGGACGCACAGGCCCGCCTCGACGAGGCTTCCTGCGTCCGCGACGCGATGACCGCGGCCGCCGCGGGCGGCGTCCACGCGATGCACGACGCGACCGAGTGCGGCCTGTTCGGCGCCCTCGCCGAGATGGCGACCGGGGCCGGCGTTCGACTCGACGTCGACACCGAGCGGATCCCGATCCGACCGGGCGTCCGCGAGACGTGCGACGCGCTGGGAATCGATCCGTGGACGGCGACCACCGGGGGAACGCTCGTGCTGGCGGTCGATCCGGACCGGACCTCGGCGGTCGTCGAGGCCCTCGAATCCGAGGGGACGCCCGTCGGCGTGGCCGGGACGGTCGAATCGGTGGAGCGAGACGGCGTGTCGGGGCCGGGCGTCGTCGTCGACGGCGAAGGGATCTCTCACCCGGAAGTGGATCCGTCGTGGGAGGCCTACGAACGGCTCGCGCAGGCGAGCGCGGAGTAGCCGCGTTACGTTACGACTCTACTCCAGCTGCTCGGCGTACCTGCGGTCGAGCCGGTCCGCCTCGGGCCGCTCGCCGTCGAGTTCGATCCGCCAGCCGTCGATCGCGGTCGGATCCGAGCGCGCGGCGTCGAGCGTCGCCCTGACCTCGTCGACGTCGACGCCGTAGTAGTCCCCGGGCACGCCGCCGAGGTACTGGAGCGCGGTCCGGAACAGCGATCGCATCCCGTCGTCGTCCTCGAAGTCGTAGTGCTTGTACGCGCCGGCGGCGACCTGGACCATCCCGTGGAGGAAGGCGCTTTCGGTCGTTCCAGAGCCGTAGTTGTACCACTCGATCTCGAAGCAGTCGTGCGCCTCGTGGAACGCTTTCGAGTTATACAGCCGGACGCCGTGGACGGTCGCACGGCGCAGGGTGCCGTGCTCCCACCCGTTCGACTCGAACCGGTCGGGGTCCCAGCCGGTCGGCGCGCCGTACGTCGGGGGGCCGACGGCGTCGTCGCGGGTGTGGTCGCTCACGTTCGCCCTTCGCGCTCGACAAACAAAGAAATTTGACTCTCCGTCGCTTCCGGACGAGTGAATGCGAATATACGAACTCGGGGAGGGGATTCCCGAGGTCGCCGTCGTCGGAGCGGTCCACGGAGACGAGCCCTGCGGGGAGCGGGCGATCGAGCGCTTCCTCGCCGACGAGCCGGACGTCGAGCGCCCGGTCAAACTCGTCGTTGCCAACGAGGAGGCGCTCGAGGCCGGGGTCCGCTACCTGGACGAGGACCTCAACCGAGCGTTCCCCGGCGATCCGAACGCCGACACGCACGAGGGCCGACTAGCACACGACCTGATCCGCGAGCTCCGCGGGAAGACCGTGCTCTCGCTGCACTCGACGCAGTCCTACGCGGAGCCCTTCGCGCTCGTCAGCGAGGTCGACGCGGTGGCGCGGGCCATCTGTCCCCACCTCCCGATGGAGTACCTCGTCGAGACGGGGCAGTTCGCCACCGGCCGGCTCATCGACCACGCACACACCATCGAGGTCGAGTGCGGACTCCAGCGGAGCGACGAGGCCGCGACGAACGCCTACTGGATCGTCCGCGCGTTCCTCTCGGCGACGGGCGTGCTCCCGGCACCGATCGAGGGCGACGTCGAGCCGCCGCTGTCGCTGCACCGTCGCGACGAGACCGAAGTCACGGTCTTCCGACTCCTCGATCGGATCCCGAAGGATCCCGCCGAGGACTACCGCGTCTTCGTCGACAACTTCCAGCGCGTCGCGCCGGGCGATCCCGTCGCCGCCGCTGACGGCGAGGCGTACAACGCCGACAGCGAGTTCTATCCCGTGCTGCTCTCGGCGCACGGCTACGAGGACGTCTTCGGCTACGCGGCCGACCGGCTCGGGACGCTCGCCGCGTAGTCGCCCGACCGCGCTACTCGGCCGACTCCGGCGGCTCCAGTTCGACGAGCGTCAGGTCCCGGTCGAGGTAGCAGAACTCGTGCGGCGGCTCGCCGCGCACTTCGTCGATCCGGTACTCCGACTCGAAGTCCGCGCCCTCCGGGACGCAGTACTCGTGGCTCGGACACTTGGCGTGTGGACAGGGCCCGGGAAGCGACACCTTGCTCCCGGCGTAGGCGCCCTTGGTCGCCACGTTGGCGGCGATCGAGGCGGGCTCGACCTCGACGGCGCGCACGCCGGTGTCGTGGACGGCGCAGTCCAGCAGCTGGCCGCTCTCTCTGACCTCCGTCACCTCGTAGCGGACGCCCTCGGTGAGGTTGAGACACTGCTTCCGGTACGGACAGCCCTCGCAGGCCGCCGACTCGCCCTCGTAGACGAACTCCGTCCCCGGGGACGCGAGGCGGTCGCCGATGAGCGTGACCTGGGACATCTGGATCTGGTCGGGACTAATCGGCGCGAGCGGTTAAGGGTGTGCGTCCGGACCGCGGGGTCCGGGGACGCCGCGGCGATGGCGAACAGTCGGCACTCCGTGCTCCCGCGTCGACGTGCCGAGCGACCACTGCCCGACGCGGGGCGTGTGTCAGCGCACGTCCCCTCTGGCCGCGAATTCGTATATAAACCTACGCGGCGCCGGGGTGCACTCGCCGGTTCACTTCGGCCGCGCGCCCGTTCCCGCGAGCCCGCGGTCCTCGAGCGCGGCCAGTCGGATCTCGCTCCCCTCGATCGGCACCCCGGCGTACTCGTCGTCGCCGAGCAGGAGCGCGCCGTCCAGGTCGGCGTGGTCGACGAGCGGTGCGAGGTTGCAGGCCGCGGCGATCGAGGCGTCGGTCTCGATCATACAGCCGAGCATCACCTCCAGTCCGTGCGCGTGGGCGGCGTGGACCATCCGCCTCGCCTCCGCGAGGCCGCCGCACTTCATCAGTTTGACGTTCGCGATGTCGGCCCGGTCGGCGACCGCGGGCACGTCAGGGAGCCGCACGCAGGACTCGTCGGCGGCGATCGGGAGCGGCGAGCGCTCGTAGACGAACCGCAGTCCCTCGGGGTCGCTCGCGGGCACGGGCTGTTCGACGAACTCGACGTCGTGGGCGGTCAGTGCCTCGATCGTGTCGAGCGCCTCCCGGGGCGTCCAGGCCTCGTTGGCGTCGACTCTGATGCGCGCGTCGGGCGCCTCCTCCCGGACGGCGGCGACGATCTCTCGATCCCTGTCGGTCCCGAGCTTGACCTTCAGGACGTCGTAGCCGTCTTCGACGGCCGCGCGCGTCTTCTCGCGCATCCGCTCGGTCGAACCGAGACCGATCGTGAACGACGTCTTCGGGACCGTCTCCGGATCGAGTCCCCACTGGCGGTACAGCGGGACGCCGAGCCGTTTGGCCGCGAGGTCGTGGAGCGCGACGTCGACGGCGGCGTGGGCGGCGGGGTTGTCGGCGACGACGGCCCGCCGCTCGCGCTCGATCCGCACGATCGCGTGCGGGTCGCCGATGTCCTCGACGACCTCCAGCAGGTCGGGGAGGACGGCCTCGACCGTCGCCGGCGTCTCGCCGTAGTGCCCCACGGGGGCGGCGGCGCCGACGCCTTCGTTCCCCGCCTCGTCCCTGATCCGGACGACGACGTTCTCGGCTTCGGTCTGCGTGCCGCGCGAGATGGTGAAGTCGTCGGCGAGGGGCAACGAGACCCGCTCGAACTCGGTCGTGAGCGTCATCGTTCCCCGTCGAGGACCGCGTCCAGCACGGCGTCGGCGTCGAACCGGACGGGATCGGTCGCCGGCGCGTCCAGTTCCTCGGCGAAGCCGTCGACGGCGGCCCGGGCCCTCTCGTCGTCGCCGATTCCGGAGGTGTTCAGCGCGCCCGCGACGATCTCGCCCTCGTGGACGGGGGCGGCCAAGTCCTCGTAGAGGTCGACGTAGTCCGCGATCGGCGGGAGTTCGAAGGCCTCGTAGCCGTGGACCGCCTCCCGGCCCGCGGCGTGGCAGAGCACCATCGAGTCGGGCATCGCGCCGTGGAGGATCCCGCAGGTGACCGCCGAGTACGCCGGGTGGACGATGCTGCCCTGGCCCTCCACGAAGAGGACGTCGTAGTCGTCACCGACCTCCAGGAGCATCTCCTCGACGGCGCCCGCGGTGAAGTCCGAGATCACGCGGTCGATGGGGTTGCCCCAGCCGGCGATCATAATCCCGGTCTGCCCCGTCGGGATGAAGCCGGCGTCGACGCCGCGCTCGCGGGCCGCGTCCAGCAGTTCGAGCGCGACCGTCATCTTCCCGACCGAGCAGTCGGTTCCGACCGTCAACACGACTTCCGCGTCGACGTCGGCGCTCTCCCCGGACGCGACGGTCAGGTCCTCGGGCGGCTTCCGGACGTCGCGGAGGTCGACGCCGTGTTCGTCGGCCAGCGCCGCGAACTCCTCGTCCTCGGCGAGGAAGTAGTGGAGGCCGGCGACGACGTCGCAGCCCCGCTCGATCGCGGTGCGGACGTCCGGCCGCCAGGAGTCGTCGAAGCCGCCGCCGATCGGCGCGATGCCGATGAGTAGCGTGTCGGCCTCGGGCGCGTCCGCCATCGATTCGACGATCGGGACCTCGGGGAGGTCCGCGCGGTGGTCGGTCGTCACCGTCCCGGCGCGATCGCGGTCGAGCACGGCGACGACGTCGTAGTCGGCGTACTTCAGGACGCCCGTGGCCGTCTTCGCGCGCTCGGGGAACTTCTCGTGGGCGAGGACGACGACCCGCTCGGCGCTGTCGGATGCGCTGTCGCTCATAGCAGAGAGATACCGCGAACCGATTTAATGGTCGTGGTCCGCGCGCCGCCGGGTCGGAAGCCCTCGGCTGCCACCAGAGCGGCGCCCGCGGCGCCCGGCCTCATATACTGTCGGACGAAACTGTCGATAATCTCGCTCACCCCTCGGGAGATGAGCGGGATCATCAGGACTTTCGTCCGACAGTATACTATCTATTGTCAGAGGAGCCACAGCCGCGTCGTCCAGAACTCCCGGACGGCGTCGCCGAGCGCGGCGCCCGGATCGCCCGTGGCGTCGACGGCGGCGGTCCGGTCCGCGAGGTCGGTGAACCGCCCGAGGACGGTGCCCTCGCCGAGGACGATCACGTCGGCGTCGGCGGGCGGCAGGTCGGGGCCGTCCGCGCCGTCCGCCGAACCGCCGTCGAGGTGCGCCTCGAGGACCTCGCGCGCCCGGTCGAGGTGGTCGTCGACCTGCTGGTCCCGCCGGCGCTCGAACCGCGCCTGCGAGAAGCCGCCCTTCGAGTGGGCGCCCATCACGTCGGACTCGACGTCGTCGACGAGCGTGACGTCCGCGCCGTCGTAGATCCCGAGCGCGAACAGGTCCGAGCGGACGAGCGCGACCCACGCGGGCTCCTCGGGGACGAACCACGCGCGGTCCAGCCGGAACCCCTCGCTCCACTCGGCGAAGGCTGCGGGCGCCGTCGGCGGGTCGAGCGCGGCCGCGACGAGGCCGGCGTCGTCCACGCAGACCAGGCACGGGGCGGCCCGGCGGACCAGCGCCGCGCGCTCGCCGAGCGCCTCGGAGACGGCGTCGGGGACGGTCTCCCGGACCATCGCCGTGAGCGCGCCCTCCGCGTCGGTCTCGAACGAGTCCAGCCGCGAAAGGACCTCGTCGCGGCGGGCGCCGCGGAGGTCCTCGGTATCGCGAAACGAGACGTCGGCGTCCTCGCCGGAGAGCCGCTCGACCCGTTCTTCGAGGCCCTCGATCCGATCTTCGAGGCGGTTGACCTCGGCCTCGGCCTCCTGGCGCTTGCGAGCGGCCTCCGCGCGGCGCTCCTCTTCGGCCTCGGCGCGCCGTTCGAGGTGGCGCTTTTCCTCCTCCAGTTCCTCGATCCGGGCCTTGAGTTCGGCCCTGCCGAGCAACTCGTCGAGCATACTCCGACGGGCGGCCGCGGGCTACTTATACTGTCGGACGCGCCGCGTTCGATCCGACGCGCCTCACGCCACGGCCGCGTCGTCGCCGAAGCGGTAGCCCGAGTACTTGAGCAGTTCGGCCGCGCGGTCGGGCTTCGCCAGCAACACGTCGCGCTCGGCGGGGAGGTCGTCGTCGGTGACCGAATCCGGGACGGCGAGCGTGCCGGAGGGGACGTCCTCGTCGCCGAGGACGGGGATGTGTCCGGTGTCGAGCTTCATCACGAGCGGCGCGTCGACGCGGAACAGCCCGTCGTCGCCGTAGAGCCGCTCGTTCATCGCCTCGTGGTCCGCCCGCTGGATCGCGGGGACGTCGCGGTCGGACGGCTCGACGTACAGCCGCCCCAGGTAGTAGCCCGTGGAGAACGATCCGAACATCTGTGCGTGAGGTTGTCACACATTGTCGGTGATAAGTCTTTCCGGAAACCTACAAGTCGAAGCGCAAACAGCGCGGACCGTCCGGCGGTTTTGACCCCTACTCGTCGTCCCCGGCCGCGGCCATCGCCCAGACGGCGGTCAGGCCGAGGGCGGCCGCCGGGAGCAGCGGGAGCACCAGGAGGGAGGCGATGTACGGGATCCCGACCGCAGAGAGGATTCCCGGCCGGACGTAGATGACCCCGGGCACGACGAGCAGACAGACGAGGAGGACCGAGATCAGCACCCATCCGCGGGTGCCGAAGTCGCCGCCGTCGGGCTCGGCCGCGCCCTCGGCGGCCGCCGCGTCCCCCCCGCCGTCGACCGCCCCCGGCCGGTGGACGTACCCCTCGTCGTCAGAACTCACTGTCCGGAATTACGACCACCTTGCCAAAGCCCTCACGGTTCTCGATCAGCTCGTGCGCCCGCGCGGACTCGCTCATCGGGAGCGTCGCCCGGATGCGCGGCTCGAACGTTCCGTCCCACACGAGTTCGAGCACCTCCTCGGCCTGTTCGGGCGTCGCCATCGTCGAGCCGATGACCTCCAGCTGGTTCCAGAAGATCCGGTTCAGCGCCGCGTCGGGGTCCGGCCCCGTGGTCGCCCCGCAGGTGACGAACCGCCCGCCCTTGCGGAGGCTCCGGAGCGAGCCCTCGTAGGTTGCCTCGCCGACGTGATCGACGACGACGTCGACGCCGCGGCCTCCGGTGACCTCCTGGATCTCGTCGGCGAAGTCCGTCTCCTCGTAGTCGATGAGGTGGTCCGCCCCGCAGTCGGCGGCGTACGCCAGTTTCTCCTCGGAGGAGGCCGTCGCGTACACCTCGCAGCCGGCGTGGGCGGCGATCTGGACGGCCGCGTGGCCGACGCCGCCCGAGGCCCCGTGGACGAGGACGTGCTCGCCCGCTTTCACTTCCGCGCGGTGGATCAGCATCCGCCAGGCCGTCTGGAAGACGAGCGTCGCCGAGCCGGCCACCTCCCAGGGGACGCCCTCGGGCACGGGAAGCAGGTTCGCCGCGGGCACGGCCGCCAACTCGGAGTGGACGCCGCGGGAGTGCTCGCCGATGATGCTGAAGTCCGGCGCGAGCGTCGGGTCCTGGCGACGGGAAGCGATCGAGCCCGCCGTCGCCCCGTCGCCGCCCGTGACGCCGGCGGTGAGCGCGACCCGGTCGCCGGACTCGAAGCGGGTCACGTCGTCGCCGACGGCCTCGACGACGCCGGCCATATCGCTGCCGGGGATGTGGGGAAAGTCCAGGTCGAATCCCAGACCCTTCCGGGTCCAGATGTCCAGGTGATTCAGTGCGGCCGCCTTCACGTCGACCAGGACGTCGTCGCGGCCGACCTCGGGGTCGGGGACCTCGGCGTACTCGATGACGTCGCGGTCGCCGTGTTCGGTGAAGGTGACGGCTTTCATACCGGCACCTCGCCCGGCGGGCACAAAAGTGGTTCCCGAGTCAACGCGACCGACTCGCGCCGGCGAGCGTCCCGAGACCCGTTCCGTTGAAGTACCTCAACCGATAACGACTGCGACAACGAATGAGCGAGGACTTCTACGACGTGCTCGGCGTCTCCCGGGACGCGTCCGAGGACGAGATCAAGCGGGCCTACCGCAAGAAGGCCGCGGAGTATCACCCGGACGTCTCCGACGAACCCGACGCCGAGGAGAAGTTCAAGAAGATCAAGAAGGCCAAGGAGGTCCTCACCGACGACGAGAAGCGCCGGATGTACGACCAGCTCGGCCACGAGCGCTTCGAGCAGGCCGAGAAGCGCGGCGGCTTCGAGGGCGGCGCCGGCGGTGCTGGCGGCCGCGGCGGGGGCCAGGGCCGCGGCAACCCCTTCGGCGGGATGGGAGGGGGCGGCCAGGGCAGCCCCTTCGAGGACATCTTCAATCAGTTCTTCGGCGGCGGTGGCGGCGGTCAGCGCGGCGACCGCCCGCGCCAGGGCCAGGACCTCCGCACGCAGGTCAGCCTCGACCTCGAGGAGGTCTACGAGGGCGTCGAAAAGCAGTTCACCGTCAGACGCCCCGAGCGCTGTTCGGCGTGCGACGGCCGCGGGCACCCCGCGGACGCCGACGTCAACACCTGCCCGGAGTGCAACGGCCGCGGCCAGACCACCACCGTCCGCGACACGCCGCTCGGCCGCGTCCAGCAGACCCAGACCTGCCCGCGGTGTGACGGCTCGGGCGAGACCTACAGCGAGACCTGTTCGGTCTGCGGCGGCGACGGCGTCACCCGCGAGGAGGCGACGCTGTCTGTCGACATCCCCGCGGGCATCCGCGACGGCCAGACCCTCCGGATGGAGGGCGAGGGCGCGCCGGGGGAGAACGGCGGCCCCAACGGCGACCTCCTGATCGACGTCGCAGTTCGCGACCACGACACCTTCGAGCGCGACGGCGACGACCTCTATCACCGCCTCCCCATCTCGTTCCCGAAGGCGGTCTTCGGCGCGACCGTCGAGGTGCCGACACTCGACGGCGCGACCGACCTGGAGATCCCCGCCGGCACCCAGAGCGGCGAGGAGTTCCGCATCCGCGGCGAGGGGATGCCCCACCTCCGCGGCCGCGGCCACGGCGACCTCTACGTCCAGGTCCAGGTCGTCACGCCCGAGGATCTCAACGAGGAGCAGAAGGACGCACTGGAGGCGTTCGCCGAGGCCGGCGGCGAGGACATCGACGTCAGCGAGGGGTTCTTCGAGAAGATCAAGAACTCCTTCTGACCCACCTTTTTTACGGGGGTCCTCGGCCGCGCAAAGCGCGGCCTCGAACCCCCGCAAAAAATCTGGACCAAAAAAGAGCCGCGAGACTCGCGACACGAGTCTCGCGGTGCGACACGGAACGACTTTCCGCACCGCTGCAACGAACCGCGATCTGCACCGGGACAAACCATTTACCGACCGCTCTCGCAATCGACGGCTATGCGCAACGCCCTCCACCTCGTCGACGTGTTCGCGCGGGAGCGCTACGCCGGCAATCAGTTGGCCGTCGTCGAAGACGCGGGCACGCTCACCGACGCGGAGATGCAGGCCTTCGCGGCGGAGATCGGCTTCTCCGAGACGACGTTCGTCGGCGAGCGCTCGGACGACGGCTGGGAGGTCCGGATCTTCACGCCCGAGGCGGAGATCCCCTTCGCTGGCCACCCCACGCTCGGGACGGCGCACGTCATCCGCGAGCAGGTCGCCGAGGGGCGACCCGACGCCGTGACGCTCGACCTCGAGGTCGGTGCCGTCCCCGTCGAGGTCCGCGAGCGCGACGGCGACGAGACGCTGTGGATGACCCAGCGACCGCCGGAGTTCGGATCGGAACTCGCACACGAGTCGCTGGCGGACGTGCTCTCCCTGGATCCCTCGGACCTCGACACCGACTGGCCGGTGCAGGTCGTCTCCACGGGCCTGCCGACGGTCGTCGTCCCGCTCGAATCGCGGGCGGCCCTCGCCGACGTCGAGATCGACCGCGATGCTTACGACGCCGTCACCGGCGACCGCGACGCGAAGAACGTCCTGGCGTTCTGTCGGGACCCCCGCGACGACGCCAACGACCTCGCGGTCCGCGTGTTCGCGCCGTTCTACGGCGTACCCGAGGACCCCGCGACCGGATCCTCGAACGGGTGCCTGGCGGCGTATCTGGTCCGCCACGAGGCGCTCGGGACCGACGCGATCGACGCGCGCGTCGAACAGGGCTACGAGATGGGCCGCCCCTCGCTGCTGCACCTGCAGGCCCGGCCCACGGCGGAGGGGATCCACATCGAGGAGGGCGGGTCCGTCGTTCCGGTCGCGCGCGGCAATCTGGTGGACGAGTGACCGCGCCGCGGGGCCGTCAGCCCGCCTCGTCGACGACGTACGACCCGAAGTCCTCGACCGACCCGACCGGCGGGGCGCCGAACGCCAGCCACACGTGCGTCTCGTCGTCGGTGTGGTTCAACAGATTCCGGGTCGTGTCCGGGTGGACGCGCACGACCTCACCCTCGGAGACGTCGTGGACGTCGCCCTCGATGCCGATCTGGCCGTCCGTCATCGCGACGAACACCTCCTCCTGGCCCTCGTGGGTGTGCGGCGTGGTCACGTCGCCGGGCTCGACGAGCACCTGATTCACTCGGAGCTCCGTGGCGCCGAGGCGCTCTGTCAGCTTCCGGACGGAGGTCTCGCAGGTGTTGAACTGCTCCTTCGGTACGTCGTCGGGGTCGACGACGCTGAAGCCATCGGCCATAGCCGACCGAGGCCGCTCTCGGGACATATATCTGGGCCCGAGCGCGCTCGGTCGCCGGGACCCTCACCTTCAGGTGTCACTCGACCGTACGGTCTCCCGATGTCGCACACGAAAGCGTACTACACCGACGGCGACGAGAAGGCCCCCGGAATGTTCTTCCTCCGGGAGGAACTGGACTGCGAGAACCTCGGTTTCACCGTCGTCGAGGTCGAGGCCGGCTGGGAGGGGATGGAACACGACCACGGCGACGGCGATCACGAGGAGGTGTACTACCTGGTCGACGGCGCCGCGACCCTGGATGTCGAGGGCGAGAGCGTCGACCTGGAACCGGGCGATGCGGTCCGCGTCGCGCCCGAGGCGGTCCGGACCCTGTCGGCCGACGAGGACAGCACGCTCGTCGTCGCGGGCGCGCCGTAGGCGCGTCCGTCGACGGCCGACGGCGTTTTTGCGTCCCCGCGCCGATCCTCCGGTATGCCAACCCATCCGGACGGGAGCGACGGCGACGAGGCGTTTCCGGACCCGCCCGCCGACCCGGACACGCTCTGCGATCTGGTCGCCCGCGACCGGCGGACCTCGGGGCTCGCCCTCCGTGCGACCGGCCCCGGACGGACCTACAGCTACCGCGACTTCGTCACGACCTCCTACAAGTCCGGCAACGTCCTCCGGTACCTGGGCGTCCGCGCGGGCGACGACGTCCTCGTCGTCCCCGACGCGCTTCCCGAGCCCGTGCTCGCGTTCTACGGCGCGGCGCAGCTGGGCGCAGCGACGCGCTTTGCGGACTCGATCACCGGGGACGACGACCCGCCGCGGGCGGTCCTCGCGCCGGTCGCCCGCGAGGTCGACTTCGACCTCCCGCCGGGTCACCGCCTCGCGGTCCACGGCGGGCCGCCGGAGGCCCCGTCGACGACTCACTGGGAGTCGGAGGTCTGGAGCGAGAACCCCGCGGTCCACCCAGCGACGGTCGAGCCGGACGATCCGGCGCTCCTCGCCGACGGCCGGCGATACGCCCACGCGGACCTGCTCGCCGCGGCCGAGACGGTCGTCGACGGAGCCGATCTCCGTCCCGGCACCGACGTCGTCGTCGACGGACCGTTCACCGATCCGCTCGTCGTCGCCTCGGGACTCGTGGCACCGATCCTCGCGGGCGCGACCGTCGTCCTGCCCGACGAGAGAGACGGACCGGACGACGAGGGGGAGAACGCCGTGACGACGACGGAACTCCGCGAACACCTCGCCTTCTCGTCGGGCGGGAACCACGGCCGGGCTTAACTCCTCGGCCGTCCAACAGGTAGGTATGCTCCTCAGAGCGACGGCGCTCGCGTTCGGAATCGCGGAACTGCTGGCCCCGCGCCGCGTGGTCGACTTCTGGATGTCGCTCGCGACCGACGACGACGGCGAACCCCGCCGGTGGATCTACGCCGCCGCGCGGATCGAGGGCGTCCTGCTCGTGCTGTGGGCGCTCACGCGCGGCCGGTCCGGCGGGTCGTAGTCGCCCCGCCGCAGTCGTCCGGTTCGGGCGCGATAAATGTCACAAGATATTTACGACTCATCCTAATTAGATGTAATTACAGATGGACGCGCCACGGGGAGCGCCGACGCGGTACGACTACGTGCTCGGTGGGATGGGGCTGAGTCTGGTCTGCGGCGGCGCGGTCGGGATCGCCTCGGCGGTCCCGCTCGCCGTCGCCAGCAGCGTCGCCTCGGTCGTCGCGGCGGCGATGCTCCTTCTCGGTACCGTCGGGCAGTTCTGACCGCCCGGGAACGGAATCCGGAGACTCTTGTGCCGGGGCGTTCCTCCTGGGTGTATGAGCCTCGAAGTCGCGGTCGCGGTCCCGTTCAAGCAGCAGGGGACGACGCGGCTCGGGGAGGGCGAGTTCGTCGTCGCGCTCGCGCTCGATCGGAACTGGTTCTCGCCCGACCAGGCCAAGCGCCTCATCGACGTCGGCGCCGGTCGGGGCCTGCTCGCCCGCGAGGACGGCGACGTGGTCGCCCAGTTCGACCCGGCGGCGGTCTCGGTGCCCGAGGAGTTCGAGCCCGACCAGTCGATCCTCCGCGAGCAGTCGACGTTCGAGCGGATCCTCGACGCGCTCGTCGCCGACGGTCACGACAAGCAGGAGGCGGTGGCGGCGATCAACGAGACGCAGCGTCGCCTCGGCGTCACCGTCGAGGCGGCCGCGGCCCTGTACGCCCGTCGACAGGGCGTCGACGTCGGCGACGCGGCGCGGGCGGCGCGCGAAGAGCTCCGGGAGTGAACGGCCGCCGGGGAACGGAGCGCTCTTTTCGGCCCGCGGGCAAGGGGACGTATGGTCGAGGACCGACTGACGGACGGCCGCCGGATCGCCCAGTTTCTCGCGAGCGAGGTGACGGGTCACGACGACCTCGCCGCGCTGGCGGTCACCGACGCCGACCCCGACGTGGAGCCGACGTCCGAGGGGGCGTTCGCCTACGCGATCGAGTCCGCTCGCGAGGAGGGCGACGCCCCCACCGACGGCGACACCGACCGCGTCGCGTCGGTGTTCGTCCAGCCGGACCGCGTCCGGGTCGAGTTCGAGCGCGCGGTCGACGTCGTCGCCGACGCCGCCGCGGAGGCCGGCCTGCGCGTCCGTCCGAAGGCGGTCCGCCCCCCACGGACGCTGGTCTTCGTCGAGGACGGCGCGCAGGTGAAGTGGCTGCTCCCGGTGCTCGGGGCGGTCGTCGACGAACTGGATGGCGAAACGCGAGACGGAAGCGGGCCCGTCGAGTAGCAGCGTTCTCGCCGCTCAGAGCGACTCCAGAACCTCGGGCAGCCGCGTCACCAGGTCCTCCCGCGGCAGGTGGACCGCCGCCCGGGGCGACGGGTCGGGACCGCCGTCGTAGAGGACCTGGACCGGGACGAGTCCGGCCTCGGCCGCGCCGGCGACGTCGGCCTCGACGTCGTCGCCGACGTAGGCCGTTTCTCCGGGCTCGGTCCCGAGCGCGTCGAGGAGCGCCCCGAACGCGGCCGGGTCGGGCTTGCCGGCGTCGAGTTCGCCGGTCACGAGCGCCGCGTCGAAGAGGTCCGACCAGCCGAGCGTCGTCAGTTTGTCGCGCTGGGCGAGCCGGGGACCGTTGGTGAGGAGGCCGACGCGGTACTCCGTGCGGAGGCGCTGCAGGAACGGCTCGATCTCCGGCACGGGGACGAGGGCGTCGGCGATTTCCTCGCGATAGGCGGTCGCGACCGCCTCGGGATCGACGTCGGTGTCGAGGTCGGCGAGCAGATCCGCGAAGATGGGCGTGCGGGTCTCGCGGGTGAGATGCTGGCGGTGGGCGTCCAGGTAGGCCTCGCGCGAGAGCGGCGGCGCGTCGGCGATATCGGCGGCGTCGCCGAGGATCGTCGCCCGGTCCCGCGTCGGGACCGCGAGCGTCTCGTCGAGGTCGAACCCGACCGCGGTGACTGTCACGCCCGGGCGTACGTCGCCGCGACGTATGACTGTTCTCACTCGGACCCCGCCGGCGACGACGGGGGCTTTTTCTCGCCGCGCGACCAGGGATCGGACGTGACCCTCGATCCCGTCCACGTCGACAGCATCGCCGACCTGGCGGCGTACCTCGCGCGACAGGTCGACGACGCGGACCACGTCGACGTCGCGGCGCGGATCTGGTCGGACTTCCTGGACCCGCTGTACGGCCCCGACGGGCGCGTCGTGGTCGAGCCGATCGGCGACCGGCGGCTCCGCGCCGCCGACGCGGAGGACGCCGCGCTCGCGCCCGCGCCGTTCGAGACGACCCACGGGCTCGACTCGGGGACGATCAACCCCACGACGTTCAAGAACGGCCTGGTCGTCGACGTCTCCCAGGCCGCGATGGCGTCGGTCCCCTCGGATCTGGACCTCCACCGCCACCGGAGCATCGTGGCCGCGGCCCACGTCAACGACGAGACCGTCTCCCTCGACCAGCCCTGGCGGAAGGTCGACGAGGGCTACTGCCGGTGGCGCGTCCTCGAGGTGCCGCGGGTCAACCGCTACGCCGAGGGCATCGTCCACGCGCTCGCGCTCTACCTCGCCGAGAGCTCCCACGCGCTCGAACACGCCGAGGCGGTCTCGGATCTCCTGATCCTGGACGGCCCGCTGTACCCGGTCGAACTGCTGAACTGGCGCGACCGCGACGCCGAGCTCCGGGAACTCGCCGAGGAGCTCAAGCCCCGCTCGGTCGTCGAGAACTACGTCCGCCTCGTGGAGTCGTTCGTCGAGCGCGAGGTCCCGCTCTGCGGCTTCGTGAAGAACCCGGCTTCCAAGCGGATCGTCGGCACGCTCCGGGACCGGGAGAGCGACGGAATCGACGTGCCGTGGACCGACGACGCCGCCTTCCTCACCCGACTGTTGGAGCGGCGCGACGAGGGTGGCGGCGCCGCGGACGCCCCCGAGCACGGCCGCGACGGCCGACGCACCGACGAGGTCACGTTCACGAACTGGTTCGTCTCCCGCGGCGGTGTCGACGCCGCGGTCGCGGCCGACGGCGACGCCTACGGCGTCGAGCGCCGGCTCGATCCCGAACTGTACGAGACGTGCTTCTTCGCGATCTACGAGCCCAAGACGGACGTCCTCTACCGCGTCGAGACGCCCCGTGCGTTCGCCCGCGACGACGAGACGAGAGCGGCCCTCACGCGCCAGTTCGTCGGGGAGGTCGCCGCCCAGCGCGGCCCGCCCGAGGCGGTCGCGAAGGCCGACGAGCTCGCCCGGATCGGCGCCGGCGAGAAGTCCTCGCTCCGCCGGAAGTTCGAGGACGCGCTCGACAGCGACGAGGTCAAGCGGTACGACGAGCTCCGGTGGGGCGACTTCGAGTGACGGGACCGGTTCCGATCAGGAGGGCTCGGCGGCCGGCTCCTCTTTCAGGACCTCGACCTCGACGTCGGACTCCGGGACGCCGACGCGGGCGAACTGCGTCCGGACGTGCTCTTTCGCCGCTTCGAGGGCGCGCTCGCGGGTCTCGAACCCCCGCGGCATCGGCGACTCGAAGGCGACGTGCTTCGTCTCGCCGTCGATCACCGTCTCCGAGCCGCCGCTCTCGACCTCGTAGAAGGCGTCGCAGACCCAGACGTAGGGCGCGTCCTCGTCGGGCGCGCCCTTGTAGGTGGGCGCGCGCTCGCCGCGCTCGAAGATCGTCCCCGTGAGAGTCGTCCCGCCGCCGTGGCCGCGAACGAGTAGCATAGGCCCCGTAGGATCCCGGTCGGGAAAAGCCGTCCGGCGCGGGGTCGGCGCCGGCGTACGGCCCGGCAGCGCGGGGTCGGATCGGAGCCACCGTCGATCCAGCGGGACGACAACAGACCTTAGTCGGTCGCAGACCCAGGGGACAGACGAGATGGATCTCGGGGACTTCGAGCCGGGGGCGGACGATCGATCGGGCGACACGAGCGACGCCGAAACGGGGGGGCGGACCGACGAGACGCCCGACGACGCCGGCGACGGAGCGCGGGACGCGGCCGCCGACGGCGCCGACGGCGTCGCCTTCGAGCCGTACGACGCGTCGCCGGCGGGTCGCGACCGCGGGCTCGGCGCGATCTCGGTCTCGCAGGGGCTCCGCGTCGCCGAGGACGGCGACGAGACCTCCCTCCGGGCGTACGTGACGACCGGCAATCGCGATTCGGTTCGACTCGGGAAGTACCTGCTCGTCCCCTACCCCGACGACGAACTGCTGTTCGCGAAGATCACCGCCCTGGAGTACGCCCAGGAGTTCCAGACCGACGACGCCACCGAGATCCACGCCCGGCGCGCGATGCGCCGCGAGGAGTTCGAAGAGCGCGACTACAAGTTCGTCGCGTCGCTCGACCCGCTGGCGGTCCTCTTCGAGGACGGGTCCGGCGGCGACCCCGAGGACTCGTCGCTGAAGCGCCGGATGGTCGACCGGGTGCCGAAGCCCGGCGCGATCGTCACCGAAGCCACCGATCCCGACCAGATCAAGACCGGGCTGAAGATCCCCGGCGAGGGCATCTTCCTCGGGCACCTCTCGGTCGGCGGCGAGAAGGTCCGGACCGCGGCCGAGCCGCCGACGATCGACTACCGGCTCCGCGACGACTACGACGACGGCGATCCACTGATCTTCCGGCACACGCTCGTCGCCGGCGGCACCGGCTCGGGCAAGACCCACGCGACGAAGAACGTCCTCCGACAGCTCCTCGACGAGGAGCGCACCTATCGGATGGACGACGGCCGGTCGGCCCGCCTCGCGGTCGTCCAGTTCGACCCGCAGGACGAGTACGCCCAGATGCACGACGACAACCCCGCGATGGACAGGGACACGAAAAGGCGGTACGAGCGCGAGGGGATCGTCCACGGCGGCCACGACGACACCGTCGCCCTGGTGCCGAAGGAGGACGGCGTCCCCTACGGCGGCGGGGACCACCGCGCCGAACAGCTGGAGTTCACGATCCCCTTCTCGATGGCGCGGGACCGCCCCTGGCTCGTCGCCGGCAGCAGCCTCAACGAGAACCAGTACCCCGCGCTCGTGCACCTCCTGAACCGGTTCTTCCGCGAGTACGGCGACGGCGGGACCTACGCGGAGTTCCTGACGTTCCTCGACGACCCGGCGCTCAAGGAGCAGCTCGACGAGTCGGGGCGAGTCCACGAGGCGACCTTCGACGCGGTGAAGCGTCGCGTCCGCGGGGTTCCGGACGGCGTCTTCGACCAGTCGGCGCGGCCGATCACGGAACTGGATCACCAGCTCGTCCGCCCCGGCGGGCTGACGGTGATCCCCACCTACCACCTCTCGACGAGCAGGGCGAAGGAGCTGTTCGTGCTCGCGGTCTCCAGTTTACTGATCGACGACAAGCTCTCGAACGCCCCTGATTCGAAGCGGATCAAGGAGACGCCGCTCCTCCTGGGGATGGACGAGGCCCACAACTTCCTCGCCGACGCCGACACGGTCCAGGCGCGGAAGGTGATCTCGAAGTTCACCGAGGCCGCGAAACAGGGCCGGAAGGAGCGCCTGGGGCTCTTCCTCGTCACGCAGGACCCCCAGGACGTCGCGGAGTCGGTGTTCAAGCAGATCAACACCCGGCTCGTCCTCAACCTCGGCGACGAGGACGCGATCAAGAGCGTGAACATCCCGCCGGCGCTGGAGGACAAGGTGCCGTACATGGAGAAGGGGCAGGCGGTCGTCTACTCGCCGGACAACTCCGAGCCGGTCGAGCTCCAGGGGCTGCCGGTCTGTCTCACGCGCCACGGCGAGTGAGTCGGCTGCGGCCGCCACCTGCGGTGACACCGCTGGTCGTCGTTTTTTATACGTCGACGGTGTATGCGAGCGTATGCCGAGGCACGTGCTGGTCCCGCTCGACGGGTCGCCCCAGGCGCTCCACGCCCTCCGGTTCGTCGCGGACGAGTGGCCGGACGCCCGCCTGACGCTCCTCCAGGTGATCGACCCCGTGCAGTCGGGCTACCGCGCCGGCGTCCTGCCGACCGGCTCGGAGGAGTGGTACCAGGAGGCGAAGGCCGACGCGGAGGAGATCCTCGCGGAGGGACGAGAACTGTTCGCCGGCGAGCGCGACGCTGCCGACGTCGATATTGAGACCGTGACCGAGGTCGGCCGCCCGGCGGCGACGATCGTCGAACAGGCCCGCGAGCGTGACGTCGACCACGTCGTAGTCGGGAGCCACGGGCGCCGCGGCGTCTCGCGGCTCCTCCTCGGGAGCGTCGCCGAGCACGTCGCGCGGCGGTCCCCCGTGCCGGTGACGATCGTCAGGTGAGAGCGGAGAAAAAAGGATCCGCGACCGACCGCTTACCGCGTCACTGGAACCCGATGCGGCCGTCGCGGCGCTCGCCGAGGCGCTCGCTCGTGCCGCCCTTGAACTGCTCTTGCATCTCCTCGTAGTAGTCCATCAGGTCGTCGGTGATCGTCGGCCGGACCGACTCCATCGCCTTGCGGAAGTGCCGCATCTCGATCTCCTCGGCGTCGTTGTCCTCGCGGAGCGCCTCGATGGCGGCCTCGCGGCCGATCGTCTCCAGGTCGGAGCCGACGTAGCCGTCGGTGATCTCGGCGATCTCGCGCAGGCTCACGTCGGGCGCGAGCGGCGACTCGCGGGTGTGGATCTTGAGGATCTGCTCGCGGCCCTCCTCGTCGGGCTGGCCGATCAGCACGAGCCGATCGAACCGCCCCGAGCGGATCAACGCGGGGTCGATCATATCCGGCCGGTTGGTCGCGCCGATGACCATCACGTTGCCGTTCTCTTCCAATCCATCTAGCTCGGTCAGGAGCTGATTGACGACCCGCTCGGAGACGTTGTTGCCGCTCTCGCCGCCGCGACTGGGCGCGAGGCTGTCGAGCTCGTCGAAGAAGATGATCGTCGGGCTGACCTGGCGGGCCTTCCGGAACGTCTGCCGGATGGCCTTCTCCGACTCGCCGACCCACTTCGAGAGCAGCTGCGGGCCCCGCACGGAGATGAAGTTCGCGTTCGTCTCGTTGGCGACGGCCTTCGCGATCAGGGTCTTGCCCGTGCCCGGCGGGCCGTAGAGGAGGACGCCCTTCGGCGGGTCGATCCCCATCCGCTCGAACCTGTCCTCGGCGGTCAGGGGCCACTCGACGCTCTCTTTCACCGTCTGCTTCGGGTCTTCGAGCCCGCCGACGTCGTCCCACGACACCTTCGGGAGCTCGACGAGGACCTCGCGCATCGCCGACGGTTCGACGTCGGCGAGGGCGCCCTGGAAGTCCTCGCGCTTGACGATCATCCGATCGATGAGGCTCGGCGGGATGTCCTCCTCGTCGAGGTCGATCTCGGGGAGGTATCTCCTGAGAGCCTTCATCGCGGCCTCCTTCGTCAGCGACTCGATGTCGGCGCCGACGAAGCCGTGGGTCTCGTCGGCGAGGTGATCCAAGGAGACGTCGTCCGACAGCGGCATCCCGCGGGTGTGGATCTGGAGGATCTCCTTGCGACCGGTCTCGTCGGGGACGCCGATCTCGATCTCGCGGTCGAACCGCCCGGGGCGACGGAGCGCCGGGTCGACGCTGTCGACGCGGTTCGTCGCCGCGATGACGATGACCTGGCCCCGCGTCTCGAGTCCGTCCATCATCGTCAGGAGCTGGGCGACGACGCGGCGCTCGACTTCTCCAGTCACGTCCTCGCGCTTGGGTGCGATGGAGTCGAGTTCGTCGATGAAGATGATGGAGGGCGACTCCTCGGTCGCGTCCTCGAAGATCTCGCGCAATTGCTGTTCGGACTCGCCGTAGTACTTGGAGATGATCTCGGGGCCCGCGATGGAGAAGAAGCTCGCGGAGGTCTCGTTGGCGACGGCCTTCGCCAGCAGGGTCTTGCCCGTGCCCGGCGGGCCGTGGAGCAGCACCCCCTGCGGCGGCTCGATGCCGAGCTTCTTGAAGATCTGCGGGTGCTTCATCGGGAGCTCGACCATCTCCCGCACCCGCTGGATCTCGCTCTGGAGGCCGCCGATGTCCTCGTAGGTGATCCCGCCGCCGGTCTTCTCGAAGCCGGAGATGGGCTCCTCGCGGAGTTCGACCTCGGTGTCCTCGGTCACGAGACAGACCCCGTCGGGCTCGGTCTCGACCGCGATGAGCGGGATCGCCTGGCCGGGCGAGCGCATGAACGGATGGTTCGTCGAGGACATCACGGGGACGATGTCGCGCTCGACGACCGGCCGCTTGAGGATCTGCCGCTTGACCATCCCGGCGGCGTCGGAGCCGAACTGGACGCTCGCCTCCTCGGGCGGCGCGAGGACGAGCTTCTCGGCCTTCGTCTCTTCGGCCTTCCGGATCGTCACCCGTTCGCCGATGCTGACGTCGGCGTTCTGCCGCGTGAAGCCGTCGATGCGGACCGTGTCGGTGTTCCAGTCCTGCCGGTCAGCGCGCCACACCTTCGCCGCCGTCGTCTCGGCGCCCTCGATTTCGATGATATCGCCCGGCGAGAGCTTCAGATGGAGCAGCGTGTCCGGGTCCAGACGGGCGATACCGCGCCCCGAGTCGTTCGGGTACGCCTTCGCCACTTCGAGTTGAACTTCGTTCATGATTGGGTCGCGGGGATACGTCCCGCCAGTCGGTCACGACCGGGGTTAAGTCCTTCCCTGCACCCGCTCGCGCGGCGGGGAGCCTCCCGGTGTGACACTCTGTGACAATCTTACTCTCGGGGATACAAATCCCTACCGAACGCGGCAGGCGTTCGGCCCGCGCCGGTCTCGCCGGACCTATGCCCTCCCGCCGCGATGGGCCGGTATGCGCACGCTCGCCTTCGACGGTCGGATGGGCGCCAGCGGCGATATGCTGCTCGCCGCGCTGCTCGACGCCGGCGCCGATCCGAACGCACTCGCGCCGGTGGAAGACGCCCTCGATCTCCGGTACGACGTCGCGACCGTCGACAAGAACGGGATCGCCGCGACGCGGGTCCGCGTCGTGTTCGACGACCGGGAGTCGGACGACGAGCGCGGTTCGAACGCCCACGACCACGGCGGAGACGACCACGACGATCACAGTCACGATCAGCATAGCCACGAGCACGCGGATCACGCCGACCACGACCACCGGGACCCCACGCCCGCCGAGGGCCACGGCCCCCACCGCACCTACCCCGAGGTGATCGAGATCGTCGAGTCGATGGGACTGCCGGACGCGGCCGAGGCCGACGCGAAGGCGATCTTCCGGGCCCTCGGCGAGGCGGAGGCGGCCGTCCACGACACCGACCTCGACGAGACGGGCTTCCACGAGGTCGGCGCCGACGACGCCATCGCCGACGTCGTCGGCGTCGCGCTCCTCCTCGACGACCTCGACGTCGAGCGCGTCGTCACGACGCCGCTGTCGACCGGCGACGGCACGGCCGAGATGGCCCACGGCGCGTACCCGATCCCCGTCCCAGCGGTCGTCGAGATCGCCGCCGAGGCGTCGTGGTCGCTCCGCGGCGGCCCCGTCGAGGCGGAACTGCTCACCCCCACCGGCGCGGCGATCCTCGCACACTACGCCGAGGGCGTCGACGCGCTCCCGACGCTCGACGTCGACGCATCGGGCTACGGCGCGGGCGGCTACGACTTCCCCGACCGGCCGAACGTCCTCCGCGCGCTCGTCGGCGACGGCGGCCGCCGGCTCGACCGCGACGAGATCACCGTCCTGGAGACGAACCTCGACGACGCCGCGCCCGAACTCCTGGGCGGCCTCCAGGAGACGCTCGCGGACGCCGGCGCGCGCGACGTGACGATCCTCCCGACGACGATGAAGAAGTCCCGCCCCGGCCACCTGGTGAAGGTCGTCGTCAGCCCGGAGGACGCCGAACGCGTCGCGCACCGGCTCGCGGTCGAGACCGGCACCCTCGGGATCAGAGAGCACGGCGCGGGCCACCGCTGGGTCGCCAGCCGCGACTTCGAGACGGCCGAACTCGACGTCGGCGGCGACGCCTACGAGGTGGCGGTCAAAGTGGCGTCCGACGCCGACGGCGCCGTCTACGACTACAGCGCGGAGTACGACGACGCCTACGAAGTCGCAACGGCGACCGGGCTCCCGATCCGCGAGGTGATCCGCCGCGCCGAGGCCGCCGTTCGCGACGACGCGGCGGACGAGTAGCCGCCGTTCAGCGCCCGTCGCCCGCGTCCGCTCCGTCGCCCCGCTCGCGGTGCGTCTCCAGCGCCTCCCGGACGGTGAGCTCGCCGGCCGCGACCCGGCGGGCGAGCCCCTCGTCGATCGTCCGGCCGTCCGCGGAGGCCTCCCGCGAGCGGTCCTTGATCCGCTGGAGTTCGCCCGCGGTCGGTTCGATCTCCCGGCTACTCACTTCCTCGCCGGAGCGCCGCGCGATGTTGACCGCCGCGAGGACGTCGCCCATCCCGCGCGCGCCGGTGCCGAGGTACGGCGTCGTCCCGGTCTCGTCCACCAGTTCGACCGCGACGTCGTCGAGGTCGTTGACCAGCTGCGAGCCCTGGAGCCGCGCGCCGTCGCCGATCCGGACCACCGGGTCCGGGGCGTCCTCGACCTCGCGCCTGATGGTCGCCACCGCGTCCGAGAGCGGCACCTGGAACGCCGCCACCACGGTGTCGCCCGTGAGGACGGCGACGCCCGGCCGCGTCCCCGGGTCGACGCCGACGACCGTCCGCCCGCCGCCGCCCCGGAGGATCGAGACCGCCTCCTCGACCGCCCGTCGCGCCTCGTCGGCGTCCGCGACGACGGTCTCGACGTCCGCCGGCGTCCGGACGTCGTCGTCCCGAGCGCGGATCACGACCCGCGCCCGGTCCGGGAGCGGCTCGTTCGGCTCCTGGGTGGTGAAGCTCACGCCCCGGTCCCGCAGTTCGTCGACGACGTCGTGGTACAGCTCGAAGTCGTCGGTCGCGACGACGATCACTGTCGGTCCTTCGGCGTGATCGCATATATACTGTCGGCCGCGGATCGATCCGCGGCTGACGGGTGGACCGACCGCTCGCGGACCAGTCGCTCGCCGGGTAGCGTCGAAAGAAATCGGTTCGCAGAGGAGTCGGCGCGACGTCCGGATCGGACGGTCGGCGTCCGCCGGTTCAGCCGAAGAGGTTGCCGAGGCCCTCGCCGCTGGCCTCTTCGTCCTCTTCGTCTTCGTCGGCTTCGGCCTCGTCGGCCTCCTCTTCGGCCTCGTCGGCCTCCTCTTCGGCCTCGTCGGCGGCCTCGACGTCGCCCGCGGCGCCGCCGGACGCGGGCGCGGGTGCGGCGGCGGCCGTCTCGACGGCCTCCTCGATGTCGACGTCCTCCAGCGCGGCGACGAGCGCCTTGACGCGGGATTCCTCGACGTCGACGCCGGCGGCCTCGAGCACCGCGGTGACGTTGTCCTCGTTGATCTCTTCGCCCGATTCGTTCAGGATGAGCGCAGCGTAAACGTATTCCATTGGTGTGTACCTCGTGTGTTATCCGAACATCTCGCCGAGCCCTTCGGCACCGTCGCCTTCGTCGTCGTCGGTGTCGTCGGTGTCGGCGTCCGTGTCTTCGTCGTCTTCGTCTGCCGGTTCCTCGTCGCCCGTCTCGGCCGACTCGTCGGTGTCGGCGGCCGGTTCGGGCGCCTCGACCCCCCGGAGTTCCTCCGGGAGCGCCTCGTCGTCGTCGATCCCGGCCGCGAGCGTGCGGACCTGCGCGTCGGCTTTCGCGACGAGATCAGGCAGCACGTCGGGGTCCTCGATGGCGGCGAACAGCCCGAGCGCCTTCGCCTCGCCGGCCGCCTTGGCCAGCAGGGTCGGGGTGGACTGCGCCGTCGGGAACGCCGCGTTGACCGCGAGGTTCCGGGCGGCCGCGGCGGCGGACTCGACGTCCGCGCGGTACTCGTCGACGTCGATGGCGAGCTCGTCCGGCTCGAACAGGACGCCCTCGGAGAAGACGCCGCGGAGGTCGAGCCCGACCTCCTTGGGTTCGATGCCCAGCTCGGAGAGGACGCCTTCGAGTTCCTCGGAGACCTCCTCGCCGGCCTCGAGGACCTTCGAGTCCTCGGTGACCTGGATCGAGCCGTCCTGGATCCGCGCGGCGGCACCGACCTGCTGGAGTTCGCCCACGAACGGACCGGGGTCGACGCCGGTGTCACCCTCGGGGATGACGATGTCGTTGGGGGCGACCTCGCCCGCGCTGATCGGGGCGGGCGTCTTCGAGGCCTCGAGCTGCTTGAACAGCCCGAAGGGGTTGTCGTTGGTGCCGACCAGGGCGACCTGGCCCGAGACGTACTCGGTCAGCTCCTCGAGGCCGTCGTCGACCTCCTCCAGCGCGCGGACGGTGAGCGTGTTGCGGCTCATCCGCAGTTCCGCGCTGCCGTGGAGCTCGCGGCGCATGCTCTGGAGCTGGCGGCTCGGGATGCCGGCGACGTCGACGACGCCGACCGACTGGTACCCCTCGAGGAAGTCGACCAGTTCGGCGACCTCCTCCTTCTTCCACTCGGGGATCGTCTCGGTGCGCCGCGCGGAGGCACTCTCGCTCATGCGGGTACCTCCACGGACGGGCCCATCGTCGTCTTCACGTACATCGAGTCGATGTTGAGCGGGCCCTTCTCAAGGCTCGCCTCGAGTCGACGGACGATGACGTCGATGTTGTCCGCGATGTCTTCGGAGTCCATGTCTTCGGCACCCACGCGGGTGTGGAACGTCCGGCGGTCGCGGGAGCGGAGTTGCACCGTGTTCTTCATCCGATTCACTGTCTCGACGACGTCGTCGTCCGGTTGGAGCGGCGTCGGCATCTTCCCGCGCGGACCGAGGACCGTCCCCAGGTAGCGGCCGATGTCCTGCATCATATCGGCTTCCGCTACGAAGAAGTCGGTCTCGTCCGCGAGGTCTTTCGCCGCGTCGGTGTCGTCTCCGAGGTCCTCGAGGTCGTCGCCGTCCAGTACCTGGTCGGCGACGTCCTCTGCTCGGAGCGCGGTCTCACCGCTCGCGAAGACGACGATCTGCGTCTCCTGTCCGGTGCCGGACGGGAGAACGACAGACTCGTCGACACGTTTCGACGGGTCGTTTAGGTCGAGGTCGCGCAGGTTCACGGCGAGGTCCACCGTCTCACGGAAGTTCCGCGGGGGGGCCTCGTCGAGTGCGCGAGAGACTGCGTCAACTATCGTATCTGCCATTATTCACCTCCGTAGTACGCAGGATTGCTCCTACGGGTCAGTGAAACAGGCGTCTGCCTGCCTCGTCGGATCGAACGGGGATGGCGGACTTAAGTCCGTCGAAGCGGCGACCGCGTACCGCCGGATATCGGGCGCGAAACGCCCGATCTGTGGGAATCGTCTGCACGGTCGCGACGGGGCGCCACGTGGCATCTATTGACTCGCCGACACGTATTTCTCCGCGGCCGACGATCCATCGGTATGGCACTCAGCGCACGCAACCGACTCTCGGGAACGGTCACTTCGGTCGAGACAGACGAGATTATGGCAGAGGTCGTCGTCGAACTCGGCGACGGGCAGACGATCACCTCGACGATCACGCGGGGCTCCGCGGACCGACTGGACCTCGCCGAGGGCGACAGCGTCGACGCCGTGATCAAGGCGAGCGAAGTGATGATCGGCAAGGAGTAGCGCGCTCTTCGGCGGTCGGGTCGACGGCCGATCGCACGCGACGGCGGCGTCGGCAGTCAGTACACCCGTCGAACGCGAGAATCGCAGACAGAACAGCGAGCGACCGCGGATCGGACGGTTACTCCTTGAAGACGTCGTCGTACTCGCCGTCTTCCATCCGCTGCTTGAACTCGCGCGGGTCGTTGCCCTCGATCGTCACGCCCAGCGAGGTGCAGGTCCCGACGACCTCCTTGGCGGCGTTGAACGAGTCGTACGAGAGCAGGTCAGAGGACTTCTGCTCGGCGATCTTCTTCACCTGTTCGACGTCGAGATCGGCGACGAAGTTCTCCTGGGGCTCGCCCGAGCCCGTCTCGAAGCCGGCCTCGTCCTTGACGAGTTCCGCCGTCGGCGGGACGCCGACCGAGATCGAGAAGGAGCCGTCGTCCTCGTACTCGACGGTGACGGGGACCTCCATCCCGTCGAACGCCGCCGTCTCGTCGTTGATCCGCTGGACGACGTCCTGGACGTTCACGGGGGTGGGGCCGAGCTCCGGACCGAGCGGCGGGCCGGGGTTGGCCTCCCCGCCGGGAACGAGTACTTCGATGGTTCCAGCCATACCTGACAACACCCTACGCCGACTTTTAACGGTTTTCTTTCGGCCGAACGGCCGTGTCAGGGGTCGGCACGGCCGTCGAGCGCGGCCCGGAGCCCGGTGCTCCCCGGCCCCGCCGTGGGATCGCTACAGCTCGACGCCGAACGGGGCGGCGTCGGCCGCGCGCTCGGCGACCGCGCCCAGGAGCGCGGCCGCGGCGTCGAGGTCGTCGGTGTCGATGACCTCGACGGGCGTGTGCATGTAGCGGTTCGGGATCCCGAGGTTCAGCGAGGGGATGCCGCTCCGGGAGGTGTAGAAGGCGTCGGCGTCGGTGCCGGTCCGGGTGCCGGTCGCCTGTAGCTGGACGTCGACGTCGGCGTCGGAGGCGGCCTCGCGCGCCAGCTCGACGATCGTCGGGTGGTTCGCGCTCCCGCGGGAGACGACCGGGCCGCCCCCGAGTTCGACGGGGCCGGTGCGCTTGCCGGGGACGTCGGGGTTGTCCGTCGCGTGAGTCACGTCGACGGCGATCGCCGCGTCCGGTTCCAGGCCGAATCCGACCATCTTCGCGCCCTGGACGCCGACCTCCTCCTGGACGGTGCTGACGGCGTACACCGTCGCGTCGACGTCGCGCTCGACCGCCGCGCGGAGCCCCTCGGCGGCCGACCAGGTCCCGACGCGGTTGTCCATCCCGCGGGCGGCGACCCGGTTCCCGTGGAGGTCGCGGACGTGCGACTCGACGGTCACCGGGTCGCCGACTTCGACGAGTTCGCGGGCCTCCTCGTCGTCCGCGGCGCCGACGTCGACGAACTGCTCGGAGATGTCCTCGTAGGACTCGTCCTCGCGGTCCCGGAGGTGGATCGCGGTCTGGCCGATCACGCCCGGCACCGGGTCGTCGCCGTGGACGGTGACGTGTTGGCCCTGCGAGACCGTCCGGTCGGCGCCGCCGATCGAGCCGATCCGGAGGAAGCCGTCGTCGGTGATGTTCCGAACGATGTAGCCGATCTCGTCGGCGTGGCCGGTGAAGGCGATCGACGCGTCGGCGCCGCCCTCGTGGACCGCGACCGCGTTGCCGTAGTCGTCCGTCCAGGCGTCGTCGGCGAACTCCCGCACGTAGTCGAGCCACACTCGCTGTCCCGCGGATTCGAACCCCGACGGGCTGGCCGTGGTCAGCAGTTCCGAGAGGAAGGCGCGTCTGTCCTCGTCCATACCTCCGTTCCGCGCTCCACGTACCTGAAACCAGGGGATACCGGCGTTCGCCGCCCTCTCCGAATCGAGTCTCCACAACGGTTATTCCGCCCGTCGGCGTACCGAAATGAGAGATGAGTAACTCCTTCACACTCCTCGAGATCCACCTCCACGACGGCCTCACGTTCACCGCGAACGCGGAGGCGACGAACACCGCGCCCGCGATCGGCGGCCTCTTCGGTTCCTCGTCCGCCGGCGACGACGGCGGCTCGGACGACGACGGCGGCTCGGGCGCCCACGGGGGATCCGACGGCACCGACGCGATCGCCGACGGATCGAACCGCGGCCTGCTCGTCGCGATCGGCGTTCTCGGGCTGCTCGCGGTGGCCGTCGCCGCCGCGGTGGCGTTGTCGCGGCGCGACGAGACCGAAGCGACCGAGCTGACCGACTTCGACGACGTCGACGGCGGCGACGGGGAGTAGGTCGGGCGTCGGCCGCGTCCCCCGGCCCGTCGCCGATCGCCGGTCGCCGGTCGGATGGCTTAAGCGGCGCCCCTCGCATTCGTCCCGTATGACCGTCTCCAGCGCCCCCGGGAAGGTGTACCTCTTCGGGGAACACGCGGTCGTCTACGGCGAGCCGGCGGTCCCCTGCGCCATCGAGCGCCGGGCCACCGTAACGGTCGACGCCCGCGAGGACGACCACATCCGAGTCGAGGCCCGCGACCTGAGTCTGGACGGCTTCACCGTCGAGTACGCCGGCGACACCGCGGACCGGCCGGACGTCGACGTCCCGGAGGGGCTCGTCGACGCCGCGATGGGCTACATCGACGCCGCGGTCGAGCAGGCCCGCGACGCGGCCGACGCCCCCGACGCCGGCTTCGACATCACCGTCGAGAGCGAGATCCCGCTCGGCGCGGGCCTGGGCTCGTCGGCCGCGGTCGTCGTGGCCGGGATCGACGCCGCCACGCGGGAACTCGGCGTCGAGCTGAGCAGGGAGGAGCTCGCCGACCGCGCCTACCGCGCGGAGTACGACGTCCAGGACGGCCAGGCCTCCCGCGCGGACACCTTCTGTTCGGCGATGGGCGGCGCCGTCAGGGTCGAGGGGGACGACTGCCGCCGCATCGAGACGCCGAACCTCCCCTTCGTCGTCGGCTTCGACGGCGGCGCGGGCGACACCGGCGAGCTCGTCGCGGGCGTCCGCGAGCTCCGCGCGGAGTACGGCTTCGCCGCCGACACCGTCGAGAGCATCGGCGACATCGTCCGCGCGGGCGAGGAGCTGCTCCACGACGCCGACCCAGAGTCCGAGCCGGCGGCCGATCTCCTCGCCGAACTCGGCCGGCTGATGGACTTCGACCACGGCCTGCTCGAAGCCCTCGGCGTCTCCTCGCGCACGCTCGACAATATGGTCTGGGCCGCCCGCGAGGCCGGCGCCCACGGCGCGAAGCTCACCGGGGCCGGCGGCGGTGGCTGCATCGTCGCGCTCGACGAGACGCCCGAGACCCGGACCGCGCTCCGGTACACCGCCGAGTGCCGCGACGCCTTCCGCGCCGAACTCGACCGCGAGGGCGTCCGCGTCGAGTCGCCCGGCGACGGAACCACGAACGCGGACGACGGGGAGGTCTGAGGTGACCGTCGTCCTCAAACTCGGCGGGAGCGTCGTCACCGACAAGGACACCCCCGAGACCGTCGACGACGACGCCCTCGACGCGGCAGTCGCGGCGGTCGCCGACGCCGACCTCGACCGCCTCGTCCTCGTCCACGGCGGCGGCAGCTTCGGCCACCACCAGGCGGACCGACACGGCGTCAGCCTCTCCGAGGGCAGCCACGACGCCCCCGGCGTCTGGGCCATCCACGACGCGATGCGCCGGCTGAACGACGAGGTGATCGCTCGGCTCCAGGACGCCGGCGTCCCGGCCCTGCCGGTCCATCCGCTCTCCGTCGCCGCCCGCGACGCCGACGCCGACCTCGCGCTCCCGCTCGACTCGACGGCGACGCTGCTCGAGGAGGGCTTCGTCCCGGTGCTCCACGGCGACGTCGTCGCGCAGGCGGACGCGGGAGCGACGATCATCAGCGGCGACGAGATCGTGACGCGGCTCGCCGGCGGGCTCGACGCCGACCGCGTCGGGCTCTGTTCGACCGTCTCCGGCGTCTACGACGACGCGGGCGAGGTCGTCCCGCGCATCTCGGCGTTCGCCGAGGTCGAAGCCGTCCTCGGCGAGTCGGACGCGACGGACGTGACCGGCGGGATGGCCGAGAAGGTCCGGGCGCTCCTGGCGCTGGACTCGCCCGCGCACATCTTCGGGCCGGACGATCTCGCGGCGTTCCTGGCGGGCGAGTCGGCGGGGACGGTCGTCGACGGCGACGCGTGACGATGACTGCTCCCACTGTGTCCCGGTGATCGCCATCCCCGGTCGCGACGGTCACCGGTACGAGACGAGAGCAGTCGTCACGAGCGCCTCCGACGTCGGTTCCCCTACTCCGCCCGGTCGCGCGCGTTCCGCTCGGCCCAGGGTTTGAGAACCGCGTAGACGGCCTCGTTCATCGGGACCGCGACGTCGTGCTCGCGCGCCCGGCGGATGATCGCGCCGTGGAGCCCCTCCAGTTCCATCCGCTTGCCGTGGGTCAGGTCGTAGTGCAGCGACGAGTAGGCGTCGCCCTCGAGGCCCTCGGCGAACTCCATCCACTCCTCGACGGTCTCGTCGGTCAGATCGATGCCCGCGGCGCGGCCGACGTCGCAGACCTCCTCGAAGAGCCGTCGGTACATCGTCCAGGACTCGTCGTTGCGGCGGATCTCGCCGAGCGGGAGGCGGACCGACGCGGTCATTCCGGCGTGGGCGCAGATGAACGCGGCCTTCTCCCAGATTTCGGTCCGCACCGACTCCGAGAGTTCGACGGCCATCCCGTCGGCGCGCTCGAACCACGCCGCGAGCCGCTCGGCGCGCTCGGTCCGCGAGCCGTCGAGTTCGCCGATCGTGAAGCTCGTCGGTCCGCCGGTGTGCTCGATCACGCCCGGCTCGCCGATCGTCGAGAAGACGTAGGCGACGCCGCCCATCACGTGCTCGCGGCCGATCTCGTCCGCGAGGATCGCCTCGTTGTCGACGCCGTTCTGGAGCGAGACGACGGCGGTGTCCTCGCCCAGGAGCGGATCGAGTTCCTGGGCGGCGGATTCGGTGTCGAAGGACTTCACGGTGAAGAGCACGTAGTCGCAGGGTCCGATCTCCGCGGGGTCGTCGGTCGCGTGGAGGTCGACCGCGAAGTCGCCTTCGACGCTCTCGACGCGGAGCCCCTCGCTCCGGAGCGCGTCGAGGTGGTCGCCCCGCGCGATCAGGTGGACGTCGGCGCCGGCCTGCGCGAGGCGACCGCCGACGTAGCCGCCGACGCCGCCCGCGCCGTAGACGGCGACGTTCATCGGCCCTCCAGGTCCGCTGCTGTCGGCTGCTTCGCTGGCATACCGGGCCGGTTTTGGTCGTGACCGGTTAACGGTTGCCTCCGCGGCGAGACGGTCCGGAGAGCCCCGCTCAGTACGGGATGATCCGGAAGCCCTCGGGAAGCAACAGTCCGAACACCAGGAACAGCACGGCCGCGAGACCCGCAGTGACGAGGGCGTAGGGGATCTGGGTCCTGACGTGGACCATATGGTCGCTCCCGCTCGTCGAGGAAGCCAGGACCGTCGTGTCGCTGATGGGCGAGGTGTGGTCACCGAAGATACCGCCGCTGAACACCGCCCCGAGCACGAGCGGAAGGTTCGCTCCCGTCGAGAACGCCAGCGGGATCGCGACGGGGAACATGATTCCGTACGTCGACCACGACGACCCGTCGGAGAAGCTGACGGCCGACGTCGTCAGGAACACGCCGACCGGGATGATGTACCCCGGAATGCCGCCGAACACGTTGGTCACGAACGAGGCGATGCCCAGCAGCGACACCGCGTTCTGAATGGAGCTGGCGAAGGTCAGGATGACGGCCGCCAGCAGGATGCCCTTGAATCCGACGAGCATCGCCTCGGTCGCGTCGCGATTCGAGGGGATGTCGCCCCGCAGGCGGTACAGCAGAAACGCCACGACGAGCGCCGAGAACGACGCGAGACCGAGTTTCACGCCCCCGATGTTGAACGCCCAGGGACCGCTCGGCGGCAGGACCAGCTTCCAGCCGCCGAGTGCGAACAGCGTACTCCCCAGGCCCTTCTTGCCCTGGACGTAGACGACGGGGCTCCCCCGCCAGAACATCGCGCCGAGGCCGACGACGATCATCGTGAGGATCGGCACCGCGAAGTTCCGCCAGTCCGGCGTGGCGGTCTCGGACACCTCGTACTCGTCCATCTCCTCGGAGATCATCGGCTCGTCGCCGTCGCCGACGACTTTCCCCTCCGTTCGCGCACGGGTCTCCTCGGTTCGCATTCCGTAGATGTTCGGGACGACCTGCCAGGCGACGAGTCCCGCGATGGCGAGGGCGATCCACGAGTAAAAGCCCGTGAACAGGGTGTTGAAAAAGAGCGGCCAGACGGCCGCCGTCGCGGCCGTCACCTGCTCGCCGCCGCTGTTGACGAAGTACCCCAACCGCTCCGGGAGGCTGCCCTGCTTCTGGGCCTGGACCAGGCCGGCGCCGATGAATCCGACCATCGCGGCCCCCCACGTCGAGTAGAACGCCAGCCTGGCAGCGGGGGAGCCCGCGGAGTCGACGTAGTAGGCCAGTTTGGCCCGCGAGACGTCGAACCGGTCCGTCAGCGGGCGCATCATCGAGCCGACCACGAGGCAGTTGAAGTAGTCGTCGATGTGTATCGCGATACCCGCCAGGAAGGCCGCCTTCTCGGCGTCGTCTGCCGACTCGACCCGCGCGGTGAGCGCCTCCAGGACGCCCCGAATGGCGCCCGATCGGATCATCAACCCGATCATCCCGCCGATGGCGAAGATGGCCAGCAGGACGTTCTTGACGTACCACGTCCCGAAGAGCGGCGCCGTCGCGATGATCTCCGGGACGATCTTCAGGCCGAAGATGGCCCCGAGAACCACGCCGCCGACGCCGATCGTCCAGGAGCTCGCGTCGGCGCTCTGCGGCTGGACGGTCCCCAGTTCGCCGCCGACGGTGATGAGGTCGGCCGGGACCCCGACCGCCTGCGGATGCAACGCGCCGATGATAACTCCGGTGACGACGATCCCCACGAACAGCCCGATGAGGGCGTCGCGGGTGTACCACGCCAGGCCGATCGCTACCAGGGCCGGTACCACCGACCACGGACCGGCTGCGATTCCCTGAACCATAGTGGGTCATAAAAACGACTCCTGATAAAAGCAAGCCTCCCGCCCGGCTTCGTGCGTCCCTCTGCCGAGCGAGCGATCCGGGGTCTCCGCTCCCAGCTAGATTCCGCGGACCGTTTCGATCACACCGGAACTCTCGAGCGTCATCCAGACGAGGAAGGCTGCGTAGAGTGCGAGGAACCCGAGGGCTTCGCTGTCTGTGAGTTCGAGATCGGTACGGAGGAAGACGATGAACACCAGCGTGGCGGACGAGAGAAAGCCAAACAGCGGAATGGCGGTGAGGAAGTTCACCGTTGCCGATCCGGCGAGGAGGACGCCGACGGGGATCGCCACGAGGAGATTGAACGTGTTGGAACCGAGGACGTTCGTGATGCTGGTGACGCTGGCGTTGCGGCGGGCGGCCCGAATGCTGACGAACGCGTCGGGGAGGCTCGTCCCGGCGGCGATGACGGTGAGTCCCCAGAGGAACGTCGAGGTGTCGAAGATCTCGCCGAAGCCGATGGCGGCGCGGACGATCCCCTCGACGCCGACCGTGATGATCCCGAGCGCGACGCCGAGAAGTGTCCACTCCCGGAGCGGGCTGACGTCGGTCGGCCGTTCCGTCTGGCTCTCCATCGTGTCCTGGTAGTGCAGGAAGACGTAGATCCCGTACGTCGCGAGGGGAATGACGGCGAGCGTCGGGGTGAGAACGGCGGCCTCGTTCGTGCCGCCGGGGACGTACGTCGCCCCGAGCGCGAACACGATGAAGAGCACGAGGACGCTGATGACGTAGAACTGGGCGTCCTTGTGAACGATGTCGCGGGTCGCCTCGAGATTCTCGGTGACGAACGCGCTCGCTGCGGGGATGACGAGCAGATTGAAGATCGCGCTCCCGACGATGGCGCCCACCCCGAGTCCGAAGTCGCCGTGCACGAGGGTCGAGACGACGACGGAACTGAGTTCTGGGAAGCTCGATCCGACGGCGACCACGACCGCACCGTGGACTGCGACTGGCAGCCCGTAGTACTTGCTGAGCCGTTCGGCTGCGGCTTCGAGGCGTGCGCTTCCCACCCAGATGATCCCGGTGGAGACGACGGCGATGATCGAGAAGACGACGACTCCGACCATTACTGCGGGATCACAGTCCACCGCCGTGGGTGTTGCGGTCGACGGGACCCCTCCGACGACCGGGGCGGGTGGCCTGATACTGATTACTCTCGTCTGTTACCGCCTGCGCCGCCGCCCTCGCTGGCTGCTCGTCATCACCGATTGGTTCGCCAACCACGCTCGACTGGATCGGTGAAGAGGTAGACGCGGACGGTCCCGAATGCCACCTCCGCTTCACGGAGGAGACGGCGGTCCTACTGTCGGACACAAGTCTGTGAAGAATTTCGCCGCCCGGGGCGGCGAATATCTTGAAATATAGTAGCGTTTGCACGTCTTCACTCACTCGATCGCACGCCGTCGTGCGATCGGATGTGTAATCGGTTGCAAACGCTACTATAGTTGTGTCCGACGGTATAATAGGTCAAAATATGTACTCGGAACACTCCGGGCGAGAAACTACTAGTAGGCCCAGTGAAACTGGAACGTTCCGCGATCAAGGGTGAAAAACGGAATAGACGGGTGATACTGACTAGTCTCGTCTCTTACCGGTGATCGCCGTGACCGTGGGTGGCGAT
>JBDGUM010000053.1:0-40122 GCA_042215855.1 Halobellus sp. | reverse complement strand
GGGTTCGGGGACCATACGCGGGGGCACCGACGCGACCGTAATGAGTTTTGTCCCGGCTGTCGAAGCACCCGGACTCGGATCACGAACCCCGACGGGTGCGTCGTGTCACGGGGACACTGTTATACCCAGCGGGAATAGGCATACGAACGATGAGCGGGACGGAGCTGTGGATCGAGACGTTCGCTCGAAGGACCGGCTTCGAGCGACTGAGCGAGTCCCTGGTCCAGCACCCCCGGCTAAGCCCGTACCTCTTCGTCGTCGCCGTCCTCGTCGTGGACGTCCCGATTCTGTCGACGATCACGTACCTTCGGGGATACCTCCACCCGCTACTGGCGTTTCCGCTGCGCTGGGCGTTCACGCCCCTCGGCCTGTTGGTGGCGGTGTGGATCGCGAGACGGCTCCGCGACGAGTACGTCCGGGCCATCGAAGACGCCGGCCGCTATGTAGGCGAGGACTCCCGTACCGTCTCATTCTCGTCCCGGGTGCGCTACGCGCTCGTGATCACCGGATTTCTGGTGTACTTCGCGTGGCTGAGTACCAGTCCGTGGGCGTTCATCGCCAGGGAAGGACCGATCGTCGGGAGCCTCAAGTGGTTCGTCCTGATCCCGGTCGTCTACGTGACGCTCGTGGTCGATGCGTGTTCGCTCTTCGTCCACAACACGCTGTATCTCCCCCGCAGGCTGAATCGGCTCGGGATCGAGCTCGATTTCAGCGACGTCCTGGGGCTCGGCGGGATGTACCCCGCGGGAAAGGCGATGAAACGCGGGGCGCAGCTGTACTTCGGCGGGCTCGCAGTCTGGTCGGTCTGGCAGCTCTACTGGTATTTTTTCACTCCCGAACAGGATTCGTTCAGTTCGGTTGCCGACATCGTCGTCTTCGCGCTCCTCTGGCTCGTCGGAATATGCGTGCTCGCGGGCGGCGTCGTCTTCGTCCACCGATTTATGCGCTTGCGAAAGGAGCAAGCAGTAGCCGAGATCAAATCGAACATCGAACGGCTGGGTGAGGACGACGACTCCTACTTCTACACCAATCCGACGTCGCAGGACGACAAGATCGAGTACATCCAGCAGGTCCACCACCTCCGGGAGGTCCGGGAGACGCGGACGTTTCCCTTCCGGATCTCCATCGCCTGGGAGATGTTCGGGGTCGTCGTGTTTCCGGTCGCCATCCAGGCCGCCGGGATCGTGGCCAGTCAGTTTCTCTGACCGAACTCGAAACCGCGCCCTACGAGAGGTCGCGCCACGCGCCCCGGAAGCGCTGGAGCGCGGTGAGGTGACCGACGACGGCGAAGAAGACGAGCAACCAGCCGACGACCGACAGGCCGAGGACCTCGATCGGCGGGCCGGGGAGCGCGAGCGCCGCGGCCGCGACGACCGCGACGACGCCGATGATAGCCAACCGGTCTGCCCGACCCACGAGCCCGCCGTACTCCCGTCCGAGCCCGACCGCCTGGATCTGCGTCCCGAGGTACGAGGTCATCAGGACGCCCGTGACGGCCGCGAGGCCGAGCCCGTAGGCGTCGATCCCGGCGGCCAGCCCGACGAGCATCGCGATGTCGGCGTAGCGGTCGAGGACGTGGTCGAGCAGGTCGCCGCCGTCGCTGTCGACCCCCTGGGCGCGGGCGAGGGCGCCGTCGACGAGGTCGAGCCAGCCGTTCAGGAAGACGAAGGCGGCGCCGAGGACGTACCAGAGGGGCGTCGCGAGGTAGAACGCGCACCCCGCCGCGACGGCGAACGCGAAGGCGACGACGCTGACGCCGTCCGGGGTCAGGCCGAGCCGGTCCGCGGCGGCGACGAACGGGGCGAGCAGCCGGTCCGCGAGGTCGCGGTACTGGTCGAGGGTCATCTCATATCACGTCACAGGTAGTCGATGAAGTCGACGACGCCCACCCGGGGCGCCAGTTCGCCCTCGATCGCCGCCGCCACGTCGTCGGCGACGGCCTCGGGGGACCGGTCGGTGGTGTCGATCTCCCAGACGGCCCCCTCGCCGTGGCGCTCGACGGCCTCGGCCAGGATCACGTCCAGGGCCTCGCTCTCGGCGTTCTCCGCGACCGAGTCCTCCGATTCGCCGCGCTCGCGGAGCCGCGGTTTCAGCTCCTCTGGGTGACACCGCAGGACGACGGCGCCGTCGACGTCGAGCAGATGCGCGAGGTGGGACTCGACGATCGTGATCCGGTCGTCGGACGCCGCCGAGTCCACCCACGACTCGACGGCGTCGAGGTCGGCGACCAGCGAGTCGCGTTCGACGTCGCGCTCCTCGAAGAGGTCCGCCTCCCGGACGGCGTCGTTGAGATGGAGCACTTCGAAGTCGAGTCGCTCGGCGACGAGCTCCGAGACGGTGGTCTTGCCCGTGCCCGGCGTCCCGGTGAGCGCGACGGTCCTCACGGCTCCGTCGCCTCCGGCTGGAGGTCGGCGACGACGTCGTTGACGACCTCGACCGCCTCCCGCGTCTCCTCGCGGGTGCCGCAGGAGACCCGGACGCATTCGGGCAGTCCGAAGCTCGAGGTGTCGCGGACGATGACGCCGCGCTCCTGGGTCGCCGCCGCGACGGCGCTCGCGTCGCCGACCTCGCAGAGGACGAAGTTGCCGCCCGAGGGCCACGTCCGGACGTCGAGGTTGTCGTGGTAGTACTCCCGCGCCCAGCGGGCGGTCTCGACCGAGCGTTCGAGGTGATCGTCGTCGTCGATGGCGGCGAGCGCCGCGCGGCAGGCGAGTTCGTTGGCGGCGAAAGGCGTGTTCACCCGCGCGTAGGCGTCCGCCCAGGCCTCGGGGACCGCGGCGTAGCCGATCCGGAGGCCCGCGAGGCCGTAGGCCTTCGAGAACGTCCGGAGCACCGCGAGGTTCTCGTACTCGTCGAGGAGATCGATCGTAGAGGGAGCGTCGTGGTACTCGGCGTAGGCCTCGTCGACGACGACGAGCGTGTGGTCGTGGACGCCCTCCGCGAGCGCGCGGACCTGTTCGCGGTCGAGGACCGAGCCGGTGGGGTTGTGCGGCGTCGTCACGTAGAGGATGCGCTCGCCGTCGTACGCCGAGAGGATCTCCCCCGCGTCCTGCTCGAAGTCCTCGTCCTTCGAGATCCGGTAGGTCGACGCCTTGCCGTGGTGGTAGCGCGCCGACATCGGGTAGTACGAGAAGCCGGGCTTCGGTACGAGGATCTCGTCGCCCGCCTCGAGGAAGGCCCGCGAGAGGTAGTCGATCGCGCCGTCGGCGCCCGCGCTGACCCAAACCTGCGAGTCGTCGATGTCCCAGTGGTCCGCGATCCGTTCGGTGAGATCGGTGTGGGACGCCTTCGGGTAGACGTTCACGTCCGGCGCGGCTTCCTCGACGACGGCGACGGCGTCGGGGCTCGGGCCGTGTGGGTTCTCGTTCGATGAGAGCTTCGTCAACTTCTCGGGGTCGATCCCGAGGTCGCGGGCCACCTCCTCGGCCCCCCGACCGGGGACGTAGGCCTCGTGCGCGGAGAGATCCCTCGGTTGCATACGCGTACGCAGTCCCCCGCGGGTCTTGAAGGGTGCGTCTCAGCCCCGAGCGACTGCAGTTTCGACGCCGAGCGAACGTTTATATACGAAACCGGGGCCAGGCACGCCGTGATCTGACAGCGACCCCGCGCCGAGCAGCGATCGTTCGGCACGCCGGCGCGGGAGGGGAGTGCCGACTGTTCGCCACCCTACAGCGACGCCTCGAGCGCGTCGGCCGTCCGCAGCGACAGCGCCGCGATAGTGAGCGTCGGGTTCATCGCGCCACCCGTCGGGAACGTCGAGGACCCCACGATCCAGAGATTCGAGAGGTCGTGCGTCCGTCCGTCGGCGTCGACGACGCTCTCCTCGGGGTCCTCTCCCATCCTCGTCGTCCCCATCTGGTGGTACGCCGGCCCGGTGGCCTCGGGGCCGACCGTCCACTCGATCGACGCCCCCAGCTCCTCCAAAATTCGATGCTGGATCGCGTTGGCGTGCTCGATGGCGCGCTCGGTCCGGTCGTCGAGTGACCACTCCACGTGCGGGACCGGGTTGCCGTGGTCGTCCCGCCGGCTCGGATCGAGAGTCACCCGGTTCTCCGCGCTCGGCAGTTGCTCGACGAGCGCGCCCATCGCGATGTGAGTCCCGTAGGACTCGCGCAACTGCTCTACGAGTTCGTCGCCCCAGGTTTCCGCACCGAGCGCCTCCATCACCGGCGACGGACCCGCGTAGTTGAGGAACTCCAGTTTCACGCCTTCGACGGGGTCCTCGTCGTCGTAGAACTGGTGACACTCGCTGGTGTTGAAGCCGACGTGGTTCTGTCGGGTCGGCTCGTCGAGTCGCCCGCCCGCGCCGGCGAAGAGGTGATCCATAAAGAAGCGACCCACCGCGCCGGAGGAGTTGGCCAGGCCGTCGGGGTACTGTTCCGACTCGGAGAGCAACAGCAGTCGGGCGTTCTCGACCCCGCCGCAGGCGAGGACGAAGCGCCGCGCGGACTGCCGGTGTTCCTCGCCGTCCGGCGTCGCGTACACGGCGGTTTCGATCCGCTCGCCCGCAGCGTCGTGTTCGAGCCGCTGGACCGGCGCGCGGTCGATCACGCGCGCTCCCGCGTCCGTGGCCTTCCGGACGTGGGACTCGGCTGTGTACTTCGCGCCCGAGGGACAGACCGGCTTGCAGGTGCCGTACCCCTGGCAGGCCGGGCGGCCGTCGTACGGCTCGGGGTTGCGCGCGTTCGGGACGGAGTGCATATCGATCCCGAGCCGCTCGCACGCGTCTGCGAAGAGCGAGTCCGAGTGCGAGGGCGGGAACGCGGTGAGCGGAAACGGCTCCTCGCGCGGCGGCGCGTAGGGGTTGTCCATCGCGCCCGCGACCCCCAGGGCGCGTTCGGCGTCCGCGTAGTACGGCCGGAGGTCCTCGTAGGAGATGGGCCAGTCGGCGCCGACGCCGTGTCGCGACTGCATCTCGAAGTCGCGCTCGTGGAGCCGCATCACCATCCCCTGCCAGTGGAGGGTCGACCCGCCGACGCCCTTCACGCGCGCCGCGTTGAGCGGATAGCCCCGCCCGTCGGTCGTGTAGGCGTCGCGCGGCCCGCCCATCTCCCAGGGATCGCCCATCCCCGGGCGGATGAACATCTCCTGTTGTTCGAGCCGACGGTCGAAGTCGAAGCGCGGGCCCGCCTCGAGGACGACGACGTCGGCGCCGGCCTCGGCGAGTCGGTGAGCGACGAGCGCGCCCGCGGGGCCGGCGCCGACGACGCAGACGTCCGCGCGCGGTTCGGGCGACCGATCGCGACCGTCGCTCGGCTCAGCCATCGTCGGCTCGCCCCCCTGCGGTCCCGTCGGCGTTCGGCATCGAACCGCGCTGGTAGCTGCGGATCCCTCCGGGGTGACCGATCGGGTTCTCGATACCGACGAGCCGGCCGCCGGTCGGCGAGGAATAGAAAGCGAACAGCAGGTCGTTGACGAGGTAGAACCGGATCCGGTCGGTGATGGTTCCCTCGGGCTCGGGAGCGGCCGTCTCGACGCCGAGACCGCGGAGTGTCTCGTCCCGGGTATCGACGTCGAGGGCGGCGAAGGCGTCCCCCTGCCAGTCGCGGGCGACGGCGTCGAGCTGTGCGGCCGCCTCGTGCAATCCGTCGCGGTAGTCCGGTCGATCCGCGGTCCGGCCGAGGACGTACGACTCGACGAACGCGCGTCGCCCGTCGACGTTCGCCGGATACAGGACCTCGGCGAGGGCGTCGAGGAGGTCCAGGAGAGGGGTCGAGAGGTCCGGCGACGCACCGTCGGCTGCCGGTTCGCCTGCGTCGGCTCGCGGCGGATCGTATCGCCCGGCGAGAACGCCGGCACCGACCGTCGCACCCGCGGCCGAGAGCGCCGCCAGTGCGTCGCGTCGCGTCAGTTCCACGCCGGGGAATTAGGTACACCTAAACTTATGGGTTACCTTTCCGATCGGTCCGCTGGGGCGGCGTCGGGGTCACGCCTGTCCCGTGGCGAACGCGAGCACGACGAAGACGGCGACTGCCGGGAGGACGAGCAGGGTCACGTTGACGCGGAAGCCGAGGTTCCACGCGAGCACGAGCCCGTGGGCGTACGCGAGGAACCCGGCGAGCGCGAGGCCGAACCACGACGGTGCCGGTACGCCGTTCCCGAGCGGCAGGAGCCCGCGGACGGCCGCGAGGGCGACGAGGCCGATCGCCGGTACGAGGACGACGCCGAGCGTCGCCCACAGATACCCGTCCGGAGAGCCGCCCGCGCCGAAGTGGACGGCGACGCGTTCGGGGAGCGACGGGAGGAGGGCGATGCCGACCGCGGCGGCGCCGACGAGGACCGCGACCGAGAGGGCGTCGAGGCGGGAGTACCGCATACGGGGCGATTCGGGGCTGACGACAAAAATCGTCCGTTCGGTCGCTCGCTTACGGGATCCGGACGTCGTGTTCGAGGGCGCCGACCCCCTCGAGTTCGACCGCGACCCGGTCGCCGTCGTCCAGGGGCGCGACGCCGGCGGGCGTCCCGGTCGCGATCACGTCGCCCGGTTCGAGCGTCAGGTAGGTCGTGATCTCCTCGATCAGTTCGGGGACGGGAAAGGCGAGGTGCTCTCTGGAGGAGGACTGACGGGTCTCGCCGTTCACGCGGAGTTCGATCGTCGCGTCGGCCGGCACCTCGTCGGGCGTCGCGAGCACCGGGCCCATCGGCGCGGCGTTGTCGAAGGCCTTCCCGCGGACCCAGTTGGTCTCCTGCCGCTGGTCGTCGCGGTTCGAGAGGTCGTTCAGACAGGTGAAGCCGGCGACGTAGTCCATCGCGTCGGCGGCGTCGACGTGCTTGGCCTGGTCGCCGATCACGACCGCGATCTCGGCCTCGTGGTCGATCCGCTCCTTCCCGGCGGGGAGCGTCACCGTGTCGCCGTGGCCGGCGACCGCGTTCGGCGGCTTCAGGAACAGGAGCGGCCGATCGGGGATCTCGTTGTCCATCTCCTCGGCGTGATCGGCGTAGTTGCGACCGATGCAGACGATCTTCGAGGGATCCGAGGGCGCGAGCACGTCGACCTCGTCGAGGTCGTAGGACTCGCCGGCGAAGGAGACGGCGTCGCCGTGCCACTCGCCCTTCCGCACCGATCCGGCCGGGTCTCGGAATCTGACCGCGTGCATATCCGCCACCTCGGAAGCCCGGCGTTTCGTTCTTTCTATTCGCTCGCCAGTCGAAGAGGCGGCTCGACAGCGTGCCGCGACAGCACGCTTTATTGTCGGTCCGGGAGAAGATACACGCGGACGATGACGATGGAACTCACCTGGCACGGCCACTCAACGTGGCACGTCGACGTCGACGGCACGACCTTCCTGATCGACCCGTTCTTCGGGAACCCCAAGACCGACCTGTCGGCCGAGGACGTCGGGACGCCCGACTTCGTCCTCCTGACCCACGGCCACGCCGATCACATCGGCGACGCCGGCGCGTTCACCGACGCGACGGTCGTCGGGGTGCCCGAACTGACGACCTATATGGAAGCGGAGGTCGGCTTCGAGTCGTCGATCGGGATGAACATCGGCGGCACCGTCGAGTGCGGCGACGCGTTCGTGACGATGCACCGGGCCGACCACACGAACGGCCTCAACACCGACTACGAGTACAGTATGGGAATGCCGGTCGGGTTCGTCATCAGCGACAAGAAGCCCACCCAGGAGGCCGACCCGGACGCGACGACGTTCTACCACGCGGGCGACACCGGCCTGATGTCCGAGATGAAGGACGTCATCGGCCTCTATCTCGAACCCGACGCCGCGGCACTCCCGGTGGGCGACCACTTCACGATGGGGCCGACGCAGGCCGCCATCGCGGCCGACTGGCTCGACGTCGATCACGTGCTTCCGATGCACTACGACTCGTTCCCGCCGATCGAGATCGACACCGACGAGGTCGTCCGCGAGGTGAAGGCCACGGGGTCGAACGCCGAGGTCCACGTCCTCGACGGCGACGAGACCTTCACGCTGGAGTAGCCGGCGCGTCCGCGGACGGCGTCGACAGCGACCCGGTCGAACGGTTCTTTTGTCGGTGCGGGAAGCCGTCGTCGGTGCCCCGGATCCAGTCGTCCGGGTGAGCAACCTTTAGGGCGTCTGCGACCGACCGTCGAACCGGAATGAGCGACATCGAGACTTCCACCGTCAGCGAGGAGGGCTTCGCGGCCACGAGTCAGGTCGGCGAGTTCGAGCTCACGATCGACGCGACCGACGAACAGGGACCGAACCCGAACGCCGCGCTGGTCGCGACCTACGCGTCGTGCTACCTGCCGGCGTTCCGCGTCGGGGCCCAGCAGCGGGGCCACGACGACCTCGGGAAGATCCAGATCGACGCCGACGCCGACCTCGACGACGACGACGACCTGGCGGCGATCCGCTTCGACGTCTACGTCGGGGCCGACCTCGACGACGAGGAACTCGCGGAGATCGTCGACCGGGCGAAAGACATCTGTCACGTCCAGAGCGCACTCCGGGAGGGGCTCCGCGCCGAGATCTCCGCACACGGCGACGCGTTCTGAAGTGGAAAAGGGGGACTGCCGTCTACCGCCGGTGATACGCCCGGTAACTCATCGCCTGGCCGTCGGCGATGACGACGTCCCGACCCTCGGGGTCGGGGACGTCAGATTCTTCGACTTCGTCGTGTGAGACGTACGGACCGGCCGGCTCGGAGGCGTCCTCGGAGTAGACGTACGGACTGTTCGGCTGATTCTCCATACCCGGAGGGACGCGACGGGAGGGCATAAATCTTTGTCAGACGATACCACACCTCATCACCGGAGGTCGCCCCGAGTCACTCGCCGGCGACCGCGGGCGTCCCCGCCTCGATCTCGGTGCCGAGGAGCTCCAAGAACGCCGCGAGCCACTCGGGGTGATCCGGCCACGCCTGACCGGTGACGAGGTTGTCGTCGACGGTCACCTCTTCGACCCACGAGCACCCGGCGGCTTCGACCTCGGGGCGCACCGCCGGGTAGGCCGTCATCTCGTACCCGTCGAGGACCCCCGCGGCCGCGAGGATCTGCGGGCCGTGACAGAGCGCGGCCACCGGCTTGTCCGCCTCGAAGAAGTGCCGGACTGCGTCGAGTACTTCCTCGTAGGTCCGGAGGTACTCCGGGGCGCGGCCGCCGGGGACGACGAGCGCGTCGTAGTCCGCGGGGTCGACCTCCGCGAAGGTCGCGGTGACCTCGAAGTCGTGGCCGCGCTCTTCGAGGTACGTCTGATCGCCCCGGAAGTCGTGGATGGCCGTCTTCACCGTCTCGCCCGCTTCCTTCTCCGGGCAGACGGCGTCGACGTCGTGACCCACCATCTCCAGGGCCTGATACGGAACCATCGTCTCGTAGTCCTCGCCGAAGTCGCCGACGATCATCAGGATATTCTTGCCCATACCGGCTAGAGCACTGTCGGCCAGAATGTTATATTTATTGACCGGTTTCGCTCATACGTCAGCGAGTACCGACTCCAGTTCCGCGAGCGTGTCGAGCACGTAGTCCGGGGAGATGGGGGCGGACGCCAGGTCCCCGTCGTCCGTCACACCCGTCGTGACCAGTGCGGTCGTCATCCCGGAACGCGCGCCCAGCGCGATGTCGGTGTCGAGGCGATCGCCGACGACGAGGACCTCCTCCGGCGGGAGGCCGATCCGATCCAGCGCCATCTCGCGGGCGGGCTCGCTCGGTTTCCCGAGGACGGCCGACGGTTCCCGGCCGGCGACGTTCGCGATGGCGTCGACGACCGCCCCCGATCCGGGGACGTCCCCGTCGGCCGCGGGGATGACCACGTCGGGATCGGTGCCGACGAACGCCACGTCCCGGTCCTCGAGGAGGTCGAGACACGCCCGGAGCGTCTCGTAGCCGAACTCGCGGTCGAGCGAGGCGACGAGCACCTCGGGATCGATCTCCAGGCTACCGTCGGGGGCGATCCGCTCGACCGAGAGGCCGGCCTCGGAGAGCAGGTCCACGAGTCCCGGCTCCCCGACGACGGCGATCGGGTCCTCGGGGTGGTGATCGGAGAGGTACCGCGCGGTCACGGTGCCCGCAGTCAACACCTCGTCGGCGTCGGCGCGGATCCCGGCACGGGCCAGCCGCGCCTCGTAGGCCTCGGGCGGCTTCGTGGGGTTGTTCGAGACGAAGAGCCGCCGGAGGCCCGCCGCCGCCACCGCGTCGAGACCGGCCGTCGCGCCGGGAAGCGGTTCGTCGCCGCGCACCAGCGTGCCGTCAACGTCGAAAATGACGCCGCGAACGTCCATCGTCGGTCGTACGGACGGCGTCGTGTTGAACGTAGCGGGCGCAGCTCTCCCGCGCTATAACGAAACTGAGACGCGGAACTCATCTGATACGGAAAGAGGCATATAGGGCACGTCCCAGGATCCGAACGTGACGAACGCCCAGCTCACTCTCGTTCAGATCGACAACTACGGGCCGTGGACGGTGACGCCCCACCCGCGGCGCGAGATGGACCTCCAGACGATGCAGTCCCGCCTCTTCGCCGATCTGGCGCAGTTCGTCGGCGGCCGCGGGGGCTACGTCTTCTTCACGCGCTTCGACAACATGGTCGCCATCACGAACGGACTCGACCGGACGGACCACGAACTCCTCCAGGAGACGATCGGCAACCGCTATCCGGTCACGATCAGCCTCGGGACGGGCATCGACGCCTCGCCGATCCGGGCGCTCGAAGCGGCGACCGCGGGCCTCCAGCAGGCCGGTTCCGCTCAGGACGGTGACCGCCGCGAGGTCCTCTCGGGCGAGTTCCTCACGGACGCCCGGCGGACGCCCGAGGACGTCCAGATCGCCCACTTCGACGTCAACGACGCGACGGGGAAGTACACCGACCAGCTCAACGAGTTCGACTCCTTCATCCGGATCGAGCAGGGGTACGCGACGCTGATGCGCTACCTCCGCGAGGAGCACGGCGCCCTCTCCTTCTTCGTCGGTGGCGACAACATCATCTCCATCTGTCCGGCGATGAGCGAAGACGACTACCACGAGTCGATCGCCCACGTCGAGGCCGACGCCGGCGTCGAACTGAAGGTGGGTGTCGGCGTCGCCGAGACGCCCCACGAGGCGGGGATGGACGCCAAGCACGCGCTCGAGGAGTGCCGCCACCGCGGCACCGCCGTCGAATTTAGCGCCCCTCACGACGACCTCGGGGTCGCGACGGACTGACGTCGCCCTCACCGGGTGTGTCCGTCGCGAACCGACTGCCTGATGTTTTTCGATTCGGAAAAATATCTTTTTGTGAAAAGAACTAAGTTACCAGCGGAGCAATATCAGGGCGTAATGAGCACTCAAGAGTCAGTCCGACAGCGTGCCGGTGAAGTCGAAGGCAGCGAAGCCCTCCGGATGGACGCCGAGAAGGCGAGCCAGATCGTCGACGCGCTGAACACGGACCTCGCCTCGACGTACGTTCTCTACCACCAACTCAAGAAACACCACTGGAACGTCGAGGGGTCGGAGTTCCGCGACCTGCACCTCTTCCTCGGCGACGCCGCCGGGGAGGCCGAAGAGTTCGCCGACGAGCTCGCAGAGCGGGCCCAGGCGCTCGGCGGCGTCCCCGTCTCGGGGATGGACGCCCTCCGCGAGCAGGCGACGGTCGAGCCCGAGGACGAGGACGTCTACGACATTCGTACGTCGCTGGAGAACGACATGGAGATGTACGGTGACATCATCGAGACGCTTCGGGACCACGTCGAACTCGCGGAGAACCTCGGCGATCCGACGACCGCGCACATGCTCCGCGAGAACCTGATCGACGTCGAGGAGGCCGCCCACCACATCGAGCACTACCTCGAAGACGACACGCTCGTCCTCGACTCCGCGACCCAGTAAGAGCGACGCTTCCGGCAGGCAGTCGGCCCGCGGCGTTCGATCGATCGGTTCTTTTCCGCCTTACCGTTCGACAGCGACGGCCGCGTCCGCGTCGAGCGCGATCCACCCGTCGTGATTGTCGGCTTCCGTGAAGACGACGCGGTCCGCCGAGGACTGGTGGGCCGAGATCCGCTCCCTGTCCTCGGCATCCTCGACGCCTACGCGCTCGCCGACGTTTCTCGCATCCATTACTCTCCGATGACCACCACGCCGATATAACGTTTTTGGTGTGCCTAAACCAAGCTGAAGACCGCCCCGCCCGGAACCGAGCCCCGTGGGAGACCCGGCGGAAGGCTCCGAGAACAGACAGTATATGACCGTCGGGACCCGAGCGGAACCCGATGACGGACTCGCTGTTCACGCCGCTTTCGCTCCGGGAGACCGAGATTCCGAACCGGATCACGGTGTCGCCGATGTGTCAGTACTCCGCGCCCGAAGGCTACGCGACCGACTGGCATCACGTCCACCTCGCGAGCCGGGCCGTCGGCGGCGCCGGCGTGGTGATGAGCGAGGCCACGTCCGTCTCGCCGGTCGGCCGGATCACCCCGCAAGACCTGGGCATCTGGTCGGACGAGCACGCCGACGCGCTCTCCGACACCGTCTCGTTCATCCGCGAACGCGGGAGCGTCCCCGGGATCCAGTTGGCCCACGCGGGTCGAAAGGCGAGCACGAAGCCGCCCTGGGACGGCGGCGGTCCGATCCCCGTCGACGACGGCGGCTGGGAGACGCTGGCCCCGAGCGCGATCCCGTACCCCCACGAGGAGGGCGAGGTCCCGACGAAGCGGATGACGGAGGACGACGTCGAGCGCGTGATCGAGCAGTTCCGCGAGGCCGCCGAACGCGCCCGCGACGTCGGCTTCCGGATCGCCGAGGTCCACGCGGCCCACGGCTACCTCCTCCACGAGTTCCTCTCGCCGGTCACGAACGACCGCGACGACGCCTACGGCGGCAGTTTCGAGAACCGCGCGCGGATCGTCCTCGAGGTGACGGAGGCGGTCCGGGAGGTCTGGCCCGACGACGCGCCGGTCTTCGTGCGGATCTCCGGGACCGACTGGCTGCCGGATCGGGACTCCTGGACCGTCGAGGACTCGGCCCGACTCGCGCCGCTTCTGGCGGAGGCGGGCGCGGACCTGATCGACGTCAGCTCAGCCGGGATCCACCCCGACCAGCAGCTGCCCGAGAAGGGCCCGGGCTATCAGGTCCCCCTCGCCGAGCGCGTGAAGGAGGCCACCGAGGCTGCCGTCGGCGCCGTCGGCGGGATCACGACGCCGGAGCAGGCCGACCAGCTGGTCAGGAACGACCGCGCGGACCTGATATTCCTCGCGCGCGAACACCTGCGGAACCCCTACTTCGCGCTGGAAGCGGCGCACGAACTCGGCGCCGACGTCGAGTGGCCCGAGCAGTACGAGCGCGGGCGCTTCCGATAGCCGATCCGCGGCGGGGACTTTTGCCCGTCGGCGCCCAACGCCGACTATGTCCCCACGGAGCCACGACGACCGCGACGACCTGGCCGACGAGGACCTCCCGGCGCTCTTGGACGACCTCGACCGGACGCTCTCGTCGCTCCGCACGGAACTCGAACGACGCGACGAGAGCGCCTCTCGGCGGGACGGCGACGATCGAGGACGGGAGCCGCGGCGGCGACGTCGCGACCGCAGTCCGTTTCGGGCTCCTCGCCCGCCCCGTCCGCCGTCGGTCCCGGAGCTGTTCCGGTTCACCGAGCAGTACACGATCCCGACCGTCATCGCGATCCTGGAGACGACGATCAAGTCGCTGGAACTGCTCCGCGGCGTGCTCCGCCTGGCCGACCCGGACCGATCGGCGTTCGACCGCGACGCGGCCGGCGCCCGCGACGCGTCGACGGCGGCGCGGTTCGGCGACGGTGTGACCGGACTCGGCCGCGGCGCGGTCTCGGGCGTCGAGCGCGCGCTCTCGGAACTCCAGACCGCGCTCTCGGAGGCGGATCTGCCCGAGGACGAGTCCTCGGGCGAACTGCTCGACGACGCCCGCCGGCTCTCCGAGGAGGTCTCCGATCGCCTCGCGGCGGCCTCCGAACGAGGTCGACGGGAGAGCGAACCGCGGCGAAACGAGTCCGAGCGGCGGGAGGACCGACCGGGAGCCGTCGATATCGACGTCACGGGCGCGCGAGGGGAGTCAGAGAGCGACGAGGAGACCGCCGAAGGGGCGGAAGGCGAAGCGCCGCCCGAAGTCGACGTCGAGGCCGAACTGGCCTCGATCAAGGACGAGGTAGAAGGTCGGTCGACCGATCACGCCGTGGCACCGGCGGACGGTGACACCGACGGGACTGGCGACGCTGCCGACGAGGGCGACGATACCACCGACGAGGGCGTCGGGAGCGACGAGCCGAGCGACTCGGAGAACGCCGAGGACTCGGACGAGACGTAGCCGACCGTCTCGTAGTGATTGCACTCAGGGCGCGACGAGCCGCGACACGCGGCCCGCTGCCCCGCCGCCGCCGGTCTCGGCCGTCGTCAGCACGTAGACGTCGCCGTCCCTGTCGCGGCCGAAACCGAGCACGTACTGGCCGAGATCCGTCCCGCCGACCACCGAAACGGTCCGGATCCGCCACGGCGGGTCCCCGCCCGGGTCCACCGCGAAGAGGCGCCCGCGGGCGACGAAGTCGGCGAAGACGTATGCTCCCCGGAGTGTCGGGGCCGAATCGCCCGTCACGACGTGGCCGCCGATGATCGAGATCCCCGAAACGTCGTCGCCGTCGTGGGGATACTCCGCGACGGGATCGACGAACGGTTCCCCGTCGGGCGTCGTCGTGGGGCAGTCGCCGCGCCGGAAGCAGTGCGCGCCCTCGCGGACGTTCCAGCCGTAGTTGCCGCCGGATTCGAGCAGGTTCAGTTCCTCCCAGGATCCCTGCCCGACGTCGGCGACGTAGCAGTCCGATCCGTGGAAGGAGAGCCGCCACGGATTGCGGAAGCCCCAGGCGAACTGCTCGCCGAGCCCCGACTGCCCGACGAGGGGGTTGTCTTCCGGGATCGCGTACGGTTTGTCCGCGCCCGCGTCGCTCCCCGGAACGCCGCCCCGACCGTCGACGTCGATCCGGAGGACGCTTCCCAGGAGGTTCGCCTCGACGTCCTGGCCGTTGCCCCCGTCGACGGGGTCGTACCAGTCGTCGACGTGACCGCGTCCGACGTCGTTGGCCGCGCCACCGTCACCGAAGGGCACGTAGAGATAGCCGTCGGGGCCGAACGCGACTGCGCCGGCGTTGTGGTTGCCCTGCGGCTGGGGGACTTCGAGGAGCGTTCGCTCCCGCGGATCGTCGGCGACGCGCGCCGATGGATCCACAGTGATCTCCGCGAGGACGGCCGTGTGGCTGTAGCCGTCCGGCGTGCCGGCCCGCGGCGACGCGCTGTATCGGACGTAGAGCCGGCCGTTGCTCGCGAACTCCGGGTGGGTCGCCGCGCCGAGGAGGCCGCGTTCGCTTCCGAGGACGACCCGGTCCGAGAGGTCGAGGAACGGCGACTCGCGGCGGCCGTCGGCCGCGACCTCCCAGATCCGCCCGTCGCGGTCGACGACGAAGCGGCGGTCCGTATTCGGGGGAGCGAGGAGGTCGAGCGGCGCCCCGAAGCCCGACGCGACCGGTTCGAGCGCGACTTCGGCGCCGTCGAGCGCGGGACGGGGACCGCCCGTCTCCGTCGGTGTCGGGATCCGGGTCGACGCGTCGTCGCCGGAGCCCCCGTCGGTGCCCGTGCCGTCCGCGTCGCCGTCGCCGCTCGTCTCGCCGTTCGCGTCCCCGTCAGTCGGTCCGGTGGGCGCGCTACAGCCGGCCACCGACGCGAGGGCCGCGAGGCCGCCGGCGCGGAGGAGTCGCCGCCTGTGGAGTCCGTCCATACGCGGGACTCGGACTCCAGGCACAAGTACCGTGGCCTCGGCGGAACGATTCCGAACCGCTTACGGCCGGACGCCTCTCAGGCCCGGATATGACTGCCGCACTCGTCGCCAGGGAGGTTCGAAAATCCTACGGCGACGTGACGGCGCTCGACGGCGTCTCGCTCTCCGTCGATCGAGGGGACGTGTTCGGGCTCGTCGGTCCGAACGGGGCCGGCAAGACCACGCTGGTCCGCGCGCTCACCGGGACCACCGCGGTCGAGGGCAGCGTCTCCGTACTCGGCGAGGATCCGACCGACATCGATCCCGCCCGCATCGGACTGCTGCCGCAGTCGTTCGCGCCCGCGTCGCGACTCACGCCGCGGGAGTTGCTCGCGCAGTACGCCGGGCGGTACGACGCGGCCCGCGATCCCGACGCGGTCCTCGACGACGTCGGGATCGACGGCGAGGCCGCCGACCAGTGGTACGAGGAACTCTCCGGGGGGCAGCAGCGCCGCGTCTGCGTCGCGATCGCGCTCGTGAACGATCCCGACGTGCTCTTCCTCGACGAGCCGACGACGGGGATCGATCCCGCGGGCAGACGGGCGCTGTGGGAGTTGCTCGAGGGGCTCGCCTCCGGCGGGACGACGGTCTTTCTGACCAGCCACTCGATGGCCGAGGTCGAGCGGCTCTCGGACCGCGTGGGCTTCCTGAACGCCGGGCGGCTCGTCACCGTCGGCCCGCCGTCGGAGCTCGTGGCGACCCACGGCGGTGAGAGTCGGCTCCTCGTCGAGACCGAAACGGATCCGTCGGCGCTCGGTGACGTCGGGCTCTCCTACGAGCTCTCGGCTCGCGGCGGCGACCTCGTCGTCGAGGGGATCGGCCCGCGCGACATCGGCGACGTCGTCGGCGCGCTCGACGACCGCGGGATCGCGTTCGAGTCGCTGACGTGGAAGCAGCCCGACCTGGAGGACGTGTACCTCGAACTCACCGGCGAGGCCTTCGAGGAGGCATCCGGAACTGATCGGCCGAACGCGACGGCGACGCAGGGAGGCGGGCGCCGGTGAGCCGAGCCGGCCGCGTCCGCGCGGAGTTCGTCGCCGCCTGGCGCGCCTTCCTCCGGCGACGGACGGCCGTCTTCTTCACGTTCTTCTTCCCCGCGATCATCGTCGTGATCTTCGGGGCGCTGGTCCAGACCCAGCCGACCGGCGGCGGCCTCTTCGCCGAGCCGAAGGGCTACTACGTCGCGGGCTACCTCGCCGTCGTCGTCCTGTTCACGCCGCTGTCCCGGGTCGGGAGCACGGTCGCCCGCCACCGCGAGGGCAGCCGCTTCGAGAAGCTGGCGACGACGCCGCTCACCCGCGCGGAGTGGCTCCTGGCCCAGTCCCTCGTGAACGTCGCCGTCATCGGCGCCGCCGCCCTCCTCTTGCTCGCGCTCTCCGTGCTCGTCACTGGGACGGCGGTCCGGCTCGCGCCCGCGACGCTCCTCGTCGTGCCGTTCGTCGCGCTCGGCGTCGTGCTCTTCTGCGGGCTCGGCGCGGTCATCGGCCGCGTCGCCGACTCCCAGGACGGCGTGATCGCCGCCTCGAACGCCATCGCGCTTCCTCTGTTGTTCCTCTCGGAGACGTTCGTCACCCCCGATCTGCTCCCGGCGTGGTTCCGGCCGGCGCTCGGGCTCTCGCCGCTGACCTACGTCGCGCGCGGCATCCGCGCGGTCACGTACGCGGATGCGACGACCGCGGCGGCGCCGAACCTCGCCGTCGTCGCCGTACTGGCGCTGCTCTTCTTCGCCGCGGGCGCGCACGCGGTCCCGCGGACCGACTGAGTCGGCCGGGCTTCGCGGAGTTTTATTTCCCCTCGGGACGAGTCGCGGACGAGATGAGTACTTCGGATCCGAGTTCCGATTTCGACCGACTGGTCGACAGCGGCGTCGTCGCGGTGATGCGCGGCGCCGACGCGGACACGATCATCGACGTCGCGGGGGCGCTCCACGACGGCGGCGTCACGGCCTACGAGATCACCGCCGACAACCCCGACGCGATGGAGCTCGTCGAGGAGGTGTCGGCGTCGTTCTCCGAACGGGAGGCGATCGTCGGCGCCGGCACCGTCCTCGACTCGGAGACGGCCCAGGCGGCCGTCCGCAGCGGCGCGGAGTTCGTCGTCGGGCCGACCTTCGACCGCGGCGTCGTCGAGACCTGCAACCGCTACGGCGTGCTCGTCGCGCCCGGGATCCTCACGCCCACCGAGGCCGTCGAGGCCTACGAGGCCGGCGCCGACGTCGCGAAGGTGTTCCCCGCGTCCTCGATGGGGCCGGGACACCTCTCCAGCATCGCCGGGCCGCTCCCCCAGATCCCGCTGATGCCGACCGGCGGCATCGACGTCGACAACGTCGCCGACTACATCGAGGCCGGCGCGGCGGTCGTCGGGGCCGGTAGCGCGATTATGGACGCCGACGCCATCGACGCCGGGGACTTCGAGTCGATCACCGAGACCGCGCGGGAGTTCACCCGGACCATCGAAGAGGCGCGGCGCTCGTAGGGTCCGAAGAGCCGAAGTTCCTTAGTCGGCGTCCCGCGTGTGTCCCGTATGGCCGACGCCGACATCGACGACGTCGACAGAGCGATCCTCCACGCGCTCCAGGAGGACGCCCGGAACATGTCGTCGGGCGACATCGCCGAGCGGACCGGCACGTCCGGCAGCACCGTCCGCAAGCGGATCCAGCGGCTCGAATCCGAGGGCGTGATCAAGGGCTACAGCGCCGAGATCGACTACCAGGCCTCCGGCTACCCGCTCCGGATGCTGCTCTTCTGCACCGCGTCGATCCCCGAGCGCGGCGACCTCGTCGCCGACATCCTGGAGATCGACGGGGTCGTCTCCGTCCAGGAACTGGTCACGGGCGAACAGAACCTACTGGTGACGGTCGTCGGCGAGACCGACGACGACATCACCCCCGTCGCCCAGGAACTCCTGGAGATGGGGCTGACCGTCGCCGACGAGGTGCTCGTCCGGAGCCACGAGACCAAGCCGTTCGGCGAGTTCGACTCCGCGTAGGCCGGGAGTCCGATCCGATTTCTGGCGGCTCGTCCGCCTCGCCCGCGCACCTGTCACCCCACCGCCACCGACTCCAGAGAACATAATGTTCTATAATACAGATTTTTGTGAACGAAGCGTTCGTAATAGATGGATTTAATAGCACTTCTGTTCTTGTAAGGAGTGAATAGGTCGGACATCGGTTGTGCGACGGTCGCGTTCGCACCGACTGTCCGATCGGACCGGATCAAAGAATGTCAGGGCAAAATCAGTCGACGACGGTCGGAGCGCTCCCGAACGGCGAATCGAAGGCGGCGGCGGTGCCGAGGTACGTCACCCGACTCACCTGGGCGCTGTTCGTCGCGTCGCTCGGGGCGCTCGTCGCCGGCGTCGCCGGCTGGTGGACGCCGAGCGGGGCGGCCCCCGGCCCGTTCGCCGTCGACGGCCTGACCCTGCTGCTGTGGGCCGTCGTGACGTTCTTCGGCGGCATCGTGGCCAGTTACTCGCGGCGGTATATGGCCGGGACGCGCGGGATCGAGCGGTTCTTCGGCCGGGTACTGGGGTTCGTCCTGATCGTGATGGTCCTCGTCGCGGCCGACCACCTGCTCCTGTTCGCTGCCGCCTGGCTGGGGATGGGCCTCGTGATGGCAGACCTGATCGGACACGTCCGCGGGTGGCCGCAGGCGGGGGCCGCCGCGAGCCTCGCCCGGCGGTACTTCCTCGGGAGTAGTGCGTTCCTGAGCGTCGCGCTCGCGACGCTGTGGTGGCAGACCGGCGCGACGACCGTCTCCGGCGCCGTCGCGGCGGCGGACACGCTCCCGGAGACGACGGTGTTCGTCGTCGCGGGCGCGCTCGTCCTCGCGGCGATGGTCCAGTCGGCGCTGCTCCCCTTCCACGGCTGGCTCCTCGCGTCGATGACGGCCCCGACGCCCGCGTCGGCGCTGATGCACGCGGGCTTCGTCAACGCGGGCGGGATCCTCCTGCTCCGCTTCGCCCCCGTCGTCACCGCGGAGCCGACGGTGATGCTCGCGATCGTCCTCCTGGGCGCCGTCAGCGCGCTCGGGGGAAAGCTCCTCAAGTCGGTCCAGACCGACGTCAAGCGCCGGCTCGGCTGCTCGACGGTCGGCCAGATGGGATTCATGGTTATGCAGGCGGGGCTCGGCTTCTTCGGCGCCGCCATCGCTCACCTGATCCTCCACGGATTCTACAAGGCCTACAAGTTCCTCTCGTCGGGCGGTCGTGTGGAGCACACCGCCCCGAAAGCGGAGTCCGGCGGCGACTCGCTCGGGGTCGTCGGCGCCGCGGTGACGCTCCTCTCGGCGCTCGCCGGCGGGGCGACCTTCGTCGCGCTCACCGGCAAGGGCGCCGAACCGAACAGCGGGATCCTCCTGACGCTGATCGTCGTGCTCACCACCCTCCACGCCACGCGGACGACGCTCGCGCAGACCGACCTCCCCGCGTGGGCGCGGCTCGGGGCGATCCCGCTGGTCTTCCTCCCGGCGATCGCCCTCTACGGGGCGGTTTACCTCGCCGTTCAGAGCGTGCTGCAGGGGCTCCCGATCGTCACCGCGGCGACGGACCTGACCCTCGGCCACGCCCTCGTCGCCGTCGCGTTCGTTGGAGCGTACGTCGCGATCGAGTCGGGCGCCTACCGGCAGAGCCAGCGGCTCTACGTGGCGCTCCTGAACGCCGCACAGCCGCCGTCGAACACCGTTCTGACTTCCACGGAGGACTACAATGAGTACTGAGACTGCGATCCGCGACAGCATCGAGCAGGCAGAAGACGCCGTGGGGCTGGTCTGGCCGCTCCACTCGTTCGTGACGGCGAACCCCCTCGCCGGGTTCGAGGACCGGCCCTTCCACGAGGCGGTGAAGCAGGGCGAGCGACTGTACGGCGGCGACGGCTACCCCACCGCGTCGGTCTTCCGCCGCGCCTGGGAGCGGGGGCAGATCGCCGACGACGTCCTCCGCGAGGAGCTCTCGCGGCGCGGGTACGACGCCGACCCCGAGGCGCTCCTGGAGCGGCTGGAAGACGAGGAGATCCGCCTCGAAACCGACACCGACGCGCGCGACGGCGAGAACCCGTCGGACCGCGTCGACGCCGTCCTGACGAAGTGGCTCTCGGCGTTCCTCGATCAGGGGGCCGCCGAGTGGGCGATGCCGGACCGCTCGGCGGGCTTCTACGACGCGTTCCGCGCCGCCGCCCGCCACGACCGCGAGATCCCGGAGCGGGAAGCGATCGCCGACCTTCCCGACGATCCGATCGACGCGCTCGCCGAGTCGCTCGCGGACTACCCCCGCGACCGCTGGCCGTCGATCGTCGAGCACCACCTGACGGCGCTGCCGGGCTGGACCGGCCTGATCAGACAGCGCATCGAGGACGGCACCGCCTGGCAAGCCGAACACCCGATCACGCTGCCGGGCTACCTGGCCGTCCGGCTCGCGCTGGTCGACCTGTTCGGCGCGCCCGTCGCGCCCGACGAGTCGGCGGCCGAAGCCGACCCCGCTGACGACGAGGGCGACGAGGTCCCGCTCGCGGAGGCCTGGCTGAACGCGTGGGAAGCCACCTACCGCGAGGAGCTGGTCGACGCGGTCGCCGCCGAGAGCGCCGCCCTCGGAGAAAGCGAGAGCGACGACGACGCCCGCCCGGACGCGCAGTTCGTCTTCTGCATCGACACGCGGTCGGAGATCATCCGCCGCCACGTCGAGTCGGCGGGCGACTACGAGACCCACGGCTACGCGGGCTTCTTCGGCATCCCGATGCAGTACGAGGGCTACGGCGCCGAGACCGGCAGCGACGCGTGCCCGCCGATCGTCGACGCCGCCCACCGGATCGAAGAGCGGCCCGCCGACGGCCACGACGACTCGCACGCGGACCACGAGCGGTGGACTGGCGTGCTCGAGGCCGGCGAGACGGTCCTGGAGACCCTGAAGTCGAACGCCGCGACCGCGTTCAGCCTCGTCGAGACCGCCGGGAGCGGCTACGGGGCCGCGCTCGCGGCGCGCACGCTGGTCCCGGGTCGCGTCCACGACGCCATCGACGCGCTCGAGGCACGGATCCCGAGCGCCCACGAGTTCTGTTCGCCGGCGCTCGACGGCGACGCCCACGCGGCGACCGACGGCGGGCTTCCCTCGGGGCTGACCTTCGAGGAGCGCGTCGAGTACGCGGCCGCGGCCTTCGAGCTGATGGGCTGGGAGGAGTTCGCGCGCGTCGTCGTCTTCGCGGGTCACGCCAGCGAGACCGCGAACAACCCCTTCGGATCGAGCCTCGACTGCGGCGCCTGCGCCGGCAACCCCGGCGGCCCGAACGCCCGCGTGCTCGCGACCATCTGCAACGACGACGAGGTCCGCGAGGCGCTCGCCGAACGCGGCATCGACGTCCCCGACGACACGGTCTTCGTGGCCGCCGAGCACAACACCACGACCGACGAGATCGAACTGTTCGACGCCGCGGTCCCGGAGAGCCACGCCGAGGACCTCGAGGGGATCCGCGCGGACCTCGCGGACGCCACCGCCGGCGCGGCCGCCGAGCGCGCGGAGGCGATGGGCGAAGACGCCTCCCGGGGCGAACGGGAGACGAGGCGCCGCGCGACCGACTGGGCGGAGACCCGGCCGGAGTGGGGCCTCGCCGGCAACGCCGGCTTCGTGATCGGCCCGCGCGACCTCACCGCCGACCTGGACCTCGACGGCCGCTCGTTCCTGCACTCCTACGACTGGCGGACGGACGCGGACGGAGAGGCCCTCGAAGCGATCCTGACCGGCCCGATGGTCGTCACTCAGTGGATCAACGCCCAGTACTACTTCGCGACCGTCGACACCGGCGTCTACGGGAGCGGCTCGAAGGTGACCCACAACCCCGTCGGCAACGTCGGCGTCTACCAGGGCAACGGCGGCGACCTGATGCGCGGCCTCCCGCTCCAGTCGGTGATGGCCGCCGACGACGACCCGCACCACCAGCCGCTCCGGCTCTCGACGGTCGTCCACGCGCCGGTCGAGCGCGTCACCGAGATCCTCGCCGACCACGAGCACCTGGCCGAACTCCTCGACAACGACTGGCTCTCGCTGACCGTCGTCGACCCCACGCGGGAGCACGAGGCGTTCCACTACGCGTCCGACCTCGAGTGGCAGGGCCTCGAAGAGCCGACGCCAGCCGTCGAAGAGGAGCCCGAACCGGTCCAGACGCCCATCGCGGCAGACGACTGAGCTTTTGCCCCGGCCCCGAACCCGCTCGGCCCTCCCGCCCGACGCCGACGGCGGCCGACTCGCCTCCGCGTCGCGGCCGCTGTTCCCTCACGGATCGCCGTCCGTTCCGTCTTCCGACGGCCGTTCGTTCCCTCCGGGGGCCTCCTCCGCGTCGTCGGCGTCGCCGGGGGGGTCGCTCGCGTTCTCGTCCTCGAAGCCGATCCCGGCCCGCCCGGCTCGATACGCGTCGACAGCCCGGCTGAGGCGCGCCTCCAGTTCCGTCCGGAGTTCGTCCGCTCGCGCGCCCGAGACGTCGACCGCGGCGGCGTCCTGGCCGCCCAGGGAGAGCGAGCCCGCGGTGTCGACCGTGACTGTCGCGAGGTCGAGACGGCGCTGGAAGACGTTCCGCGAGTCGATGACCGTCTGGATCCGGTAGTAGGGAACGACTTTCGTCTCCCGCCGGAGGACGCCGTTTCGGGTGACGACGTGCGCGTCGCCGAGCCAGTGGCCGCGGTGCCGGTATGTCGCGCGGGCGAACCACACCGCGAGCGGGGCCAGGAGGAGCGGCGGCCACCACGGGACGGGGAGCGAGAACAGCGTTCGCGCGCCGTACAGGAGCCCGGCGAGGACCGCGACGACCAGCAGGTACCGGACGATGTAACGTCGCCGTGCCCGTTTCGGCGGGCGCGCGAAGTCGACGTCGCCCACGGGCTCCAGCGCCTCCACGAGATCCAGGATCCGGTCGCGCTCGGCGATCGGGATCGCCGCCTCCGACCCCCGCGAGCGGCCGTCGGAACCGCCGGCGTACCCGGCGGTCTCGATGTACAGCGTCGCGTACCCGAAGCGGCGCTTCAGCGGGTTGTCCCTGATCGTCAGCGTCTGGATCTTGTCGAACGGGATCGAACCGTCGTAGCGCTGGAGCAGGCCCCGCTCGTACTGGAGTTCGTCGCCGGCGCGGACCAGTCGGAAGTCGTAGTACTCGACGATGGACGCGACTGCGCCGACGATCCACGACGCGAGCGCGATGCCGACCAGCGCGACGGCGGCGACGGCCGCGAACGCGACGCTCGGGAGCGCGGAGAGGTAGCCCGCGACGACGCTCGATCCGAGGGTCGAGACGGCGACGAAGAGGATCCCCGGTACGCGGAGGTCGACCGAGAGCGCGCCCAGCAGGGTCAGTTCGCTCCGGTCGAGCGCGAACAGCTCCGTCGTCTCCGGGCCGCCCGCCCCGCTCTCCTCAGTCCCCGGTTCGGGCTCGCCGCGCTTCAGCCGCCCGAGCTCACGCTGGAGGCGCTTGGCCTCCTCGAAGGCGACGAACCGGAGTTCGGCCTCGGTCTCGCCGCCGCCCGCGGTCTCGAAGGACGCGGTCGCGATCCCGAGGACGCGCTGGACCACGTTCCGCGAGATGTCGACGTTCTGGATCCGACGGAGCGGGATCTCCCGGCTGCGGCGGGAGAACACGCCCGACTCGATGTCGAGCGAGTCGCCGGTGAGCTCGTAGCTGAACCGCCGGACGTAGGCGACCTCGTAGCCGACGAGGACGCCGGCCGCGACGAGGCCGAGCGCGGCGACGACGAGCGGGCCCGCGGGGCCGACGCCCGGGAGGTCGAAGCCGCCCACGAGCGCGAACGCGAGCGCGACGAGGACGCCGCTCCCGCGCTGGAACACCCGGTACGGCACCGACAGCGGCGAGAGGCTCCGGGCCATCTCAGACGGCGTCTTCGCCCTCCGAACGGATCGCCAGGCGCTTGAGCCGCTCGCGGAGGTCGTCGGCGTCGTCCGGCGCGAGCCCCGGCACCGACACGTCGGCGCCGCGGGAGCCGGCGGTGTAGACCACGGTGCTCGCCAGCCCGATCGCCCGCTCGGTCGGCGATCGCGAGGTGTCGACGTGCTGGACCCGCACGAAGGGGACGACCGTCCGGACGCGCGTGAGGACGCCCCGCTCCAGATACAGCGAGTCCTCGCGGATCTCGTAGCGCCAGACCCGATACCGGAGGACCGCCCCGCCGACGCCGAGGATCGCGAGCCCGGCGAAGACCGCCGCCGGTGCCCACGGGGGGAGCCACGGCGGGGCGACCGCCAGTCGGACGGCGAGGACGATTCCCGAGAGCACCGCCGCCGTGATCAGGGCGCGTGCGATCCAGAGCAGCCGGACGCGGGGGTGGAGGCGGTTCATCGGATCAGTAGAGGGCGAACCCGGACGCGAGGAGGCCGGCGTCGACGAGGAGCAGCACGCCGACGACGGCGGCCGCCCGGAAGAACGACGCGGTCTCCTCGGCGGGCCCCCGGACCCGCTTCTCGCGGAGGCCGTCGACGAGTCGGCTCCGACCGATCTCGACGAGCGCCGTCAGGACGAGCCACAGGACCAGCATCGCGAGCACGAGGTGGCCCCGCCAGGTGCCCGTCAGGTCGGCGATCGTGTACCCGGTCCCGGCGAGGTGGCCGCCGGTGAGGAACATCACGACCGAGGCGCCCCGCGAGAGGTAGACGAGCCGGTCGGCGATCGCTTCCAGCGGCGCGGCGTCCAGCGCGCCTTCGACCGCCGAGGGGAGCACGGCGCCGGCGACGAAGACGACGCTTCCGACCCACAGCGCTCCGACGAGGACGTGCAGCGTCCGCATCACCGTGTCGAGTACCATAGCGGACGCCAGGGACCGCCGCCGCTTGAAACCCGGCGGTCCGTTCGTCGCGGTCGGGCGCTCGGCGGCCCCGGAGGGAACTCAGACGCGGCGGATCGACTCGGCCGTCACCTCGGTCCCCGGCGAGTAGTGGACGAGCGGCTCGCCCTCGGGGACGTCGAAGCCGTTCGCGGCGAACAGCGTGTTGGTCTCGATCTCGACGTCGGCCTCCGCGAGCGGCCAGGGCGGGTGGTCGATGTCGCCGTAGTAGAGCCGCCCGCCGCCCGCGGTGTAGAAGCGATAGTTCTCGGTCAGGAACGCCGCCAGCGACCCCTCCTCGGGAACGGACTCCGGCCCGACGGGTCGGTAGGTCGCGCCGAACCGGGCCGGCGGCGCGTCGGGGTGAGTGCGCCGGCTCCGCAGCGAGAACTCGGGGCCGTCGCCGTCGCGCTCCTCCCGATTCACGCGGATCTCGGCGCGGTAGTACGGGAGCTCGAAGAACCGCCGCGCGATCGAGACGCCGAGGCGGTCGTCGGCGTCGAGGCTGAAGAAGTACACGCCGTGGTCGTCGCTCTCGGGCCGCGTGACGTACGTCCGGAGGTTCAGTTCGGGGAACGACAACCCCAGCGGCGCCCCGCGGGGGCGGATGTCCTCCATCACGAAGCCGACGACGCCGAGCCACGCGTCCCCGTCGTAGGTCGCCACGCGGAGCCCGTCGGGGAGCGCCGCGGACACGACCGCCGGATCGACCGCCCAGTGGGCGAACAGCGCGTCGCGCCACCGCATCCGAAGCAGGTCCATACCCGAACGGAGGGACCGCACGCACTTGCGGCTTCCTTGGGAACGCCACCCACGGGTTGCCGGCGACCGCGGCTCCGTCACTCGGGTGCGCTGACGCCGTCGAGCGCGCCCGTCGCGGCTTCCAGGAGCGCTTCGAGTTTCGACGCGTCCGGCGCGGCGACGTAGAGGCCGTCCACGCCGATGTCGGTCGCGGGATCCGACCGGTGGGATTCGCTGTCGCCGCCCTTGGCGCCGTACTCGTCGCCGTCGAGGTCGACGACCCGGCGTTCGACGCCCGCTTCACCCGCGAGCAGCGTGCCCGCGTAATGCTCGTAGACGTCCGGTCGGTAGGCGACGAGGCCCTCGAGGTGCCCGCTCGCGAGCAGCCCCCAGTCGACGCAGGGCGACCAGGTGTTGACGACGCGCTTGCACTCGGCGGCGACGGCGCTCTCGACGCGCTCGGCGGTCGCGCGGTGGGTCTCGTCCCGCACGGCGGGGAGGCCGACGACGAAGGAGACCGTCCCCTGCGGGAGCGTGCGGTCGCTCTCGGCCCGCGTCGGCTCGCCGTCGACCGTCGCGCCGCCGCCGCGCCGCGCGAGGTACGTCGTGTCCGGGAGGGGTTCGTAGACGGCCGAGACGACGGGTCGGCCGTCGCGCAGGACACAGACCGCCGACGCGAACGAGGGGAGGCCCGCGGCGAAGTTGTTGGTGCCGTCGAGCGGGTCGACGACCCACTCGTGGCGGTCTTCGCCGTTCCGACCGGACTCCTCGCCGTGGACTGCGTGGCCCGGGAAGGCGTCGGCGATCACGTCTACGATCCGGGCTTCCGCCGCCTCGTCGGCCGCCGACTTGACGTCGTGGGTGCCGTACTCGGCTTCGATCTCCCGGTCCCGGAAGGCGTCCCGCAGGTAATCGCCGCCGGCGCGGACCGCGCGTGCGGCGACGGCCTCCAGCACCGGGAGGTCGGGTGACTCGTCGCTCATACGTCGGGAAGGGGTCGACCCCGACAAGAGCCGTTCGGTCCGCGGATCGCCCCCGGCCGAACGCCGATATTTTTGTCATCGACTCACAAGGAGGGGTATGGAGTTCACCGTGGTCCAGGGCGACATCGCACAGCAGTCGGCGGACGCCCTCGTCAACGCCGCCGGGACGAGCCTCCAGATGGGATCGGGCGTCGCGGGCGCGCTCCGGAGCGCCGGCGGCGAGGCGCTGAACCAGGCGGCCGTCGCGAAGGGACCGATCGACCTCGGCGCCGTCGCCGTCACCGACGCCTACGACCTCGACGCCGAGTACGTCGTCCACGCGGCGGCGATGCCGCACTACGGGGACGGCCAGGCGACGGCGGAGAGCATCCGCGACGCGACCCGGAACGCCCTCGAACGCGCGGACGAACTCGACTGCGCGTCGCTCGTGATCCCGGCGCTGGGCTGCGGCGTCGCCGGCTTTCCCCTGGAGGAAGGCGCGCGACTGATCGTCGAGGAGATCCTGGACTTCGAGCCCGATTCGCTCTCGGACGTCCGTTTCATCACCTACGGCGACGACAGCTACGCGACGGTCTCCCGGGTCGCGGAGGGTGTTCGGAGCGACCGCGGCTGACCGTGCAGGTCCCCGACGACGCCCCCGACCGCTGTCCGGTCTGCGAGACCGACTACGACTCCGTCTCCGAACACGAGCGTGGAATAATGGTGAACCTCCTCGACAACGACCGGTACCGCCGGGTCTGTTTCGACCCGGTCCTTATCGACGGCGAGGCCCGGGTGCGCTTCTACCACCACACCCACGCGCAGGCCGACGGTCGGTGAGCGATCCCCCGACCGCTGCGTTCCCGCGTCCTCCGACCCTCGCGGTCCCGCCCGCTACGCCCACGCCCGCTCGGAGAACTCCCCGGCCTCGACCTCCCGCTCGATCTCACGGAGCGTGGCGTCGTCGACGCTCACCAGGTGACAGAGGGGGTGCCCGGGTGCGGCCACGGGGTTCTGGAGCGAGCCGATGATGAGCCCGGTGAACGGCGCCGCCACGCGCTTCTCGCGCTCCTTGAAGTGGTCCGAGATCGTGCAGATCGTGTCGCCCTCGTAGACGAGCGGCACCGAGCCGTACTGCATCTCGACCAGGCCGCCGGTGTCCGCGCGGAGCCACGTCTTGTCCGCGCTGCTGTCGATGACGCGAGTCCAGCCCGGCCACTCGACCGTCGCGTCGGGGAGAAGGTCGTACTCGGCGAAGACGCTCTCGACGCCTTCGAGGGCGCGTTCGATCAGCGGCGGCTGGAAGCGGTGGGCCCGTCCCATCTCGACGGTGATCGTCGGGATCCCGTCGTTGGTGGCGACCGTGCGGAGCGACCCCGAGTCGGCCTCGCCCGAGAGGATGAGGTTCGAGGCGAACGCCCGCGCGAGGCGGTCGACCTCGGGCTTCGAGGTGTCGGCGCGGACGTGGTACATCGTCGTCCGGTTCCGCGTCGAGGTGTGGAAGTCGATGCCGAAGTCGCAGGGCTTGACGAACCGCTCGTAGATCTGGTTCGCCATCCGCTCGGCCGTGTTCGAGCCGGCCTTGCCGGGGAACGAGCGGTTGAGGTCCTGGTCGTAGATCGGGATGTAGCGCTGCTGGGCGAGGTAGCCGGGGACGTTGGCGACGTGGACGCAGACGATCGTGCCGTGAATCTGGGCGGGGTCGTAGCGGCCGGCGACCTCCTGGAGCACCTTCACGCCGTTGAGTTCGTCGCCGTGGAGCGCCGCCGAGAGGAACGCCGTCGGGCCGCCGCGCTCGCCGTTGATGACCGTCACGGGGATCTCGACGGGGTCGCCGAGGTACGTCTCGCTGATCTCGTAGCGGAGGTGGCGGGTCTTCCCCGGCGGGACCTCCGCGTCGTACCGGAACGGTTTGGGATCTGTCACGCGCCGGGGTTCGCGGGTCAGGGGCAAAGGTGTTGCCCGCCGATCCCGAGGGATTAATACATCCGGTGTCCCTCGCTTCCGGTAATGGCGCGCGAGCCGTCCGCGGAGGAATCCGCCGACCTCCAGTCAGTACTCGATGCGCTCGACGACGCGGACGCACGGTCGATCATCCGGGCGCTCGACGAGCCGCACACGGCCAGCGAACTCTCCGAGGACTGTGACATCCCGCTCTCGACCACCTACCGGAAGCTCGATCTGCTGACGGAGGCCGAACTCCTCGAGGAGGGGACCGAGATCCGCTCCGACGGACACCACACGACCACCTACGCCCTGGCGTTCGAGGAGGTCCGCATCGCGCTGACCGAGTCCAGGGAACTCACCGTCGACGTCGTCCGGCTGGAGCAGACCCCCGAGGACCGGCTCGCAGACATCTGGACCGCCGTCCGGGAGGAGACATAAAATGCCACACACAACCGCATCAGCGAGTATCGCAACGGGTATCGTCGTGGTGAAGACGGGGATTCTCGTCCTCGGCGGACTCATCACGTACTTCTCACTGAAAGCGTACCGAAACACCGGTACCAGGGCGCTTCGGGCCCTGGCGATCGGGTTCGGGATCATCACGCTCGGATCGCTCCTCGGTGGGACGCTGGACTTCATCCTCGGCGTCGACCTCGCGACGGGGATCCTCATCGACGCCGCGCTGACGTTCGTCGGCTTCGCGGTCATCACCTACTCGCTGTACGCCGATTGACCGGTGCGAAGCCGATCCTCGGGTGCAAACTGTATTGTCCATATTTTGCAAAACTGTTTTATTCTGCGCCGTCGTACGTGGGGCCGATGAGCGACTCAGCCACCGAGGACGAACTCGACGAGATCAGGAAACAGAAGCGCGAGGAACTGGCCTCGAAGCTTCAGGGCGTGGAGGGAGCGGACGAGACGTCGGACGGTACCGGGACGCCGGACGAACCGATCCACGTGAACGGCTCGGCCGAACTTCAGGAGACGGTCTCGAAGTACGACGTCGTGCTGGTCGACTTCTACGCGGACTGGTGTGGACCGTGCAAGATGCTCGAACCGACGGTCGCGTCGCTGGCAGAGAGCACCGACGCGGCGGTCGCGAAGGTCGACATCGATCGGAACCAGGGGCTCGCCGGGCAGTACCAGGTCCGCGGCGTCCCGACGCTGCTCCTGTTCAGCGACGGCGAGGTCGCAGAGCAGATCGTCGGCGTCCGCGACGAGTCCGCGCTACGTTCGCTGATCGAACAGCACCAGTAAGGGGGTTCGACCCGTCGCCGCCGCACGCCGACCCGGGGCTCGCGCTTTTCACCCGCCGCCTCGAAGGCGAGCGTATGACCGACGCTCCCGAACGCGAGGTGGTCGAGGAGGTCCGTCGCGTCGCCGAGGAGATCGACACGATGGAGATCCGCGGCGCCGCCACCATCGCGGACGCCGCCGCGCGAGCGCTCGCGACGCAGGCCGACGAGGGCGAGGCCGAGTCGCCGTCGGCGTTCCTCGACGAACTCCGTGCCGCCGCGCGCGTCCTCCACGACACCCGACCGACCGCGGTGAGCCTCCCGAACGCGCTCCGGTACGTCTTCCGCGATATCGAGGGCCGGACGGTCGCGGAGCTCCGCGAGAGCGTCCGCGAGAGCGCCGCGGAGTTCCGCGAGCGCCTCGACAGCGCCCAGGCGGACCTCGGGCGCGTCGGCGCGAACCGCCTCCGCGACGGCGACACGGTGATGACGCACTGCCACTCGACGGACGTGCTGGCCTGCGTCGAGACCGCCGTCGAGCAGGGCAAGTCGCTGTCGGCGTACGTCAAGGAGACCCGCCCCAGGAATCAGGGCCACATCACCGCCGAGGCGCTGGGCGAGATGGGCGTCGACGTCACGCTCATCGTCGACTCCGCGGCGCGGCGCTACCTCAACGACGTCGACCACGTCCTCGTCGGCGCCGACAGCATCGCCGCCGACGGCTCCGTGATCAACAAGATCGGCACGAGCGGACTGGCCGTCAACGCCCGGGACCGCGGTACGCCGATCGTCTGCGCGGCGCAGACGATCAAACTCCACCCGGGGACGCTCACCGGCCACACCGTCGACATCGAGATGCGCGACGAGTCCGAGGTGATCGATCCCCGGACTGCAGACGAGATCGGCGATCCCGAGGTGCTGAACCCGGCGTTCGACGTGACGCCGCCGCGGTACGTCGACGCGATCGTCACCGAACGCGGGCAGTTCCCCCCCGAGAGTATCGTCACGCTGATGCGCGAGCTGTTCGGCGAGAGCCCCATCCAGCCCTGGGAGCAGGCGTAGTCTCGCGGCGACGCGGCCCACCACAGAAAGGCTTTATCCGCGGACCGGTCATCTCGCGTCGATGGCGCCCCTCCCGCACCTCTCCCCGAAACTGATCGTCGGGGTCGGCTCCGTCGCCCTCGCGCTCCTCGGGGCGTGGGCGACGATGGCGACTGCCGGCTACCCCGCCGAACACTCCCTCCGCTCGTGGCCGGCCGTCCTCGCGCGTCGAATCGGTCGCGAACTCCCGCGCGGTGACCACCTCACGGCCGCCTGGGCGGCCGTCGCGGCCTGGTCGATCTTCGTTTCGGGACTCCACTTCGGCGGCCTCCACTACGACGTCTACAACACCTACCCCTGGTGGGACCTCCTCACCCACGCGACGGGCGGCCTCGGCGTGGCCGCCGTACTCGGAATCACGTTCCGCGAGGAGACGCTCCGCTCGCCCGCGTGGATCGTCGCCGCGGTCGCCGCGATCGGGGCGGGCTTCGAGGTCTACGAGTTCGTCTTCAAGACCTTCTGGTACCGCTGGTCGCTCGGTTACTACGTCACCGACACCGTCATCGACCTCGCGATCAACACGAGCGGCGCCGTCGCCTTCGCGGCGGCGGTCGCCCTCTATCGTCGTCGAGCAGGCGCGTCTCCCGCGAACGCGAGAGGCGCGGGCTCGGATTAGTCCCACGGGGGACCGCGCTGGAAACGCGGCTTACCGCGGCGTCTCGGTGCCCCACTTATCGATCGCGGTCGCGAGCGCCGGGCTCTCGTCGGCCTTCGCTTCGAGCGAGCGCCCCTCGGCGTAGGCCTCGACCGCCGCGCGCAGCGCCTTCGCGCCCTCGTGGGTGCCGTCGGGGTGGCCGTGGATGCCGCCGCCGGCCTGGACGCAGACGTTGGTGCCCGTCGCGTCCAGGAGGTCCGGGACGAGGCCCGGGTGGAGCCCGCCGGAGGCGACGGGGAGGACGTCCGAGAGGCCGTGGAGGTCGTCGCGGAGCCACGCGTTGATGCCGACGGTGTCCTCGTTGGCGAGCTTGCCCAGCCCGGCGGTCCCGGTGTGGAGCTGGTCGACGCCGACGAGGCGGGCGATCTGGGCGAGCACGCGCATCGAGACGCCGTGGTGCGGCAGGCGGTCGAAGGCCGCGTGCATCGCGCGGTGGGCGTGGATCGCCAGGCCCAGTTCCTCGCAGCGCTCGCGGACGGCCTGGACGGCGGCCCAGCCGCAGGTGATCACGTCGACCATCACGTACTCACAGCCCTCGGCGGCGACCTGGTCGACCCGTTCGAGCATCTCGTTCGTGCCCGCGGTGACGTTGATGAGGTAGGACTTCGGCTCGCCGGTCTCGTCTTCCGCCCGGTCGCGCTGAGCCAGGCTCTCGACGAGGCGGTCGTGGAAGGGGTTGAAGTCCTGGTCGGTGAGGTTCTCGTCGTCCTTCAGGAGGTCGACGCCGCCGGTCCAGGCCTGGTAGCCCACGTCGGCGTGGCGCTCGGTCGAGAGGCCGACCTTCGGCTTGGGGACGGTCGCGAGGATCGGCCGGTCCGTGACGCCGAAGATCTCCTCGCGGACCCCGGAGCCGAACTGCGGGCCGAGGAACGACGTCGCCAGCCCCTCGGGCCACTCGCAGTCGAGGAGGCGGATCGAGTCGACCGCCTTCATCCCGAGGATGTTGCCCGCGATGCACGAGAGGATCTGCGGCATACTCCCGGGCTCGAAGAGGCCGGCGGGGTAGGCGACTTCGACTTCGGTCGCCTCGCCGGGCGCCACCTCGTCGTCGGCGACCGCGAACGCCGTCGCGCCCATGTCGGTGAACCCCTCGCCCGTCGGGAGCGCGGCCCAGGTCCCGTTCGACGACTCGGAGGCGACCCGCGAGGCCGCGTCCGCGACGTCCATCCCCTCCGCGGGCGCGATCCGGAAGGTGCAGACGAGATCCGAGTCGGTGGGCTCGTACGACAGGTCGATGAAGTCCTCGTAGGTGATTCCGGCCATAGGTTCGATCTTCGCGCCGTGGCGCCATAAAATCCGCCGGCGACCCGAGCTCTCGGCTCACGGCCGCCGAGCGTCCGCCCCCTCGGAGGCGGCCTCGCCGAGGTCGCGGCGGGCGGTCCGGAAGACGTCGACGTCGGCCCCGAGGGTCTCGGCCAGCGCGTCGCCGGCGCCGAGGAGCCACGCGGCACGCTCGACGTGGGACTCGACGTCGCCGGGGCCGATCCGGTAGCGCTCGACGAGCGTCTCGATGTCGGCGCCCTCACTCCACTCGCGGAGGACCCGCGCGAGCTTGACCGCACAGAGCCACGCCTCGAAGTCCTCGGCCTCGTCGGGCCCGGTCGTGAACTCCGCGGCGTGGCTCGTCGCGTACCGGTAGATCTCGGCCCGCTCGCGGTTGCCGAGGTAGGTCCCGCGCATATCCGGCGTCCCGCAGACGAGCGTGAGCGCCGTGAGCGGAGTGACGGTCTCCTCGTCCATCGCACGGACCGTCCGGATCCCCTCGATCAGGCGCGCGCCCGTCTCGGGCCGGACGTACTGTCTGGAGACGGTGGATCCGAGGTCGGTCGCGGCGAGGGCGCCGTCGGGGTCGACTTCGAGCAGTTCCATCTCGGCCAGTTCGTCGGCTACGTCGTCGAGGACGCCCGAGAGGTCGACGTCCGGCGACTGGTGGGCGAAGAACGTCGCGTCGAGCAGATCGAGCACGGCGCTCTTGGAGTCGGCGAACCCCGAGGCGACGACCGAGAGGACGTGCGTCCGCAGCGCCTCGCGGGCGGCCAGTTGGGACTCGACGGCCTCGGGGCCGGCGTCGACGTAGCGGTCCCACACCTCGTCGGCCGTGCGCTCGCCGGCGACGAGCACCGCCTCGCCGTAGGGATCGAGGTGCGGGCGGCCGGCGCGGCCGCACATCTGGTGGACTTCCAGGGTGGAGAGCCATGCCATCTCCTCGCCGGTGTAGCGCTCGAGGTCGCGGACCACCACGCGTCGCGCGGGCACGTTCACGCCCGCGGCGAGCGTCGGGGTCGCACAGAGTACCCTCACCTCCCGGTCCCGGAATCCGGACTCGACGAGCGCGCGGTGGTCACTCACGAGCCCGGCGTGGTGGAAACCGACGCCGGATTCGACGGTATCGGCCAGCAGGCGGCCGGTCTCGGTCCCGCCGGCGGCGCGAACCTCGTCCGCCAGATCCGCAGTCGCGTCGCTCCCACCGCCGTCCTCGGCGAGGCGCGCCGCCAGCGACTCGGCCTCGCGGCGCGAGCGGACGAACGCGAGGCACTGGCCGCCGCCGTCGAGCGCGTCCGCGACGAGTTCGGCCGTGACCTCGGTCTCCCGGTCGTCGTTCGGCCCGACGGGCCCGACGTCGACCGCGAGCGTCGTGTCGTCGTCGAACGCGACGTTCCCCCCGGAGTAGACGCCGGTCCGGAGGTCGACCGGCCGCCACGTCGACTCCACGAGGTCGGCGTCGAGCCAAGCCGCGACGTCCTCCGGGTTGGCGATCGTCGCCGAGAGCCCGACGATCTGGACCCCGGGCGCCCGGCGCTGGAGCGTCGCGAGCGTCACTTCCAGGGTGGGACCGCGTCGCTCGCGGCCCAGCAAGTGGACCTCGTCGACGACGACGCAGGCGAGGTCCTCGACCCACGTGGCGCCGTTTCGGATGGCGGAATCGACCTTCTCGGCGGTCGCGACGACGACGTCCTCGTCGCCTAACTCCTCCGCCGGCGAGTCGAAATCCCCGGTCGAGATGCCGACGCTCACGCCCGGCAGTTCCGAGAAAGCGTCGTACTTCTCGCGTGCGAGCGCGCGGAGCGGCACGATGTACAGCGCCGGCCCCTCGGCGGTGAGCATCGCCAGCTCCGCGATCAGGGTCTTGCCCGACGCCGTCGGGATGGCGGCGACGACGTTCCCGCCCGCCGTGATCCCGGCGTCGACGGCCGCGGCCTGCGGCGGGTACAGCTCCTCGATCCCCGACGCGCGGTAGTGCTCGCGGACGGCCGCGGAGACGGGGAGATCACGGACGTGCACGTCAGTTCGTGGGTCGGGATCGTATAAAAAGTCGCGGCGGCTCGTCGATCACCCGATCCCTTATACGGGATGCGGCGGCCAGAGACGGCGTGACCTGACGGCGTCCCCGCGTCGGCCCGCGGTCGTGCGGCACGACCGGCGCGGGGAGAAGCGGCGTGCCGCCTGTTCGCCAAGCGGTCCGGGAGCGACGGGTCAGCGAGCGAACTGCTGTTCGAGCAGGGTCGTCAGCAGGTACGCGCCGAGCCGCGAGGTGTTGTCGGTGGGGTCGTGAGAGGGGGCGACCTCCATCAGGTCCGCGGCGCCGACCGCGTCGTGTGCCCCGAGTCGTTCCATCACGGTCAGCGCCTGCGAGGCCGACAGCCCGCCGGGCTCGGGCGTTCCGGTCCCCGGCGCGACCGACGGGTCCACCGAGTCGACGTCGAAGGTCACATAGACGGCGTCGGCGTCCGCCGCGGCCGCCGTGATCGCGTCGTCCACGACCGCCTCGATCCCGCGCCGCTCGACGTCTCCCATCGTGAAGAGGGAGAGACCGGTCTCCTCGGCGAACTCGAAGAAGTCGGGCGACTCGTATCCGCGGATGCCGACCTGGGCGACGTGTTCGTACCCCGTGTGCTCGGAGGCGGCGATGTGATGCGTCGAAGAGCCGTGGAAGTGCTCGCCGAAGACCGCGCTCTCGGCGGCCGTATCGGTGTGGGCGTCGATCTGCACCAGCCCGACCCTGTCGTGGCCGCTCCCCTCGGCGAAGCCCTCGAAGGCCGGGAACGTACAGTAGTGGTCGCCGCCGACGACGACCGGCATCACTCCCTGTTGTGCGACGGTAGCGACGTGGGCGGTGATCGACTCCGCCGTCGTCTCCCGGTCCATCGGGAAGACGGGCACGTCCCCGCAGTCGACCAGGTCGAGCGCCCCGAAGTCCACCTGTCGTCCCGTGCGGATGTTGGTCAGACCGCCCTTGTACCCGGAGAGGTACGCCAGCCAGCCGCTGGCTCGCCGGATCGCGCGCGGACCGTAGCGGGTCCCCGGTCGGTTGCTGACCGCGCCGTCGTATGGGACGCCGAGCACAGCGGCGTCGGCCCCGGCGGCGTCCTCCACGTCGGCGATCTCCCGCTTGAGGAACGTGTCGAACCCCGCGTAGGGCAGTTCGACCGAACTGCCGGGTGTAGACGCCCGGAACGCTGCCGCCCGGCTGTCGCGCTGCTCCCGTTTCATCTCAGTCACCCGCGCCGTCCCGGTTCGCTTCCAGCGCCGTTCGGAGCGCCTCCACGGCGCGTTCGAGCTGGTCTCTGGAGATGGTCAGCGGCGGCTGGAACCGCATCACGTTCTTGTGGAACCCGCCGACGCCGATGACGATCCCCGCCTCGCGCATGTGCTTGCCGACCGCCTTCGCCAGCTTCGCGTCCGGGGCGGGCGCGACGTCCATCGGCCCCGTCTCCTCGGGCTCGACGAGTTCGAGCCCCTGCATCAGGCCCAGTCCGCGGGCGTCGCCGACGACGTCGTACTCGCGCTCCAGGTCGGTCAGTTGATCGTGGAGCCACTCGCCCTGTTCGCGGGCGTTCTCGATGATGCCGTCCTGGAGCTCCTCGATCGTCGCCAGCGCCGCGGCGCACGCCACCGGGTTGCCGCCGAACGTCGAGAGGTGGTCGCCGGCCTCGAAGGCGTCTGCGACCTCCGCGCTCGCGGTGAAGGCGCCGAGCGGGAGGCCGTTGGCGATCCCCTTCGCCTGCGGCATAATGTCGGGGACGACGTCGAAGTGATCGGAGGCCCACAGCTCGCCGGTGCGTCCGTAGCCGGCCTGCACCTCGTCGACGATGAGGAGCGCGCCGTGGTCGTGAGCGATCTCCTCGACGCGCGAGAGCCATCCCTCCGGCGGGACGATGATGCCGCCCTCGCCCATCACAGGCTCGACGACGACGGCGGCCAGGTCGTCGGCCGTGTGGGTGTTGACGACGCGCTCGACGTCCTCGGCACAGGCGCGGGAACACGGCCCGCCGTCGCACATCTGACAGCGGTACGAGTAGGGCGGCGCGACGTGAGCGACGTCGTTGATCGTCGGGGCCATCTCCGACTTGTATGACTTGTTGCCGGTCAGCGCCAGCGATCCCAGCGTCCGCCCGTGGAACGACATCTCCAGCGCCAGCACCTCCTTCGAGCCGGTGTACTTCCGCGCGAGCTTGATGGCGCCCTCGACCGCCTCGGTCCCGGAGTTGCAGAAGAACGTCTTCTGGAGGTCGCCGGGTGTCACCTCCGCGAGCCGCTCGGCGAGCTCCGCGGCCGGCTGGTTCGGGTGCACGTACGTACAGCCGTGGACGAACTCGTCGAGTTGGTCTTTCGCGGCCTCGACGACCGCGTCGTTGTTGTGGCCCGCGTTGGTCACGGAGATGCCCGAGAACACGTCCAGGTACTCGTTGCCCTCGAAGTCCTCGACGGTGCAGTCCGACGCCCGCTTGATCGGGACGTTCAGGCTCTTCCAGATCGGCATCAGATACTCCTCGTACTGTTCTTCGATCCGCTCGTTCGACGCCGGGGACGCTGTGTGTCGGGACATATCTATATGGAACTCCTATTCCACCTTACTGGCGTGTTGCGTCGATGTCTTCAAAAATCTTGAGGTGGCTTTGACGCGCTCTGAGGACTGATTTATGGGTGCATCGGGGTCAGTTGACAGCCGCACTACCGGTGTCCGGATCGTATATACGGAAATATATTTCCGCTCCGACGGCATACGGGGGTTTTTGTTTGGGCCTCCCGTGAGTGCCACCGATGGCTACCGGGGGCGAGAGGCGGCGCTACGACCTGCTCCGCCTGATCGACGAGAACGAACCGATCGGGAGCATTCGGCTCGTCGACATGATGCAGCAGCGCGGCTACTCGATCAAGGACCGCACGATCCGGCTGATGCTCTCGGAACTGGACGAGGAGAACCTGACCGAGAAGGTCTCCGGCAAGGGCCGTCGACTGACGCCCGAGGGCCGAAAGGAACTGGAGCGCGGCGACGTGAACGGACGGCTCGAACGAATCCGCGAGCGGATCGCCACGCTCACCAGCGAGGTGACCTACGATCCCGCCGAGGACGGCGGCGAAGTCGTCGCGGGGGCCGCTCGAGTGCCGGCAGAGCGGGTGGACGAGGCCTTCGACCTGCTGACGGCGCTGCACGAATCGACCGTCGGACCCGTCCCCGTCTCGGTGACAGACAGCGGCGACCAGGAGATCGAACTCGCGGTCCCCTCGAGCATCACGCTCGACGGCGTGCTCCTCTCGCGCGGGATCAACACCCGCCTCGTCGCCGCCGGGCTCGTGGAGTACGACGGTGGTATCACCCGCTACATCGACGCCATCAGCGGCGAGGGCTCGACGATGGACGTGGTCCACCTGCTCGTCGAGGCCGGTCGGACCGACGTCGACGCGATCCTCGACGACCGCGAGGGCGTGCTGATCGTCGACAGCCGGGAGTTTCCGCTGACGCGGTTCGACGAGACGCGTGACCTCTCGACGGCGACCCGGGACCGGCTCGGCGGCGTGGTGAAGTTCCGTCGCCCCCGCGAGACCGGACAGATACCGACGGGCACGCAGGGCTGGGAGTTCGCCTCGCTCACCTGCGGCGGCGCCGGCGAGATGGCGTTCGCGCTGCTGCACGAACACGGGCTCCTCTCGGAGTGGGACTCGCTGGACGGAATCAGGCCGCGGGCGACGTTCGAGCCCGCGCCCGCGGTCCGCGAGCGGCTGTGACTACGCGCCGACGACGATACCGAGGATGATCGCGGCGAAGAACGCGGCCCACATTCCCAGCGAACGCAGCGTCGTGGACCGGTCCTCCAGCTCGGTCGGCTCACCGCCGGCCTCTCTGTCGGTGTCGAACCCCTGCGTGAGGAACCAGTAGACGACGAGGGCACCGAACAGGGCCTCCGCGACCCAGAAGAGGACGATCATTCCGGAGAACAGGCCTTTGCCCATCATTCCCCGTCACCCCCTTCGGCGCCGCCGTCGGTGGCGATCGTGGAGCTCTCCTGGGCGATCGACTCGAACCGGAAGTCGTCCGGCGACGCGGCGCTGACCGCCGCCGCCAGGCCCGTCGACACGAGGTGACCGACGGCCATGATCTCCCAGAGCTTGAAGTCCGGACTGGTGACGACGACGTCGTAGGAGGCCGCCAGGAGGAACGCCGTCACGAGTTGGGAGACGACGACGCCCGTGACGAAACCGGTCTGGGAGGTCTTCGTCCAGAACAGCGAGAGGGCGAAGGGTCCGACGAGCGCCGACGCGCCGATTCCGCCGATGAGGAGCAGCTGCACGAAACTGATCGATCCCAGGGCGAACACCGTCGCGACGAAGATCACGATCGCGAAGCCGAGCGACGCCAGACGGGCCACGCGGAGCTGCTGCTCGTCGGACGCGTCGGTGTTGAGGTGGCGGTAATAGATGTCCCGGGACGTGAGGCTGGCGATCGCGGTCAGGTAGGAGTCGACGGACGATCCCAGCACCATGAGCGCGACGAGCAGGAACAGGATCGCCGCCCAGTCGGGCATCAGTCCGAGCGCCTCGATCGAGAGGTTTCCGGGTGCGACGTCGGTGAAGGCCGCGAGGCCGACGAACCCGATCACGGAGTACATCGCAATCGTCGTGAACACCCCGATGCCGCCGATGGTGAGGAACCGGGAGATCTTGTCAC
>JBDGUM010000068.1:0-43889 GCA_042215855.1 Halobellus sp. | reverse complement strand
GGCTAACATCAGATCCCATCTGTACGGCGGACCGCAGGGGTGGAATCCTCATTTCGTATCCGACTCAAGCGAAACGGCGGACGGGTATAAACCCGTTGGATCCGTTTCGCCCCACGGCAGTGGGCCGCGGAGGTCGGAGTGCGAGCGCGAGCGGAGTTCAACCGCCCGCAATCGCGTCGTGTTCTTCGCATTACCGTCTGAAGCGTGGGTCGTACTTAACCCCGTTGATCCCGAACGATCTTCGAAAATTCGTGTGAGATATGTGTGATCGTCTAACATCGCGATAGCGGCGGGAGAACGAGTGACCGTTCGACCACCGCGTCGTCCCTCCCGTCTCGCGCACCCGTGCGCGACGAAGGTACGTGGAACGACCGGTGACCCATTCTTTATAACGGGGGCCTTTATAAGGGAGGGCAGAGATAATAAAAACAGAGCATGAGTTCGCCGGCAGATTCAATCGAGATTCAGAACGTTGTCGCATCGACCGGAATCGGCCAGGAGCTCGACCTCGAGGCGCTGGCGGAGGACCTTCCGGGCGCCGACTTCAACCCGGACAACTTCCCCGGCCTCGTCTACCGAACGCAGGAGCCGAAGGCGGCCGCGCTCATCTTCCGTTCGGGCAAGATCGTCTGTACGGGCGCCAAGAGCATCGACGACGTCCACGAGGCTCTCGGCATCATCTTCGAGAAGCTCCGCGGACTGTCCATTCCCGTCGACGAGGATCCCGAGATCACGGTCCAGAACATCGTCTCGAGCGCGGACCTCGGCCACAACCTCAACCTCAACGCGCTCGCGATCGGCCTCGGCCTCGAGGACGTCGAGTACGAACCCGAGCAGTTCCCGGGCCTCGTCTACCGGATGGACGAACCCGAGGTCGTCATCCTGCTGTTCGGATCGGGCAAGATCGTCATCACGGGCGGCAAGCGGACCGACGACGCCGAGACCGCGGTCGAAGAGATCGTCAAGCGGATCGACGACCTGGGGCTGCTCGGGTAGCGTCGACCCGTGGCGACTCGGACGTTCCCATCGAAGTGTGAGCGCGCGACCGCGCAGGGAGTCACGTCACCGACGACCGATGACTGCACGTGAAGACATCGCGTTCCTGGCGGGGTCGGAGCTCCGCATCGAGGCGCTGTTCGCGCTCCGCACGGAGACCGCTACCCCGACGGAGCTGGCCGAGCGCTGTTCGTGTGCCCGCGAGACGGCCCAGCGGACGGTCTCGGCGTTCGTCGACCGCGGCTGGGCGGAGAAGGTCTCGACCCAGGAGGGCTACCGACTGACGCGAGCCGGCGGACTCGTCGCGGACGGCTACGAGGACTTCGAGGCCTGTGTCTCGGTCTCGAACGAGTACCGCGAGTTCCTGGTGAACCTCAGCGGCGCCGAACTGGATCTGGACTGTCACGAGCTGTCCGACCTCACGCTCACGCGGGCGACGAGCGAGAACCCCCACGCGCCGATCAATCGGTTCCGGGAGGTCGTCGGCGACGAGCCGGTCGGGGAGTTCTTCGGCATCACGCCGATCGTGAGCCGGATGTTCAATCGGGCGGCGGCGCGGGTCATCGGCCCCGACAGCCGGATCGAACTGGTGATCGACGAGGGCGTCCTCAGCGCGTCCGCCTCGGAGTTCACCGAGGACCTCGAACGCGCCGAGCGGCTCGATCAGTTCACCCTGTATCTCTCGCCCGAGCCCCTGGAGTTCGGGCTGATGCTCGTCGACGGCCACGCCTACCTCGGCGCCTACGACGAGGGAACCCTCGTCGCGAGCGTCGACGGCAGAACCGACGTCTTCCGTAAGTGGGCGACCGAGACGTTCGAACGGGTCCGCGAGCGTTCGACGGAGAAGCTGTAGGCCGGGCCGGCGTCGACACCGGGGAGGGACCGCGCCGAACGAACCCGTCGGGACAAATTTCTCGTACGGCGGCCGGGTGCCGTCCTGTCAGCGATTCTCTGCGCGGCGTCCACAGGTCGCGAACCCCGAAAACGGCCGGGAGAAGGTTTTAGAAGCCACCCGCCGTTTGTGCGTAGTAGTTAGGGAAGTCAATGGATCTCACAGAACGGATCGATCGCCGACGAACCCGAAACAGCAAGCACGAACTCGTCGTCGATCCCGACTCGCTGAACCCCGTCGTCCACCCGACCGAGCCGGTGGGGCGGGAGACGCTCTTCGAGGCCCTGCTCGACGCCATCGACCCGCTCTTCGAGCAGGCGGTCCCGCCGAACGTCTACGTCTGGGGGCCGTCCGGCTCCGGCAAGTCCGCGATCGTCACCGCGCTGATGTCGGCGCTGGAGACCAAGATGCAGAGCCAGCGTCCGTTCTACGCGGCCACGCGGGGCCAGACCGAGAGCGACGAGGTCGAGTTCGCCTACCTGGACGCGCGCCAGGCCACGAGCCGGTTCCAGCTCTACCGGGAACTGCTCGACGGCCTCCTCGTCGACGCCGTCCCCGAGCGGGGGATGAGCACCGACGCGCTCGAACGCAAGATCCGCTCGATCCAGTCGGCGGGGACCACCGTCGTCGTCGCCGTCGATCACCTGCAGGAGTCGATGACGGCGGACGTGGGGGAGATCCACCGGTACTTCGAGCCCTTCGAGAACCTGGCGTGGCTCGGGGTCGGCCGGACGCCCCCCGAGGACGTGTCGCTGCCGATCCCCGAACAGCAAGTCCACGTGCCCGCGTACGGGAACGAACTGGTCGACACGCTCACCGTCCGGGGCTCCCGGGGGCTCTCGCACACGCTCGACCACAGGCACGCCCAGCGGCTCGCCGAGTGGGCCGAGGGCGACGCACACGACGCGCTCGCGGCCCTGTACGTCGCCGCCCGGACCGCCGAGCGCGCGGACGCGACCAGACTCCGCGACGAGGACGTCGAGGCCGGGATCGACGCGGTTCCGCGAGACGGGGTCCCGATCGGCCAGGTGCTCGCGCTGTCGGAGAACGAACACCGCATCCTCGAACGCCTGCTGGCGCTCGAACGCGACGGGGAGCGGCCGATCGAGCGGACCGCCGAGTTGATAGCCGAGCAGACGGAGTTCACGCCCGGAACGGTCAAGCGTCGGCTGTACGAGCTCGCGCAGTTCGGCGTTCTCAAGCGACAGGAAGTGACCGTCGGGCCCGGGGGAACGGGGAACGGGCGGCGTCCGAGCGGCGTGACGCCGAATTTCTCGGCGACGCTCTTCACACTTCTCCGCGAGTGATGTCGTTCGGGCCCGCGACCGCTCCGAGCGGACCGAGACATCTCGGCGTCGCTACCGCCCCCCGGGAGGGCGACGATGTCTGATGCGGCGTATCTCGGCGCCCTCGATCAGGGGACCGGCGGGACCAGGTTCGTCGTCTTCGACGACGAGGGGACGCAGCTATCCCAGGCGTTCACCACGAACCAGTGCCAGCGCCCGGCTCCCGACCGCGTCGAGTACGATCCGCTGAAACTGTGGAGCTGCGCAACCGACGCGATCAGGCGCGGCCTGGTCCAGGCCGACGTCGACGCCGAGGAACTGCGCGCGCTCGGCATTTCGAGCCAGCGGCAGACGACGCTGCTGTGGGAGCGCGACAGCGGCCGGCCCGTCACCGGTGCGGTCGGGTGGCAGGACCGGCGGACCGCCGAGTACGTGTCGTCGCTGTCGCAGACCGAGCGGACCCTGATCCGCGAACGGACCGGCCTCGAACCCCACGCGTACTTCGCCGCGCCGACCGCGAAGTGGCTGCTGGACAACGGGGGATCCGCGGGCGGAGACGTCCGTGCCCGCGCGGCCGACGGCGAGGTCCTCCTCGGGACGATCGACTCGTGGCTGCTGTACAACCTCACGGGCGTCCACGCGACGGACGTCACGAACGCGGCCCAGACGATGCTCTTCGACGTGTACGAACGCGAGTGGGACGACGCGCTGCTGGACCTGTTCGACGTCCCGACGGCAGCGCTGCCGACGGTCTCCCCGTCGAGCGACCCCGCCGCGTACGGGACGACCGACCCAACCGGGATCCTCAACGCGTCGGTGCCGGTCACGGGGGTGATCGGTGACCAGCAGGCGGCGCTCCTGAGTCGCGTTCCGGTCGAAGAACACGCCGCGAAGGTGACCTACGGCACCGGGAACTTCTTCCTGCAGAACACCGGGACCGTCCCGGTCGCCGCCGAGGGCGAGTTGCTGACGACGATCTGGTTCCAGCAGGCGGGCGAGGATCCGCTGTACGGGCTGGAGGGACCGGTGTTCGCCACCGGCGACGTGCTGGAGTGGCTCCGGACCGCGGGCCTGCTGGACCGTGCCAGCGGCCTCGACCAGCTCGATACCGACGTGGGATCGATGAGCGGGATCCAGCTCGTACCGGGGTTCGGGGGTCTGGGTGCGCCCTTCTGGACCGGCGACGCCGACACGGCCGTGTTCGGCCTGAACAGGAACGACGGGCCCGAAGACCTCCTCAGGGCGACGGTCGAAGCGATCGCGTTCGGGACCCGAGCGGTCGTCGAAGCCGCAGAGCGGGCCACGGGCGTCGAGCACTGCGACCTCCTCGTCGACGGCGGCGCAACGCAGGACGACGCCTTCACTCAGTTGCAGGCGGACCTCCTCGATCGCCCCCTCCGACGGTCGAGAGTGAGTCAGACCACCGCGCTCGGCGCGGGAATCGCAGCTGGGATCGGCGCGGGCGTCTGGGACTCCCTGGAAGCGACGGTGCCCTGCCGGCCGGCGACCCGGACCTTCACGCCGCGCGCGACGAACGACGTCGTCGACGAGGCGTATCGCCACTGGCGGGAGGTCGTCGAAGCGGTCGTCGACCTCCGATGCGGAGAGTGAATTTACTGACACCTCCGGAGTAGTACGTAACCTATATAGTCCGAGCGAATTTGACACGTTCCGCCGCCACAACCGGCAATTTTTCTATTCGGCTTTGTGGAAGGATAGGCCCCGTCTCCCCGCTCGTCTAGTCGAATCACCTGCGCATTCATCCGTGCGATCGACGAAAGTCTACCAAAGATTTATCATTAACGACCAGAGTGAGTTTACTGTTGGTATCTATGGTACCATTCAAAGACGAAGCCACACGGCGAAAGATCCTGGCGACGAGCGGGGCGCTCCTCGGCGGCGGTCTCGCCGGGTGCCTCGGTGGCGGTGGCGGACAGAACCAGACCACCACGAGCGGAGGAGACACCACGACGTCGGGCGGCGGTGGCACCGCGACCCCCGCGGGCGAGACGTACCAGGTCGGCTACGGCGACTACCAGACGACGGTCAACTCGGCGAACTTCCCCGAACCCCCGAAGAAACTGTACATCTACGCCGTCCAGTCCGGCTGGTCGAACTGGCCGGCCATCATGAAGGCCTTCCGCGAGCAGTACGGCGTCAAACTCAACGACGACGACCGGTCGTCGGGCGAGGCGCTGAAGGACGCCCGAGCCCACGCGCAGAACCCGACTCACTCGGCGTTCAACGGCGGCTACACCTTCGCCGTCCAGGCGATGAAGGACGGGCTCACCCAGGCGTACAAGCCCGCGAACTGGGACAAGGTCCCCGAGAAGCTCAAGACCGACAACGGTCACTGTACGGCCACCCGGCGGATGACCACCGCGGTCACCTACCGGAAGGACATCTACGAGAAACGCGGCCTCGACGCGCCCGAAACCTGGGAAGACCTCCTGCAGCCCGAGATCATGCAGGACCTCGCGCTCCAGACTCCCCAGGCCGCGGTCGGCCTCGCGTGCGCGCTCTCCATCAACAATGCCCGCGGCGGGAGCCTCGACGACGTCCAGCCCGTCATCGACTACTACAAGAGGATCCAGAAGGGCGGCGCCGAATTCACCGACAACTTCCTCGCGCAGTTCACCAAAGGCGAGTACGCGACGTTCATCCGCTACGACTACTCGGGACTGGACCTCAAATACAACAGCGACGCCATCGCCGAGGACAAGGTCGGTCTCGCGCTCCTCAAAGGGAAGAACGGCAACAAGGGCGCCTTCAACCAACCGTACGGCTACGCGATGCTGAAGGGGGCGCCCAACCCCGGCGCCTGCAAGCTGTTCATGGACTACGTCCTCTCGCTGGAGGGCCAGCGGAAGTTCCTCGACGCGTTCGTCCGCCCGATCCGCGCGCCCGAACTCGATATGCCCCCGCAGTTCCCGCCCCAGAGCCGCTACAAGGAGACGCAGTTCCAGGTCGACTACACCACCCTCGTGGAGAAGCAATCCAAGATCATCCAGGAGATCACCCGCGGGGCCAACCTGTAGCCGATGTCGATCGACTCAGAATCGGTAGTTGGAAAGACGCGGCGGCAGACGGTGGCCGTTTTCGGTTCCATTTTTTCGCCACGCACGGAACGTGATCGAGAGCTCCGCCGCATCGTCTCGCTCTGTGTGCCCTTCCTGATCCTGGTCTTCGTTTCGGGGGTCTTCCCCCTCATAGAGATGGCCAGGATCAGCGTCTCGGAGGCGAAGTTCGTCACCCGAGGATTCACCCTCGAGGCGTATCGCGTCCTCGCAACTGACCCGTACTACCTCACGGTCGCGTTCAACTCCCTGTGGTTCGCCGCTGCGACGACGCTGGCGTCGATCGCCGTGGCCATCCCGGTAGCCCACGCTCTGGAGAAGTACGATCTCCCGGGCGAGCGCGTGTTCGTGACGGTGATGTCGTTCCCGAACAGCCTGCCCGGCATCGTCGCCGCGTTTATGATCATCGTGCTGTTCGGGAACACGGGACTGCTCACCAATATCTTCGCGCTCCTCTCGGGCAAGTCGGCGACGAACCTCGCCATCGCGACGACCGTCCTCGGATTGTTCTTCGCGTACCTCTACTCGATGATCCCGCGGGCGATGCTGCTGCTCCGCGGCACGTACGCGGAGGTGAACACCGACGCCGAGGAGGCCGCTCGAAGCCTGGGCGCGACGCCGCTGCAGACCTTCCGGTACGTCACGTTGCCACAGATCAAGCCGGGCGTCGTCGGCGCGCTCATCCTAGTGTTCCGGACGGGACTGGCGATCTTCGGGACCATCCTCATCCTGAAGAGCCTGCTCGTCTGGACGCTCCAGATCAACCGCGAGCTGGCGGTCGGATTCAACCTCGCCCGCGCGTCCGCGATGGCGACCGTCTGGTTCGTCTTCGTGTTCGCGTTCACGATGCTGGCGCTGAAGTACACGAGCGCGGAGGTGAGCATCGGATGAGTTCCAGTTTCCAAGGCGAGAGCTTCTCCTCTCGCTACGGCCGCCGGCTGGTGACGCTCGTCCTCATTACGACGGTGGTGTTCCTCGCGTCGCCCGTGATACTCACGTTCGTCAGTTCGTTCGCGACGGACTGGACGGGCGTACTCCCTTCGGGGTTCTTCACGATCCAGAACTGGAACGACGTCATCTTCGGCACCGATGTCGGTGCGGACGTGGCACTGGGCGCGTCGCTGTTCTACAGCGTCGGCCTCGCACTGGGTGGTGTCGTGATCAATCTCATCGTGGGCGTCCCCATCGCGTACGCCGTCGCCCGGTACGATTTCTGGGGACGCGACTGGATCAACATCTTCGCTATCCTCCCGCTGGCGCCGGGGATCATCCTGGGGATCGCCTTCCTCCGGACCTACCCCGACCTCTCGACCTCGGGCATCGCCCTCGTCATCGGCTACTCCCTCCTGAAAGCGCCGTATATGGTGATGGCCGTCCAGTCGAGCTTCGAATCGATGGACCTCCAACAGCTCGAAGAGTCCGCGCGGAGCCTCGGCGCGTCGTGGCCGCGGACCTTCCTCACGGTGATCATCCCGAACGCCCGCACGGGCATCATCGCGGGATCGATCATCTCGTGGACGCTCGCGGCGGCGGAGTTCAACTTCTCGTACATCGTCTACTCGCGGGGAACGCCGCCGCTGTCGCTGTTCCTGTTCAAGAATATCACCAACGCTTCGTTCCTGAACGCCGCTTCTGCGGTGTCCGTGTTCTTCCTGTTGATCGCCGGTGTGACGATCGCGCTGCAGATCATCGGCCACCAGCGGACCGGCTCGGCTATGTAACAAACTATGTCTGAAATCAGCCTTCACAACGTCACGAAGCAGTTCGACACGACCACCGCCGTCGACGACGTCTCGCTCACGATCGACGACGGCGAGATTATGGGTATCGTTGGCCCCTCCGGATGCGGGAAGACGACGACCCTCCGGCTCGTCGCCGGCTTCGAGACCGCGACCGAGGGACGAATCGAGTACGACGACGAGGACGTCACCCACGTCCCGCCCGAGAACCGGAACGTCGGTCTCGTCTTTCAGTCCTACGCGCTGTTCAACAACATGACCGTGATGGATAACATCACGTTCGGGCCGCGGATGCACGGCGTGGGTGAGGAAGAACGCAAGCGTCGGGCCAACCGCCTCCTGGACCTCCTCGACATCAGCGAACTGGCCGACCGCGACCCCCAGACGCTCTCCGGCGGCCAGCAGCAGCGCGTCGGTCTCGCCAGAGCGCTGGCGATCGAACCGCGGCTCCTCCTCCTCGACGAGCCGATGACCGGCCTCGACGCGGAACTGAAACAGACGCTTCGGAAGGAACTCGGCGAACTCCTCTCCGATCTCGACGTCACGACCCTCTATGTGACCCACGACCAGGAACAGGCGATGTCGATGTGTGACCGGATCGCCGTGATGAACGACGGAGTCATAGAACAGGTCGGCACGCCGAGCGAGATCTACGAAGCTCCCGCCAACGAGTTCGTCGCGACGTTCATCGGGACGTCGAACCTCCTGCCGGCGAGCGTCAGGAATGGCGTCGTCGACTTCGGGTTCGCGGAGGTCGACTCGAGCTCGCTACCGGACTACGGGGACGTCGACCTCGCCGTTCGTCCCGACGACTTCGTACTCGGTTCGGGACCCATCTCCGCGACGGTGACGAACCTCTTCTACCTCGGCGGGAAGATCCAGATCATCGCCGAGACCGACGACGGGACGGAACTCACCCTCGAGGTGGATCGGCGCCACGACGACATCTCGCGCGGCGATACGGTCGATCTGGATATCGACACCAGCAACCTCCACGTCGTAAAGTAACATCCGACCAGTTTTCACAACTATGACAGAATTCACCCTCAACGACGCGCTCGAATCGTCACGGGATCCAGTCGAATTCCTCCGAAAGAACCGGGGGCGCCACCCCTATCCGGTTCCCTCCGAGCACACGAACTGGATCGAAGAGGAACGGAGCTGGCGAGAGACCTGCAGCCTCTCGGACCTCTCGCACCACCAGAAGGACCTCTACGTCGAGGGGCCGGACGCCCTCGAGGTGTTCGCCGACCTCGGCGTCAACGACTTCTCGTCGTTCGCGCCCGGTCAGGCCAAGCAGTTCGTCGCCTGCAACCCCGACGGCTACCTGATCGGCGACGCGATCCTGTTTTACCTCGACGAGGGGAAGCTGAAGCTCACCGGGACGCCGGTGGCGCCGAACTGGGTGCAGTACAACCTCGCGACCGGCGACTACGACGCCACCGCCGAGGCCGACGAGCGCTACCACGACCGGGAGAACCCGGAGGCGGACGACCCGCTCCGCACCTTCCGGTACCAGCTCCAGGGCCCGAACGCGCTCGACGTGATGCGCGACGCGGTCGAGGGCGAGATCCCCGAGATTCCGTTCTTCAACTTCGACGAGATGACCATCGCGGGCGTGGACGTGCGCGCGCTCAAGCACTCGATGGCCTCGAACGTCGGGTTCGAGATCTGGGGACCCTGGTCGGCGGCCGAGACGGTCCGGCAAGCGCTGGTCGACGCCGGTGAAGACCACGGCCTCCGCCAACTGGGCGAGAAGAGCTACAAGGCCCAGGGCTCCGAGAAGGGCTGGATCGCCCGGCCACTGCCCGCCATTTTCGGCGAGGAGATGCGCGAGTACCGCGAGTGGCTCGACGCCGACTCCTACGAGGCGATCAGCACGCTCGGCGGGAGCTTCCACTCCGAGGAAATCAGCGACTACTACCTGAACCCGATCGAACTCGGCTACGAGCGCTTCGTCGACTTCGATCACGACTTCGTCGGCCGCGAGGCCCTCGCGGAGATGGTCGACGAGCCGCAGCGGCAGAAGGTGACCCTCGTCTGGGACGACGAGGACGTCCTCGACATCTTCCGGTCCCTCTTCAGCGAGGGGCCGACGGACAAGTACTTCGACCTCTCGATGCCGTACTGGGCGGTCTTCCACTACGACGAGGTGCTGAACGACGACGACGAGACGGTCGGTCTCTCGAAGTACTTCGGCTACACCTACAACGAACGGTCGGTCCTCTCGCTCGCGCTCGTCGACGAGGCCTACAGCGAGCCGGGGACCGAAGTGACGCTCGTCTGGGGCGAGGAGAACGGCGAGTCGCCGAACCCCAAGGTCGAGTCACACACCCAGACAGAGATCAATGCGACAGTCGCACCCAACCCCTACGTCGAGGCGAGCCGATAGCCCGCGCCCGCGCGCCCGGTCGCGTCCGGGGATCCCCGACGTCGGTCGGTGCGATGCGTCCCGCGGTTGTGCAGCCGCCCCGAACCGACCTCCGGCGGGAACAGCCACGGGACCGGGTCGATGAGCGCCGAGGGACTCGACGCCGCGATCCTGGACCTCGACGGGACGGTCTACCGCGGCGACAGACTCATCCCCGGCGCTCGCCGAAGCCTCGAACGGCTCCGCGAGTCGGTCTCGGAAGTCCTCTTCCTCACGAACAAGGCCATCGAGCGGCGGCGGGACTACAGCCGGAAGCTCCAGCGCCTCGGCGTCGAGGCCAGCCACGACGACGTCGTCAACTCCGGGTGGGTGACCGCCCAGTACATCAGCGAGACCTACCCCGACCGCGAGGCGTTCGTCGTCGGCGAGTCGCCGCTGATCGACGAGCTCCACGACGCGGGCGTCGAGACGACCACCGACGATCCGGGCACTCTGCTGGTGGCGTCGATGGACCGGGAGTTCGACTACGACGACCTCGACCTGGCCCTCCGGACCCTCGACGAGGAGCGGCCGTTCCTGGCGACGAACCCCGACCGGACGTGCCCGACCGAGGACGGAGCGATCCCGGACGCCGCGGGGATGATCGGCGCCATCGAGGGCGTGACCGGACAGACGGTCGACGAGGTCCTCGGCAAGCCCTCGACGACGATGATCGAGACCGCCCTCGACCGGGTCGGCGTCGAACCCGAGCGGTGTCTGATGGTCGGCGACCGCATCGAGACGGACATCCTGATGGGCGAACGCGCCGGGATGACGACCGCGCTGGTGCTCTCGGGCGTGACCGACCGCGAGACGGCCGCCGAATCGGAGATCGAGCCGGATTACGTGCTGGAGTCGATCGCCGACATCGGAGCGGTAATCGAGGGCTGATGCTCGCGATCGCCCACCGCGGCTGTATGGACGACTACCCCGAGAACACCGCTGCGGCGTTTCGCGCCGTCGGTCCGAAGGCGGACATCGTCGAGTTCGACGTCCAGCGGTGCGGCTCCGGTGAGTTGGTGGTGTTTCACGACGAGACCCTCGAGCGCGTGACCGGACGCAGCGGCCGGGTCGACGAGACGGACTGGACGGAACTCTCGCAGCTCGAGATACACGACTCCGGCGAGCGGATGCCGCTGCTCTCGGAGGCGCTCGCGGCCGTGCCGGCGGGGACCACGGTCACGGTGGAGTTGAAGTCCGCCGATATCGCCGAGGAGGTCGTCGCGAAGACTCGGCCGGTCGACAACGACGTCATCGTCTCGTCCTTCCGGTGGAACGAACTTCGGTCGGCACGCGACGCCGGCGCGGAGACCCTGGCAGTGCTCTGTTCGGAGAAGACTGAAGAGGCGCTCTCGATCGCAGAGGGCCTCGGGGCCGACTACATCCACCCGCCGAAAGAGGCCTGTCTCGGGACCGACCTCGTCCCCCGCGCCCACGAGCGAGGCGTGCAGGTGAACGTCTGGACGGTGGACACGAAGACCGACGTAGAAGAGATGAGCCGGGCCGGGGTCGACGGCGTGAGCACGAATCGGGTCGGGATACTGGATCTGGTCCGTTCGCGCGACGGCGCCGAATAGCACGGGGTGATCGCGCGATGCGGATGGCCCGGGCAGCCGCTACTGGATGTCCTCGAGCAGGACTTCCTTGACGACCTCGGGATCCTCGAGCAGCTGGTGTTTCGTGTAGCTGCCCTCGGCGCTCCCGCCGCTGTGCTTGGACTGCTCGATGATGTCCAGAAAGGCGTGTTCCTTGAGGAGGTCGCGCACCCGGCGGAGCGAGAGGGTATCCGAACCCTGGCCGTCGCAGATGTTCTCGTAGACCTCGTAGACGCGGCTCGTGCGGAACCCCTCCTGCGAGTCGGCCGAGAGCGAGAGGATCGCGAGCGCCTGGAGGACGTACCGGGAGTGCGGGGTCGACCCGCGGATGAGCTCCCGGAATCGGTCGGTCTCCGCCCGTTCGCGCGCCTGCGTGACGAACTCTTCCCTGACCGTCTGGGCGCCCTCCGACTGGGCGATCTCGCCGGCGTACCGGAGGATGTCGATCGCCTTGCGCGCGTCGCCGTGTTCCCGGGCGGCCAGCGCCGCCGCGCGCGGGATCGTCGAGGGGTCGAGGACGCCGTCGCGGAAGGCGTCCGAACGCGCGTCCATAATCTCGCGGAGCTGATTCGCGTCGTACGGCGGGAAGACGAACTCGCGCTCGCAGAGGCTTGACTTGACCCGCTCGTCCATCCGGTCCTTGTACTGGATCTTGTTGCTGATCCCGATGACGCCGAGCTTGCACTGCTCGATCTTGCCGGCCTCGCCCGCGCGCGAGAGTTGCATCAGGATGTCGTCGTCCGAGAGCTTGTCGATCTCGTCGAGGATGATCAGGACGACGTCGTACTGCGCGTCGAGAATCCGCCAGAGCCGCTTGTAGTACGTCGAGGTGCTGAGGCCCTTGTCGGGGACCTTGATGCCCGTCTCTTCTGACGCGTTGACGCCGTCGGCGATGGTCTGGACCGCCTGGGTCTCGGTGGTGTCCTGCGCGCAGTCGACGTACGCGAACGTCGCCTTCACGTCCTCCTCGCCGGCGGTGTCGACGAGTCGCTGGGAGACGTACTTCGCACAGAGGGACTTTCCGGTCCCCGTCTTTCCGTAGATGAGGACGTTGCTGGGGCTCTGTCCGAAGATCGCGGGGTTGACCGCGGCCGCGAGGTCCGAGATCTCGTCGTCGCGGCCGACGATCCGGCCCTCCCCGGGGAGGTGATTGATCTCCAGGAGTTCCTTGTTGGAGAAGATGGGGTCCTCTCGGGTGAAGAGGTCCTCGCTGGTGTTCGGCATACCGTAGGACACCGCGTTTCCGATGAAATGCGTTGTTATTCGCGTCCGGTTCGTCGGGGTTGGGACGGCCTCGGCGGGGGTGAGGCACCGCCGTCGACGGGGCCGACACACACACCGGGTTTCCGGTGAATAGGCGAAATCGGGGTGAGCGGTGCAGACGAACCGGAGGGTCGTTTCACCGGAAACACGGTGTGGGATCCTCGTCGAACGGGCCAGCCGTCCGGTAGCGACGACGACACGGCGGAATGGAGATTCGTTCGGAAGCGTCTCGCCTCAGAAAGTCGGCGATCAGACGTTCGGACTCTGATCACACGACGGACGGTTCGAGTGACGCCACTGCGACAGACCGTCCCTCAGAAGGACCGACCGGAGTCAATGAACGGTGACGAGGAACTAGTACTTATTTGTTGTCTTATAGAGGTCAAATTTCGTAGTCGTTTCCGCCCCCAGTCCCACTCAACCCAGTAGTACCAGCCCATTTCACCGGAAATGTGGTGTGTCACTCGTCGCTCGCGCCCACATCTGTCGCCGCCGACGGGTTCCCGAATCGTTCGGCTCCACCGAGCCGATTTTCACCGGAAATCCGGTGTGTGCGTGGGCGTTTTCGCCCCTCGGAGTTGCGTTCGGACAGTTCACCGGAAACCCGGTGTACGGCCGGTCACGTGAGGCTACGGCTCCGCGTCCGGACTTCACCGGAAACGTGGTGTGGGTACGGGCGGGTGTCCGCCCCGATCACCACCGGCCGGGAGTCACCCCCCACGCGTCCAGTCGCAAACCGTTTCCCGGTCCGGACCGTCACGAGAGACGATGACGGATTCCGACCGGCGTCTCCGGCGGACCGACGGCATCGACCTGGAGGCGTTCCGCGACGCCCTCGAGGCCGAGGGCCGCCCGCTCGCGACCGCCTCGGCCGTCGCCCGCCGACTCGGCCTCTCGCAGGCGGCGACCGCGACCGACCTGGACGCGCTGGTCGAGGAAGGCGACGTCGAGCGCGTGAACGTCGAGGCCGACCCCGTCGTCTACTACCCGAGCGAGTGGGGGCGGCTGGCCGACCGCGAGCGGATCGTCCTCTTTCCGGAGCGCCGCGAGATCGTCGTCGACCAGCCGACCCAGTACACGCGGGCGCGGCTCTCGCAGTTCGCGCACCTGGTCGATTCGACCGGCGAGCGCGAGCGGACGACGGTCGACCGCGAGACCGACACCCGCGGCTACATCTACGAGATCCGCCAGGAGGACGTCTGGCAGGCGCCCTTCGACGACGTCGACGACCTGCTCTCGCTGGTCCGGTCGGTGCTCCCGCGGCGCTCGCCGCAGCTGGAAGACTGGATCGAGTCGCAGTGGAGGCGGGCCAACCGGTTCAGGCTCTACACTCACGAGGACGACTACGTCGTCCTCGAAGCCGCCTCGGAGAGCCTGATGGGCAACGTCGCGCGACAGAAACTCGACGACGAACAGTTGATCGCGCCCATCTCCGACACCGAGAGCTGGGTCCGCGAGGGGAAGGAGGCCCAGATCAAACGCGTTCTGTACGAGGCGGGCTACCCCGTCGAGGACGACCGCGACCTCGACACCGGCGACCCGCTCGACGTCGATCTGACGGTCGACCTCCGCGACTACCAGCGCGACTGGGTCGATCGCTTCCTCGATCAGCGTTCGGGAGTCCTCGTCGGTCCCTCGGGCGCCGGCAAGACGGTGACCGCGATCGGGGTGCTCGCCGAGGTCGGCGGCGAGACGCTGATCCTCGTGCCCTCGCGGGAGCTCGCCGGCCAGTGGCGCGACGAACTCCTGCGCCACACGACGCTCACCGAAGACCAGATCGGCGAGTACCACGGCGGGCGAAAGGAGATCCGGCCGGTCACGATCGCGACCTATCAGACCGCCGGGATGGACCGTCACCGCTCGCTGTTCGACTCCCGCGAGTGGGGGCTCGTCGTCTACGACGAGGTCCACCACATCCCCTCGCGGATCTACCGCCGGAGCGCCGACCTCCAGGCCAAACACCGCCTGGGGCTCTCGGCGACGCCGGTGCGCGAGGACGACAAGGAGAAGGAGATCTTCACCCTCATCGGTCCGCCGATCGGGACCGACTGGTCGCAGCTCTTCGAGGCGGGCTACGTCCAGGAGCCCGAGGTCCAGATCCGCTACGTCCCCTGGGCCGACGAGTTCGCCCGCAACGAGTGGGCGAGCGCCGAGGGCCGCGACAAGCACCGCATCGCGGCCGAGAACCCGGAGAAGGTCGCGGAGACCCGCCGTCTCCTGGACGCCCATCCCGATGCGAAGATCCTGGTCTTCGTCGACTGGCTGGACCAGGGCGAAGCGCTCTCGGAGGCGCTCGACGTCCCGTTCGTCAGCGGAGAGATGGCCCACTACCGCCGCGAGCAGGTCTTCGAGGCGTTCCGCGAGGGCGACCGCCGCGTCCTCGTGGTCTCGCGGGTCGGCGACGAGGGGATCGACCTCCCGAACGCCGAGGTCGCGATCGTGGCATCCGGACTCGGCGGGTCGCGTCGACAGGGCGCCCAGCGCGCCGGGCGAACGATGCGACCCGCGGGCGGATCGACCGTGTACGTGCTGGCGACCCGCGGGACCTCCGAGGAGGACTTCGCCCAGCGACAGATGCGTCACCTCGCCGAAAAGGGCGTCCGCGTAACCGAACGCGACCGGAGCGCGGACGAGCCGTCCGAGGACGGAACGGACGGGAACGACCCACGAGCGGAGCCGACGGACGAAGCGTAATCGGAGACTGACCGTGACGACAGATCCGACGCACCGATGACCGATCCGCGCTCGACAGGCCGAGTCGCGGCTGCCCGGACGGAGTGTCCCCGTGACTCCGACGGTTGGTATGTCCTAGTCGACGGCGAGTACGTACGCGGGTATCGGGACGAGCTCCGCCAGTCCGTCGACACGCCGCCGATCGCCGACGCGTTCGAGTCCTGGCGTCGGTACGTCCGAGAGCGACACGGAGACGTGATCGAGGAGGTCGCGGGCGACGTCGCCGGCGACCTCGCCGCCGATTCAGAAAACACCGAGAGTCCCGGCCGCGACGACACTCGGACCGACGTCGCCCGATCCCTGTTCGTCGAGACGCTGACGTTCGATTTCCGGCTTTTCACCGTACTGGACGCGTTTCAGACCCAGTTCGATTGTACGATCAGGCGGCCCCTCGCGGCCGACTCGGCCGTCGGGTACGCGCCGGACTTCGCGTCCGTGCACGAGCACGTCCGCTCCCGTCTCGACGTGCCCGCAGATTGTCGGTCAGACCTCGTCGCGGCCGCCGAGGCGTTCGCCCGGAGCGCCGACCCCGGCGCCGTGGCGCGACTCCACCGGGCGTCCGTCCCGCTCCCGTTCCGTCGGGCCTTCGGCCGCTACGACACACCCGTTGGCCTCGCGGAGCTCGCCGTCGAGGAGGCGCTGGTCCCGTTACTGGACGATACGGACGGAGCGGGCGTCCGAGCCGGGACGCTCCCGACCGTTCTCGATCCCGGATGCGGTGCCGGCGCGTTCCTCGCGGCGGCAGTTCGCGAACTCGTCGAACGGACCGAGTTCGATGCCGAATCGTTCGATTCTGTGGCCACGCCCCGCTCGGCCGCGATCGAACGCGTCCGTTCGATCCTCTCCGCCGTCCGCGGATTCGACGTCTCGCCTACGGCCGTCCGCGCGTCGCGGCTCGCGCTCGCGCTCGCGCTCCGTCCGCTCCTCGCCGACCTGGCCGACCGTCGCGACGAGGACGCTGACGTCGACGGCGAGTCCGACCCCTCGCCGCCGACGTTCGCCCCCGACGTCGTCCTCGGCGACGCCGTCGAGGTCACCGAGGCGGACCCGCCACTGGACGGCGACCGGGCGGACGCCCTCCTCGTGAATCCGCCCTGGCTGACCTGGGACGGGCTCACGGAGCGGACGAAGGCGCGTTGGCGCGACGGGCCGATCGCCGATCCCGCGCTCGACCTCTTCGACCGGAACGGCGCCGACGCCCGACTCGGCTACGCGAACGACGACCTCTCCGTCCCGTACGCCTGGTCCTGTCTCCACCGACTCCTCCGCGACGGCGGCCGCGCCGGACTCGTCCTGAAGCGCGACGTCCTCACCGGGACGGCGGGGGAGCGCGTCCGTCGGCCGCGGCTCGGCGATCGCGACGTCGTCCACGGACACATCCACGATTTCGGCACCCTCTCGCCCTTCCAAGACGTCGACGCCGGCACCGCGCTGTTCTCGGTCCGCGTGGGCGTCGACACTGGCCACGGTGACGACGGATCCGAGGGTATTCCGACGACCGAGTGGCGCGTCCGGACCGACGACGCATCCCGAGGCGCCTCCGCTATCTCCGGCCCCGACAGATTCGCGTCGCTGGCGCGGATGCGAGAGTCCTTCGACGCCTCGTCGACTCGCCTCGTTCCGGCCGACCCGGACGATCCGACCTCTCCGTGGATCCGGGCCGACGCGGAGCGGCAGGCCCTCGGCGACGGCGACTACCGCGTCCGGCACGGCCTCAAGGACGACGCGAAGGCCGTCTACTCGGTGGACCGGGAGACGATCGACCGCCACGACCTCGAACCGGATCACCTCTACCCCTACCTCAGATCGAAGCACGTGGTCAAGTACGGCCTGTTCGGCTACGACATCCACCTCGTTCCGCAACGCGAGGCCGGCGAGGACAACGAGGCGGAGCTCCGGCGCGACGCTCCGCGGACGTACGCGTACCTCGACGCCCACCGCGACCGACTCCTCGACCGCGGATCGACGTGGTTCGACGACGGCCCCTTCTACTCGCTCTTCGGCCTCGGTTCGTACACCTGGGCGGACTACAAGGTCGTCTGGTGTCGCCTCGGCTTCAAGCCGCACTTCGCCGTCGTCTCGACTGTCACCGACCCGCTCCTCGGAGAGAAGCCCGTCGTTCCGGGCGACCACTGTATGTTCGTCGGCACCGACGACGAGCGCGAGGCGTTCTACCTCTGCGGACTCCTCAACTCCGCGCCGTATCAGCGGTGCCTGCGCGACGTCGCGTCCGGCGGCAAGTCCAGTCTCTCGAAGTCTACGGTCGAACGGCTCGCGCTCCCGGCGTGGTCGGGCGCGACGGCGCAACGGCGGCTTGCCGATCTGTGCGAACGGGCGCACGGGATCGTCCCCCGGCACGTCGACTGCTCGAAGCGCGCGTACAACCGGAAGACGATCCCGGACCTCGCGTCGGTTCAGGCCGAGATCGATCGCGTTGCGGAGCGCTTTCTGGCCGACTACGCGCCCGGTGACACGGACGGGATCGACTGACAGGACCGGCCCGGTCGCGACCCCGATGAGTAACCCTTAAGTCGCACAGCGGCGCTACGTTCAGGTGCCCGCCCTTAGCTCAGCCTGGTAGAGCAGCCGACTGTAGATCGGCTTGTCCCCCGTTCAATTCGGGGAGGGCGGATATTCTTGACAGATGGAGGCCGCTCCGTCCGTCACTCGATTCCGCTCACACCTCGGAGTCCAAACAGTCGACTTTTCGAAACACCCGCATCTGGGAGCGGGGGCCCTATGATGGGCTTCGCTGGGGATCGCCTGGAACAGCAAACGACGTGCAAGTGATTTATAGTAGCGTTCGCAACTGATTGCTCATCCGATCGCACGCCGTCGTGCGATCGAGTGAGTGAAGACTTGTGAACGCTACTATAGTTGTGTCCGACAGAATCAACACTACCGCTGAATCCGGACAGCTCTTTACACGACCCGCGCGTACCTGGGACCGATGCCGACAGCGTACGTCACGGCCCCACGCGACGCGGCCGACGACCTCGCATCGCTCCTCGTCGACGAGCGCCTGGCCGCCTGCGTGAACGTCGTCGACTGCCGATCGACCTACCGCTGGGACGACGAGGTCTACGAGGGCGAACCGGAGGCGATCCTTCTCGCGAAGACGACGGCAGACCGCTATCCCGACCTGAAGGCCACTCTCGAAGAAGAACACCCGAACGAAGTGCCGTGTATCGAGCGATTCGACGAGGCCGACGTGCTCGACAACTTCGCCGCGTGGATCGACGCGGAAGTCGAGTGACCACCAACCCGAAGCTATAGTAGCGTTTGCACGTCTTCACTCACTCGATCACACGCCGTCGTGCGATCGGTTGTGTAATCAGTCGCAAACGCTACTATATGTAGTCCCCAATACCCGATCGTATCACTCATATATCAGCTTATGCGGTGCGGATGCGTTCGTGCGTATGATGCCCCCACGAGACTCTCCGGTAGAGGTCGCTGTCCGACGCCCGATGAACGACTACGGAGCGATGACCGTCGAGGTGTGTGAGACGAACGAGACCCGACACGTCTGCGAGTACGCGACGCCCGAACTGAAGCGGCAACTCGCATCGCTACCGACGGGGGCGACCCGCTCTCTGACGATGTCCCGCATCGGGGTTCGAGCGAACGTGTGGCGCGCCGTGGCCGTCGGCGGATGCCGACCCGACGAAGCCGTCGCCGTCGGATCCGAACCGCCGATCCCGCTGTAGCCACCGGGCGTCGTTCCCGTCGCCCGATCGGGCGTTTTTCTGCCGTTCGAGTCCACGGTAGGGTATGTCGACTTCCTCGATCGAGTACCCCTACGAGACGCACCACGAGGTCCGATTCCGCGATCTGGACGCCGTCGGCCACGTGAACAACGTCGTCTATGCGACCTACTGCGAGCAGTGCCGCGTCCGGTTTCTCGAGGAGGTCCTCGACGAGCGGGCTGCCAGCCTCAGCGTCGTCGTCGCGCACCTCGAACTCGACTACCGCCGGCCGATCGAGGGCATCGGTACCGTCACGGTCTCGATGGCGCCCGGCGAGATCGGCGAGTCGTCGTTCGAGTTGTCCTACGAACTCACCTTCGACGGCGACGTCGTCGCCACCGGCTCGTCGGTCCAGGTCACCGTCGACGCGGACTCGGGGGCGTCGGTGCCGCTTCCCGATCGCTGGCGCGAGGTGCTCGGGGCGGGCGACTGATCAGCGTCCCACGACCGCGTAGATCCGACCGGTCTGGTCGGCCGTGAAGACGGCGCCGTGGCCGAGCGCCGGCGGCGCGTCGCCCCACCGTCCGATCGAGAGCCGCCACCGGAGGTCGCCGGTCCCCGCGTCGAAGGCCGAGAGGGTTCCGGCGTGATCCGTGACGTACACGGTCGCTCCGGAGTCCTCGCTGTCCCCGTCGTCGGCGCCGAGCGCCACCGCGGGCGATGCGCGGACCGCTCCCTCGGCCGATCCGCGCCAGTCGACGGACCCGTCGTCGCGCGAGAGCGCGACCACCTCGCCCGCCGTCGTGCCGACGTACGCGCGTCCGGCGGCGAGCGCGACGCCGCCGTAGATCGCCCCGTCGAGCGACTGCGACCACCGGGGTTCGCCGTCGGTCCCGACCGCCGTCACGGTCCCCGAGTCGTCGCCGACGACGACGGTGTCGCCGTCGACCGCCGGCCCGGCGCGGGCGCCGGCGGTCAGCGACTCATCCCACGGGACCGCGGCGCTGTCGGCTGCACTCCCGTCGGACGTGCCTTCGACCTCCACCGCGACGAGTCGCCCCGTCCGCGTGGCGACGAACGCCCGCCCGTCAGCTACGGCGGGGGCGCCCGCGACCGACGCAGCTAATTCGTGCCGGAATCGGAGGTCTCCCGATCGGGCGTCGACGGCCGCGAGCCCCTCGCTCGTCCCGACGTATCCCAGGCCGTCCGCGTAGGTGATCGGCGAGCGCGGATCGAGGTCGAGTTCCGACTCCCACATCGACTCGGGGCGCGGCAGATCGATGTGGGGCGTGGGCGTGACGGTGGGATCTCCGGGTCCCGGAGTCGCCGTCGGGGTCGGCGTCGGCGGGAGGTCCGTCGTCGGTGCGTCCCCGTAGTCGATGGTCCGCACGCGGGTGAACGAGCCGCCGCGCCCGCCGGCGAGGAGCGTCTGGTCGACGCCGTCGCCTCCGGTATCGCCGTCAGCCAGCACCGCGGGCGTGAGGCCCGTCCCGCCCACGCTCCCGACGAGCGGGAGCTCGAACCCGCTGGTCGCCAGGAGGTCGTACACGCCGCCATCGCGACTCCCGCCCGCGACGGTCTTCGGGCCGACCACCGGACCGGGCATCGTCGTCGGCTGGTACGGGAACTCCCACCGCGACTCGCCCGAGGCCGCGTCGACGGCGAGGACCGTCCCGTAGCGATCGCCGGCGTAGGCCGTGCCGTCGCTGACCCGGACGTCGAACTGGACCGCCCCGTCGGTCGGTGCGTGCCACCGGACCGCCCCGTCGTCGCGTCCGACGGCGACGACGCCCTCCGACCCGCCGAGGATCGCCGCCTCGTCCGTCAGGACGGGATTCGTTCCGACGTCGAACTCGAACCCGTCGGACGCACCGGCGCGCCAGACGACCGTCCCGTCCCCCCGGAGTTTGACCGGTCCCTCGCCGAGGAGCACGACGTAGACGCCGTCGCTCGCGGCCGTCGGCCCGCGGGTCACCCAGTCGCCGACGGACTCCCGCCAGCGCTCCTCGCCCGAGGTCGCGTCGACGGCGTGGACGAAGCCCCGGTGCGTGCCCGCGTAGACGACGCCGTCGTGGATCCCGGGGGGCGCAGTCGGGTGTCCCTCGAGCAGCCCTTCCCAGCGGAGGTCGCCGCTCTCGGTGTCGATCGCGACGAGCACGCCGGCGTCCTCGGTGTCGGATCCCGATCCGTCGCCACCGCTCCAGCGCCGTGCGGTCGCGTAGGCGACGCCGTCGACGACGACCGGCGGGTACGCGCGGCTCGGTTCGCCGGTCTGCCAGCGCCGCTCGCCCGACTCCAGGTCGAACGCGACGACCCCGCCGGAGAACGTCCCGACGAACGCGCGGTCGCCCCGGAGCGTGGGCGAGTAGAGCACCCCGTCGGGAACGGCGATCGAGCGCCGCCGCTCGCCCGTGTCGGCGTCGAGGACGACGAGGCGATCGCGGGCGGGGACGACCACCCGCTCGCCGACGCTGCTCGGGGGGAACAGCCCCTCGTCGACCGAGGTCTGCCACCGGACGTCGCCGTCCACGTCGACCGCGGCGACCCGGCCGTCCTCCGCGACGACGTAGGCCGCGGTCTCCGAGTCCCCGCCTTCTGTCTGGAACGACGCGCTCGGTCCGCTCGTGCCGGGGACGCCCACGGCGGCGCCTACGGTTCCGGCGGCGGTCGTCCCCCAGCGGACGCTCGGATCGCTCGTCGGCGCCGTCGCCGCCGCCGCGCCGGTGTTGCCGGCGTCGGCGCGCGCCTGCGGCCACGGCCCGACGAGCGCGGGCGCGGGCCCGAGGTCGGAGTCGGACCCCGGCGTCGACGAACCGGAGGCGGTCGTGCCCTCGCCGGTGCTCGGTGACTGCTTCCCGCGGCGCCCGCAGCCAGCCAGCGAGATGCCGAGGCCGACGCTCGCGAGCGTCGCTAGGAGACTCCGTCGCGTCGAGGCGGTCTGGCGGTTCGACCGACCGTTTCGTCGGGAATCGCGGCGCGTCTTCGAGCGTGGAGGGCTGGACATACCTCCCCCTGCACGGCGAGCGATAAGTGCTTTCGGCGCGCGGTGCGCTTCGTCCGGCCCGAGAGACGCTCCGGAGTCGGCGTCGGGACGAGGATCGGGGGCGAAATTATTTCACGTTCGTCGCAATCAGTGTACGTATGGAACGATCCGGGACCGGAGCCTTCCTCCACTCCCTGTACCGCCGATACGTGGGGCCAGTGCAGGACAGCCGTGACGTGTACGCGGGGTTCGGGCTCTTCTTCACCGGTGTCGGGCTCGTCGTCGTCTCGATCGCGGTCTTCCTGTGGAGCACGACCGTCCCGCCCAGCGGGACGTTCAAGTTCGTCCTCCGGGAGTTCGCGGTGGCCGCCGGCGCGGCGGGCCTCCCGCTCGTCCTCTTCGGCGTCACCGTCCTGTTGCCGGTCTCCCGTCGGATCGACGTCGCGGCCGGCGTGGGCGTGGTCGCCTGCCTGATCGCCGCGGGCCGCTTCACGCAGATCTACCCGCAGGCGTGGTACACCTACAGTAGTACCGTGGTCGGCCTCTACGCGCTCGGCGCCGTCGTCGTGGTGGCGACCGCCGGGACGGCGCTCTCGGGCTACCACGTCGAGCGGGCGACGGTCCGGACCGAGGCCGAACTCTCCGGCGACGCGACGAGTGCGGAATCTGCAGACGACTCCGACGACGAGGCCGAAGTCACGGACGAGCAGGTCCGTCGCGACATCGAGGAGGCGATGGAGGGCGCCGAGATCAACTGGGGCGGCGTCGAGCGCGACAGCGGACGGACGCTGACGCTCACCGACACGTCGATCGACGACGCCGACAGCGTCGGCCTCGACAACGCCTCGGCGACGGAGTCGCGCGGCGGCAGCGTCGACGACGCGGTGGCGGGGCTCCGGAGCCTCCGCGGTGGCGAGCGGAAGACGGCCACGAGCGACTCGGGAACCTCCGAGCAGGCGGACGCGCTGGCGCAACTGCGGGCCCAGCAGCGCGAGAAGGAAGAGGAACAGGCGAGCGACGACTCCGAGGGCGCGCTCGATCGTCTCCGTTCGCTCTTTTCCTGATCCGGACGGCCGATTCCATAGTATCTCTGACACTATCTCCGTCCCGTTGGCGTGATGTGACAACCATCTACACAGTGCAATTTTTGTGGGTTCCTGACAAGAGGCAACTATGGCCAAAGGCCTGGACGTCGGTACGATGAACATCCTGTCATCGAGCCCTGAGGGTGACGGGACGAAGTTCGTACAGCAGCGGAACTCCTTCGTGGAGATCGAGTACAGCGATATGGCCGAACAGATGCTCTCGCGGAGCGAGGTCCTCCACATCCGGAAGGACGACAAGGTGTACGTCGTCGGCGACGACGCGCTCAACTTCGCGAACATCTTCAACAAGGAGACCCGCCGGCCGATGCAGCGCGGAATCCTCTCCAGCGAGGAGGCGTCGGCCATTCCGATGATCAAACTCATCACCGAGCAGGTCGTCGGCGAGCCGGCCTCGGAGGGGGAGAACCTCTTCTTCTCCTCGCCGGCCGATCCGATCGACTCCGACCTGTCGACCTTGTATCACCAGAAGACCCTCGAATCGATGCTGTCGGATATGGGGTACGACCCCGAGCCCATCAACGAGGGGATGGCGGTGATCTACAGCGAGCTCGCCGACCACAACTTCACCGGGCTCGGCGTCTCCTTCGGCGCGGGGATGACGAACGTCTGTCTGGCCTACTACGCGGTGCCGGTGATGAAGTTCTCCATCGCCCGCGGCGGCGACTGGATCGACCAGCAGGCCAGCCAGGCGACGGGCACGCCGGTCGACAAGGTGACCTCGATCAAGGAGGACGACTTCGCGCTCGACTTCCAGACCGACGTCGGCGGCGTCGAGGGCGCGCTGTCGATCTACTACGAGAACCTCCTGGACTACGTCGTCGAGAACCTCTCGGCGGAGGTCGACGAGGAGGACGTCGAGGAGGACCTGGACGTGCCCGTCGTCGTGACCGGCGGCACGTCGAGCCCCGACGGCTTCGAGGAGCTGTTCGAGCGGCACCTGGAAGACGTCCAGATCCCCTTCTCGATCAGCGACGTCCGGAGCGTCGACGACCCGCTCTACAGCGTCGCCCGCGGCGCGCTCGTCGCGGCCCGCTCCGAGGAGGAGACCGGCGGAAGCGGCGCGGGGGGAGCGGCCGCGCCCGAGCCCGAACCGGAGGACTGAGAAGCCAGGCTTCCGACCGGCGTCGCGACCGCGTCGCTTACGACGCGTCGTCGTCGACCGATTCGCCCGCGTCCCCCCGACCCCCGGGTTCCCCTCCGCTCTCGGGCTCGGCCTCTCGTCCGTCCTCGCTCGCGTCGGACCCTTCGCCCGCTCTGGCTTCCGTATCAGCCTCGCCCGCGTTCGCGCCGGTGGACTCCCTGAACCGGTCGATCGCCTCCTCCCAGGATTCCTCGCTCTCGGGGCTCGGCTCGAACTCCGAGGTGACGCCCGAGAAGCGGCAGTGCTCGCAGTAGGCGGCCTCGCCGTCGCCCCCCGCGATCGTGATCGTCGTCAGCGGGCGGCCGCAGCGGGGACACTCCATACAGACCGTTCGGACCCCCGATAGTTCAATATAGCCGTCGTCACTCCAGCAGTTCCTTGGTCTTCCGGTGCCGCGCGCGGAACATCGGCTCGAAGCCGACGACCGCGAGCGGCGACGCGGTGCGGCCGAGGGGGCCGCCCGGCAGTTCGTACTCCACCTCGTCCTCGACGATGGTCTCCTCGCCGTCGGCGACGAAGCGGTGGGTGTGGATCCACGTCTCGAAGGGGCCGCCGCGCATCTCGTCGCGGAAGACGGCCCTGTCGTCGCCGGACTCCCGGGCGGTGATGACCGAGGTCCAGCGCTGGCGCGGGCCGACGCCGAGCGGGCGCATCGACAGCTCGATCTCCGAGCCCGTCTCCAGGATCCCGGGATCGGGCTCGCCGTCGGGACCCGTGACGGACTCGACGCGGAGGTTCATCCAGTCCGGCGTCAGCGCCTCCAGCCCCGAGACTCGGGAGTGGAAGTCCCAGACGTCGGAGAGCGGTGCGGAGATGCGCGTCAACCGCGAGTAGGTGGCCATACCTCCCGAACGCGCCGACGGGGCAAAAGCGTCGTGGCGGCGTTCGGAGGGACCGCTACAGCGTGAACCGCGTGACGTTCGTCCCGGCGACGGTCAGGTCCTCGTCGCTGGCGGCGGCGACCGTGATCTGGTTCTCGCCGTGTTCGATCGCCAGGGAGGCCTCGAAGGAGCCGTCCTCGGGGACGAGGAGCGCCGTTTCGGAGGGCGTCTTCACCGCCACCTCGGCGCCGTCGGTCCGCCCGGAGACGACGATCTCGTCGCCCTTGAACCGGGTGCTCACCTGGAGCGACGGCGCCGGTTCCCGCTCGGTTTCGAGGTAGCGCTCCCGGAGGACCGACGGCGTCTCGACCGGCTCGCCGGCGTCGACGCCGTGGGCCAGCCTGACGTACTGCGCCATCGACCACGCCAGCGGCGTCGCCGCGCCGGTCCCCTCGCCGAACGCCCAGTTGTACTCGGTGCTGTGCTCGCGGTCCCAGACCTGCTCGGAGAGCATCCGCCCGGAGTTGGCGAAGCCCGCCATCGTCTCGAGCATGTTCTGCGGTTCCAGCGCCTCCTCGCCGGGTCCGTGGAGGAGTTCGTACTCGCCGCGCTCGCCCGTGAAGATCGGCCAGAGCCGGCCCTTGCCCTTGGCCTCGATCGACCACGGCGCGCCCTCCTCGTCGACGGCGCGCTCGCCGTAGCCGTCGCCGTTGTAGCGGTAGAACGCCGGGCCGTGCGGCGTGTCGACGCGGATCGTGTCGTCGACCTCCTGGACGGAGTTCTCGACGACCTCGTCGTCCGCGGGCTTGATCCCCAGCCGGACGAGCTCGAGGAAGCCGGCGTCGATGATCTCCCGCTCGTCGAGCGTGGGACCGTTGTTCGCCAGCGTCCGGAGGTGACCCGCGTCGGGGTCGCCGTCGCGGGTGATGCGGACGTAGTAGGGCGTGTTGGTGTGCCGCTTCGTCCCGGTCTCGGTCGCGGTCCACTCCTCGACGCGGTCGGCCCAGTCGTCGGCCAGCGCCTGCCAGATGAGCGCGTCGGCGTCGTGGCCGTCCTCGCGGGCGATGGCGGCGGCGCAGCCGAGCCCGGCGATCTCGGCGGCGATCGACGACGGCGAGTAGCCCGCCTCCTCCTCCCAGCGCTCCTGGGCGGTCGGCGGCCCGTTGCGCGCGACGTAGTCGGCCGAGCGCTTGACGTTGTCGTAGTCGTAGTCGGCGTCCTCGAAGTCGACGCCGTGCTGGCGGAGCATCCACGCCATCACCGCCGGGAACGAGATGTTGTCCATCTGTTCGCCGCCCCAGCGCGTCCGCCCGTTCAGGTAGGTGTTCTGCGGGATGAAGCCCCGGTCGTCCTGCTGGTACTGGTAGATGTACTCCAGGGCGAGCCGCCCGGTCTCGACGTCGCCGACCGCCTCGAAGGCGGTGAACACCTGGTAGAGGTCGCGCGACCAGACGAAGTTGTAGCCGTAGCCCTTCGCCTCCTCGGCGGTGACGGCCTCGCCCCACGGGACCGACGGGGAGGCGATGCCCGCGCCGAGGAACGTCTTGTCCTCGACGGCGCGGAGGCACATCAGACACGCCTTGTACTGGTTCGCGAGCGTCTCGTCGCGGGCGACGGAGCCGGGCAACTCCTTGTCCGCGAGGAACTCCCGCCAGGAGTCGACGTACCCTTGCCTCACGGTCTCGTAGCCGCGGCTCAGTGCGCCCGCGGCCTCACCGAGCGCGGCCGCGGTGTCGGCGTCCTCGGCGAATCCGATCGCGAGGCGGTTCGCGACCGCCTCGCCCGTGCCGATGCGACCCACGAGGACGACGTTCTCGTCGTCGACGCTGTCTTCGGGTTCTGGCGGGGTCCCCTCCGAGAACAGCTCTGCGAGGTAGTCCGAGCCCGCGACGCCGACGGTGGCCCACTCGAAGCGGCCGGCGGCGGACATCGCGGTCGCGACGCTGTACTCGTCGCCGCTCTCGTCGATGAGGAGCGGCTCGGCGTCGCCCTCCTGGTCGTAGGCGCTCGAGTCGCGCGCGACGAGGTTGTAGCCGGACTCGCCGCCGAGCCGGATGCCCCGGTCCGTGGTGCCGGTGTTGACGAGCGCCGTGTCCGCGACGGCGTACAGCTCGTACTCGTTTTCGTCCTGGGCCTCGAGGTCGACGTCGACGAGCAGCGCGTCGTGTTCGGGGTCGGCGACGTACTCCGCGGTGAGCGTCCACCGGTGGCCGCGGCCGTCGCCGGTCTCCTCGATCACGTGTCTGAAGAGAAGCGCGTCGTCGTCGACGACCTCCACGCGCCGCTCGATGGTGTCGGCCTCGTCGTCGCGGCGCGTCTCGTTGTGCGTGCGGGCGGTGTACTCCGACCCGTCGGCGCCGACGACGAGCAGGTCGAACGTCCGGAGGTTCATCAGGTCGACCCGCGGGAAGCGGACCTCCGTCAGCGACCCCTCGGTGAGCGTGAACCAGACGCGCGAGGGATCGTCCTGCGTGTGGTCGGCGACCGTGCCGACGCCGTACTTCTCGCCGGTGGTCCAGTTCGGCCGACTCCCCGGCCCCGAGGGCGCGGGCTTCGGCGCGGGCAGCGCGTCGTTGGCCTCGAGCAGCCCCGTCGCCCGCAGGCGCGTCGCGTGGGACCACGCCAGCGGCGTCGCGCAGTCGTGGGTCCCGTCGTCGAAGACCTGCTCGGACAGGTAGCCGGCCTCGGTCGCGAACGGGCCGTCGGGCTGGAGGAGTTCGTACAGCGCGGTGGCCTCCTCGAAGAACTCCGCGGCCGCCTCCTCGCGGCCGTGCGACTCCAGCAGCACGGCGAACTCCGCCGCCGCCGTCGCGCCCCAGGCGGTCGAGACCGACCAGAGCTTCTCGTCGTCCTGGTCGGCGCTCCGCCAGTAATCGCCCTCGAATCGGATCAGCCCGGCCACGTCGTCGCCGGGCTCCCGGTAGAGGTCCGAGAACGCGGCGCTGAGATGGGTTTCGAGCCGCGAGAGCTTCGATTCGGGGACGTCGGGGAGCCGCTCGGCGTCGTCGTAGGCGGCGAAGGCTTCGACGAGCGCGAAGGACCCCGAGTCGAGTCGGGCGTCGAGGGCGCCGTCGCCGTCCTTCAGCCGGAGCGCGTAGATCTCGTAGGACTCGTCCCACAGCAGGTCGAGCCCCTCGAAGACGGCCTCCGCCTGCGTGCCGGCGTGCTGCGCCAGTTCGTCGTCGACGGGCGCAGCCGCGACCGTGGCGTACGCCTGAAGGAACGCGGCCGTGGTGTGGACGAACCGCCCGACCATGTTCTCCCAGGCGTTCTGACACGGCTCCGGGAGCCCGTCCTCGGCGAGGCTGTCGTCGAGCGCCTCGACGCCGTCCTCGATCGTCGACCGGACGCGCGAGCGGAGGTCGCGGGGCAGGTCGGAGCCGCGCTCGGAGAGGAGCGCCGACAGGTAGGTCACGACGCTCGCGGTCTGGTCGGCCTGGTACTCCGGCACGTCTGAGTCCTCGACGCGGGCGTTCGCCCATCCCGGCGCGAGCGAGCCGTCGATCGCCCACGCGCGGTGCGGCCAGGAGCCGTCGTCGAGCTGGGTGTCGCAGAAGAACTCCGCGATCGTCGTGAGCCGGTCGCCGACCTCCAGGCCGAACTGCTCGTCGCTCCGCAGGAGGTGTCTGGCGACTTCGGCCTCGTCGCGGAACCACGTGTAGCCGTAGCCGCCGGTATGGGTGTAGAACGGGTCGAACTCGGGGCCGGCGACGTGGGCGCCGGAGGGCGCCGTCAGGAGCGACAGCGCACGGAGGTCCGCGCGGACCGAGCGCGATCGGGGGACGCCCTCGGGGACGAACACCTCCGCCCGCTCGCGGGCGGCCGCGCGGATGTCGTCGGCGGTCGCGTGTTCGAGCGCGCAGTGGCGGAGGTCGCGGAGGGCGTCCTCGCGGGCGACCTCATCGTGGTCCGACAGCTGCGTCACGAGGGTCGTCTGCACGCCGCGGTCCTCGGGTTCGAGCGGCGCGGAGACGACGATGTCGCCGCTGAGATGGGTGTCCTCGTAGCGTTCGAGGACGGCGTCGCGGGGGAACTCGAAGGCCTCCTCGGAGAGCATCTCCTCGAAGCGCTCGGGGATCTGCCCGCGGACGTCGTCGATGCCGGTCGAGGCCGTGACGTAGTCGTGCTCGCGGCGGTGGTACACCTCCACGGCTTTCGTGTCCCTCGGTCCGGCCGAGTCGTGGATGAGGCGGCCGACCCTCGTCTCCCGGCCCTCGGGCGCGAGCGTCAGGAACGCCGTCAGGTGTGCGTCCGGGGGAATGGCGCCGCGGAGTTCGACGTGGGTCACGTGGGCGCGCCCGAGCGTGAGGTCGTACTGATGCACCGTATAGGAGCCCGCGTTGTACTCGGTCTCGACGAGGCTCGTCTCGCGGTAGTAGTGTTGACGGACCCGTTCCAGGTCGTCGAACCACCGGATCTCCCCGTCGGCCTCGATGGCGAACCGGGAGCGGTCGATGCCGTACAGTCCCGAGAGCGCAGACGAGTAGTCACGGATGGCCCCGTCGTCTCCGACGTGGACGAGCCGGTCGCCGTGCCCGGAGAACGCGCCACCGGTCGTGGACACCTCTCCCGGAAAGCGCCCGTCACGGTCGCGCTTGTACTCGTTCAGCACGGTTCGAAGTCTCATACACACCGACCAGTGGGCCCGCGACATAAGTATTGACGGAACTGAGTCGACCGCTCGGCCCGGACCTGAAAACCGGACGAAAGATTATCGGGGCAAAAGCAAAGTTACGATACGTCGTTACGATCCGTATGGAACATCCAGGACCTCCCCGATTCGTCGCGGTCGGCGACGTCGTCGAACTCGCGCCCCGGGACCCCGACCCGGAGGCGACCTACGAGTGGCGGATCCGCGCCGCCCCGCTGCAGAGCACCGCCGAACTCCCGTCCGGGACGGCCGTCGTCGACTTCGTCCCCGACGAGCCGGGGACGTACGAACTCGAACTCGACGCGCCGGGGCGGATCCACCGCCTCACCGTCCGCGCGTTCCCGGGCGAACTGGCTCCGTCGACCCGCACCAGCGGGAAGAGCGGCATCAGCGGACTGAGCGGCGGGCAGAGCGGCTCGGCCCGTCCGGTCGGCGAGAGCGGCGGCGTCTCCGGGTCGGGATCGGGGACCCACTCCGAAGGTGGGGGCGGGGGACGCCCCCGCGTGCAGCTCCACGGCGCCGTCGAGGGGGGCGACCTCGTCGTCCGCGCCGATCCGCAGCCCCACCCCGACAGCGACACCGACCGCGACGACATCGTGGTTGAGTTCCTGATCGACGACCGCGACGACGTGGACGAGAGCGACGTTGCGGTCGACGGCTGGGAGCTCCGGGTCCCGACGCGCGCCGTCGGCGACCGCCTCCGCGTGCACGCCGTCGCGGTCGCGGAGTCCTACAGCGTCCCCGACACCATCGAGTTCGCCCGCGAGGCCGTCCCCGACGGCGGCGAGGGACGCGTGGTGACGATCCAGCCGGACGGCGAGGAAACGGGATCCGACGCGTCGGACCACGCTCGCTCCACGGACGGCGGACGCGACGACGGCGAGTCCGCCGCCGACGCCGGTGACGAGGCGTCGGGGGCGTTCGAGGTCGTCCGTCCGAACGATCCCCCGGCGTGGGCGACGGACGTCACCCTCTACGAGATCTACGTCCGCGGGTTCGCGGGGCCGCCCGAGGAACAGGACGAAGACACCGTGTTCGAGGCGATCGAGAAGCGACTCGACTACCTCGAGGACCTCGGCGTCGACTGCCTGTGGCTCACGCCCGTGCTCGAAAACGACCACGCGCCCCACGGGTACAACATCACGGACTTCTTCTCGATCGCCGACGACCTCGGCGACCGCGAGGACTACGAGCAGTTCGTCGAGGCCGCCCACGACCGCGGGATGAAGGTGCTCTTCGACCTCGTGATGAACCACTCCGCGCGTGATCACCCGTTCTTCCAGGACGCCTACCGGAACCCCGACTCGGAGTACTACGACTGGTACGACTGGCAGGACAGCGGCGAGCCCGAGACCTACTTCGACTGGGAGTACATCGCCAACTGGAACTTCTCCAATCTCCGGGTGCGCCGGCACCTGCTCGACGCCGTCGACACCTGGTTCGAGGTCGCCGACGGCTTCCGCTGCGACATGGCGTGGGCCGTCCCCAACACCTTCTGGAAGGAGCTCCGCGACCGCGTGAAGTCCCGCGACCGCGAGTTCCTCCTGCTCGACGAGACCATCCCCTACATCGCGGACTTCCACGACGGGATGTTCGATATGCACTTCGACACCACGCTGTACTTCACCCTTCGGCAGGTCGGCCGGGGCGACCAGCCCGCGGAGGCGATCCTCGACGCCGTCGACCAGCGCGCGGAGGTGGGCTTCCCCGACCACGCGGCGTTCATGCTCTACATCGAGAACCACGACGAGACGCGCTACGTCGTCGAGTGCGGCGACGACGCCGCGATGGCGGCCGCGGGCGCGCTCGTCACGCTGCCGGGGGTACCGATGCTCTACGGCGGGCAGGAACTCGGCCAGCGCGGCCGCCGCGACGCCATCCAGTGGGACCACGCGCGCGAGTCGTTCCGCGAGCACTACGACCGCCTGCTCGACGTCCGTGACGAGGTCGCGCCCCTCGGGTACGACGGCGACCTCCGCCGGATCGACTACACCGCCGACACCGACCGCGCCGTCGCCTTCGAGCGCTCGCTCGACGGCGAGGCGTACGTCTGCGTCCTCAACTTCGGCGAGTCGACGGCGACGGTCACGCTCGACGCCCGCGAGGTCGAGCCGACCGACGTCGTCTCCGGCGAGTCGCTCGCGACCGCCGACGGACTCGACGTCGACGACGTCGCGGTCTTCCCGGTGGTATGACGCCGCCGTCCCACGGACCAGAAGACGCCCCCGCGGACGAGCCGCGACTGCTCGACGGGGCGACCGACGACCTGCTCGCGTGGCACCGCGACGTCGTCGCGTCGCGCGACGACGACTTCGAGGCGGCCAAGCCCCTGGTCCGTCGACTCGGCGCACACGTGACCGACGACGGGCACGCCCGCGTGGGCTTCTGGACGCCCGACGTCGTCGAGGCCGGCGTCCCGGCCGAGGACGTCTATCTCGAAGTGCTCACGCCGCCGGCGGACCTCGATCCGGGGGCGACCGACGCGCGCGAGGTCGCGTTCGACCGGGCCCTCGTCCCGCTGGAACGCGAGGGCGAGTACCACTGGGGCGTCGTCGCGGGGATGCGCGCGGGGACCCGCGAGACGGTCGGCTCGCTGTACCGGCTGACCTACGAGACCGACTCCGGGTGGGAGACCGTCCCCGACCCGCTGGCGTACTCGGTCCCGTTCGGGGCCTTCGCGCCCGCGGAGTTCTACGACCGCGGCTCGCTGGCGGAGACCCGCGCCGACCGCGAGTACTTCGAGGCGCTCGGGACCGACGCCGAGCGCGTCGAGACGACGCCCGACGACGGCCTCCCCCGCGTCGACCCCGCGACGAGTATGCTGGAGATCCACCCCGGGACCGCGACCGGACGGGGATCGCTCGCCGGGCTCGCGGACCGCTACGCCGCCATCGGCGAGAAGCGCCGCGCGGGCGAGGAGCTCGAACCCTGGGAGCGGAACTTCGTCGGCTACGACGCGATCCAGCTGATGCCGGTCGAACCCCTCACCGAGAGCCGGACGGGCCACGACTTCTGGTCGGAGACCGACCGCGGCGACGGCGAACTCACCGCCAGGGTGTCCCGGCCGAACCAGATCAACTGGGGCTACGACATCGTCGTCTCGGCGTTCTCGGCGCCGAACCCGGCGATCCTGGAGACGGGGCGACCCGACGAGCTCGTCGACCTCATCGCCGCGTGCCACACGCTCCCCGAGCCGATCAAGGTCGTCTTCGACGTCGCGCTCGGGCACGCCGACAACCGCGGGGCGGAACTCCTCTCGGACCGGTACGTCCTGGGTCCGGGGATGTACGGCAAACACCTCGACTACACCGAACCGACCGTCCGGGCGGCCGTCCTCGAACTCCAGCGGCGGAAGATGGACTTCGGCGCCGACGGCATCCGCGTCGACGGCGCCCAGGACTTCACGAGCTACGACCCCGAGACCGGGGAGATGTACCACGACGACGACTTCCTCGCGGAGATGGACGCCGTCGTCCAGGAGGTCGCCGGGACCGAGTACCGGCCGTGGATGATCTTCGAGGACGGGCGGCCCTGGCCGCGCGAGGACTGGGAGCTGGCGTCCTCCTACCGGACGCTGATCGAGCAGCACCCCCACTCGTTCCAGTGGTCGCCGGTCACCTTCGCCCACAACACCCCGGCGCTCCTGACGTTCTGGGCGACGAAGTGGTGGCGGATCCGCGAGGTCGCCGACTTCGGCGGCCACTGGATCACCGGGGTCGCCAACCACGACACCGTCCGCCGCGGAACCCAACTGGATCCCGACCCCGACTTCACCCGCTCCCCGGTGAACCCCTACCTGGGCGAGACGCTCCCCGAGTCGCTCGACGCGGCGTACGACAACGCCGCCGCGACGATGCTGTTCCACGCCTTCCTGCCGGGCGTCCCGATGGACTTCCTCAACGCGAACATGCGCGCGCCGTGGGGCTTCGTCCGCGACACCGACGACGACTGGAACGTCAAGGTCGTCGCCGAGGAGGTCAACGTCCTCAACTGGCAGGTGCGCGAGCGCGACTTCGCCGACGACCGGTTCTTCCGGCGCGTGAAGGGACTCGGGTTCGACTCCCTCGAGCAACTGCGCTCGTTCATGACCGGGCTGGCGGCGGCGGTCGACGTCACCGACTACGACCTCGACGCGATGGCGGCGATGCTGTCGCCCCTCGAGCACCCTCTCGGAGACCTCTCGCCGGCCGACCTCGTCGCCTACGGCGACGCCTGGATGGCCGACGTCGCCGAGTTCGCGAACCTCGCACACTGGCACGAGGCCCAGGACGACGCGCGGACCGCGTTCCGGCAGGCGACCCGCGACTTCCGGAGGGCCCGCGAGTGGCTCCGCGCGGACCTCCGCGACGACGAGTACTTCGCCTACCGTCATCCCACGGAGGGGACGGTCCTGTACTACGGTTACCGGCGCGCTCCGCCCGAGGCCGACGTCGACGAGGAACTCCTCTTCGCGGGCAATATGGAGGGTGTGGAAGTCGACGTCTCGCCGGCCGATCTGGCGGCCGACGCACGTGGGGACGCCAACGCGCCGCCGATCCCGTCGGCGGGCTGGGAGCCGGCGCTCGTCCCGCCGGGCGTCGACGCCGACGGCGCCGGGGAACCCGTCGCGCTCGACAACGCGGAAGCGATCGTGTGGCGGCGGACGCCTGGCCGGTGAAACTTTCGGCCGAAACCCACAGATTCGAGTTACCTCGGCCCGTAGCGTGCGGCAGTGACCGAATCGTACGTCTGTCCCCACTGCGGACGGGTCGAGGATCGCGCGTACCGGGTCCGCTTTATCATCTTCACGTGCCCGGACTGCGGCGAGAACGGGCGATTCCTCAACGAGGCACTCGTCGACCGGCTCGACGAGGTCCCCGAATCCGAGCGTCCGGAGGGCTGGGCGGAGATGCCGCTCGACGAGCGCCTCCGCTACGCGGTCGAGGAAGACCTCCTGAACGTGAGTTTCACCGGTCCGTTGGAGGGCGCGTAACCGACGGCGGCGGACGGCGCCGGAGCGACGCCGCCGCGCCGGCCGAACGGTTCCGCACGGCGGTGGCGTTCATTCGGACCGAGACCCCGCGGACGTAGTCGCCGTCGGGGCCGACCCAGGTCCCCTCCCGCCCGCACTCGGTCGTGAGTCGGCAGACGCGGGTCTCGGGCGGCCAGACGACCCGGACCGAGTCCCCGCGGGCGTCCAGGGTCACCTCCTGGCGGTAGGTGACGCTCGACCCGCCGATGCCGACGAAGGTCACCGCGAGGTCGGCCTCCGCGCGCGCCTCGGCGAGCGGGACGTCGCGGAAGCGCGACCCTCCGGCGTACGGGAAGTTCGTCACTCGCGCGGTCTCGGGGCCGACGGTCCACTCGACGGTCACCGCCCCGTCGTCGGTCGCGTTGGCCGGCACCGCGTACCGCGCGTAGCCCTCCGGCGTCTCGATCCGGACGCTCGCGCTCGTCGCCTGGGCGGGGACGCCGACCGTCGTGCGCGCCCGGACCGCCTCGGCCTCGACGACGCGGAGCCGCGTGAGTTCGGGGTTCACCGGCGTCGCCGCGCCGGTCCAGACGCCGCGGTAGGTGAAGCGGTACGGCGTCCGGTCGGTCGCGTTCAGCACCCGGAGGTCGCGGTCGGGGCCGCCGTCGGTCGCGTAGACGACGTCGCCGTCGTAGCCGGGATCGTAGCGGAGGTACTGGAACGGGTGGGCCTGCCAGTCGCCGTAGGGGTCCGGCGTGAACACGAGCGCGTCGTCGAAGGACCGCTCCTCGAAGGGCTCGTAGGTGGCCGCGAGGTTCTCGGTCCGCAGTTCGTTCGCCGCCAGCGGGTCCGCGACGACCGAGCGCTCGGCCGAGGCGACGACCGGCGCGGCGGCCACGAGCGCGACGACCACGACGAGGCGCGCGCGGCGCCGGGTCGTGACCGATCGGAGAGCGCGCACGGCGCCGCGGACCAGGAAGGCGGCGCCCGCGGCGGTGAAGACCGCCACGGGGACCAGGGCGTCGAAGTGGTAGAACGGCCCGAGGAGGTCGATGAGGCCGTTCCGGAGGCCGTTGTGCGTCCCCCAGAAGTAGGCCTCGCCGAGGAAGACCGACGGGACGATCGCGAAAAGCACCGCGCGGACCTCGCCGTCGCCCATCCCGGCTGCGGGCGCGAACCGCTCGCGGAGGTCGACGCCGCGCGCCCGCCACACTGCGCCGGCGACGCCGACGAGCGCGACGGCGGTCCCGAGCGTCCCGGCCGCGACCCACTCGGTGAAGAAGTACTCGGTGATCGTCACGGTGGTCTCGTACGCCAGTTCGGGCGTGTAGTTCCGCTCGTAGTTCAGGATCTCGTGCGGGCCGAACCCGATGCCGTCGTTCGGCGCGAACGCCTGGTACGGGAACACGAGCGGATCGCCGGTCGTCACCGCGTTGTAGGCGAGCGTCAGACCGACGAACGCCGCGCCGGGGAGCGCGACGGCCAGCGCTCGCCCGAGGATGCCGCGGAAGTCGGGGGCCCATCCGACCCGCCGCCACGCGACCCCCAGCGACAGGAGCGTGTGAGCGATGAACGGGAGCGCGAAGAGCACGGCCGTGTACGGCCGGCAGAAGAACGCCAGCCCGATCGCGGTGCCGGCCGCGACCCCCCAGCGTCGGCTCCCCGCGCGCGCCGACTTGACGTAGGCGACCGCGAACGCGACGTTCAGCATCGTCGCGGGCGCGTACGAGAGGAACGTCGCCGAGGTCATCAGAAAGAGCGGCGCGGCCGCGAGCGCGGGCACGGCGACGAGGCCGACCCGGCGGCCGAACGCCGCCGCGCCGAGCCAGTAGACGCCCGCGGCCGTGCCGGTCGCGACGAGGCCGAGGGCGACGTTCCAGTCCCCGAGCAGGCGCCCGACGGCGAAGACCGCGGGCGCGACCGGCGAGTACTTGCTGTACATCCGGACCCCGCTCTCGGTGCCGTCGACGACGAAGAACCACGGCCGGACCGCCTCCCAGGGGATGTCGCCGGGGCGGAGGAACAGCTTTCCTTCGAGGAGCATCGCCGCCTGGTAGAGGTAGACGCCCTCGTCGTCGTTGACCGAGTGGTAGGGAAAGAGATCGATCGCGAGGTAGTAGATCAGGAGGCCGACGCCGACGGCGAGCGCCGCGGCGACGACCCGCTCGGGGTGGGCGCGGGCGGCGTCGCGGAGCCGTCCGAGGCGGTCGCGTGCGCGGGCTGTGACTCCTCGGGACACGACTCAGCCGCTGTAGCGCTCGTCGTCGTCGGGCCGCTGCTCGCGCGGGAACCACGCGAGCTCGTGGTCCGCGTCGAGTTCGAGGCAGACGGGGCCCTCCTCGGGCACGTCCTCGTCGTGGTTGTGCATACACTGGATCGACTCGCCCGTCTCGAGTTCGACCTCGTAGAGGAACGTCGGCCCGAGGTAGCGCCGGGCGACGACCTCGCCGCAGGCCTCGACGTCGCCGTCGGGACGCTCGACGCTCACGTCGTCGGGGCGGACCAGGAGGTCGATCCTGGTGTGGTCGTACTCGGGGGCGAGCCCGTGGATCTGGTCTCTGGGAACGGTCCCGAGATCGGTCTCGACGCTGTCGCCGGATACGAACCCCGGGACGAAACTCGCGTAGCCCAGGAAGGCGGCGACGAACCTCGATTCGGGGTGCTGGAAGACGCCCTCGGGATCGCCGACCTGCTCGATCTCGCCGTCGTTCATCACGGCCACCCGGTCGGAGATCGACAGCGCCTCCTCCTGGTCGTGAGTGACCGAAACCGCGGTCACGCCGGTCTGTTTGATGATCTGGCGGACCTCCTCGCGCATCTCGACGCGGAGGTCGACGTCGAGGTTCGAGAACGGCTCGTCCAAGAGGAGGATATCCGGTTCGGGCGCGAGCGAGCGAGCCAGGGCGACGCGCTGCTGCTGGCCGCCGGAGAGCTGATCCGGGTAGCTGTCTCCCTGTCCTTCGAGGTCCACGAGGTCGAGCAGTTCGTCGACCCGCGCTTCGATCTCGTCGTCGGGGCGGTCCTTCAGCCCGAAGGCGACGTTCTCGCGCGCGGTCAGGTGGGGGAAGAGCGCGAACTCCTGGAACACGACGCCGACGCCCCGCTCTTCGGGCGGCACGAACGGCGACCCCGACACCGACCGGCCGTTCAGCCGGACGGTCCCGCCGTCGGGGCGTTCCAGCCCCGCGATCATCCGGAGCGTCGTCGTCTTGCCGCAGCCCGAGGGCCCCAGGAGCGTGAGGATCTCGCCCTCCCGGACCGACAGCGACAATCCCTCGACGACCGTCTCGGGCCCGTAGGACTTCTCGAGCCCGTCGAGTTCGAGGACGACGTCGCCGCGGTCGCTCTCGTCGGCCGGCGCGCTCTCGTCCGCCGTTTCCGTGCGCGCGACGGCGCCGTCGGCGCCCGCCTGCTCCGTTTCGCGCCCAACGCTCCGATCCGACTCCACGCCAGCCTGTGTGCTATTTGACATCATATCCCTCCTGTCTGAGAATCACGAGCATCGAAAGTCCGGAGACCAAAAGCAGGACCAGGGCCGGTATCGCCGCCTGTCCGAAGTACCCCGACTCATACGCTGTCCAGATATGCGTGACCAAGGTGGTAAAACCCGACGGTCGCAGCAGCAGCGTCGCCGGGAGTTCCTTCATCGTCGTCAGGAAGACGAGCGCGGCCCCGCCGAACAGCCCCGGCGCCACCAGCGGGAGCGTGACGTAGCGGAACGCGCCCGCCGACGTCTGCCCCAGCGTCCGGGCGGCCTCCGGCAGCGTCGGATCGACAGAGAGGAACGACGCCCGCAGGGAGCCGACCGACTGCGGGAGGAACCGGATCACGTAGGCGAACACCAGGAGGTAGAGCGTCTGGTAGATCGGCGTCGCGTACTGGCTCCCGAAGTAGACGAGCGCGAGCCCGAGCACGACGCCGGGGACCGCGTAGCCGACGTAGCTGATCCGCTCGAAGGCGGTCGGCAGGAAGCCGTCGTAGCGGGCCGAGAGGTACGCCACCGGGAGTCCGGCGACGACGGCGACCGCCGCGGCCGCCGCGGAGACGACGACGGAGTTGACCACGTAGGACCACTGGAACGCCAGCGACTGGTTCACCGCCGCCGAGGAGGTGCCGAGCCACGAGAGCAGGATGACGACGGGGACGGCGAGCGCGAGCCCCGCGATCAGCGCCGCGAAGCCCATCGCCGGGTACTTCCAGGCGCCGAGCGGCACCGTCGCCCGCGACCGCCCGCCCGCGGTCGTCCGCTCCTCGCCGCGGACGCGGGCCTCCAGCCAGAGGATGAAGAGCGTCACCGCGACCAGCTGCAAGGAGAGCAGCGTGGCGGTGTCGCGGCCGAACGTCCCGAACTCGACGAAGATGACGCGGGTGAACACGTCGTAGCGCATAATCGAGGGCGTCCCGAAGTCCGCGAGGACGTAGAGCCCCGAGAGCAGCGCCCCCGCGGCGACCGCCGGGCGGATCTGCGGAATCGTCACCCGGCGGAACGTCTCCCAGCGGTCGTGTTCGAGGGTCCGGGCCGCGTCGATAAGCGTCGTATCCATCGACTTCAGCGACGCCCGCGCGGTGATGTAGACGTACGGGTAGGTGTACAGCGTGAGGATCAGCACCGTCCCCTCGAGTCCGTAGATCTCGGGGATCCGCTCGATCCCGTAGGGCGCCAGCAGGCGCTGGAAGCCGCCCTGCGGCCCGAACGCCGAGACGAACGCGAACGCGCCGACGTAGCTCGGGATGACGAGCGGGAGCGAGACGACGATCGTCCAGAAGCGCCGGAACGGGATGTCGGTGCGGACCGTCAGATACGCGAGCGGGACGCCGATGAGGACGCACGCGGTGGTCGTGAGTGCGACGAGGATGGCGCTGTTGACCAACACCTGGAGCGTCGTCGGGCGGGTGAGGAGCGACACTGCCTCGGAGAGGCCCACGGAGAAGCCGGTCCGGACCAGCCAGAGGACGGGCAGGATTACCGCGGCGGCGACGGCCGCCGCCGCGACGGAGACGCCGAGCGGGAGGCTGTCTCCCTCGTCGGCGTCGTCGTCGGCCGTCGTTCGGTGCTCCGTGGCCATCGTGTGTGCTCCGCGTTCGGAGCCTCAGAGGACGCCGGTTTCCCGCAGGAGGTCGATCGTGCCCTCGAGGTCCGACAGCTGTGAGAGGTCTAGATTCTCGGGTGGGTTCAACTCGTCGATCGTCGGCAGCCGACCGATCGGCTCGATCTCGGGCACGAGCGGGTACTCGAAGGTCGTCCGCGCGAAGTAGTCTTGGGCCTCCCGCGAGAGGAGGTGGCGGACGAAGTTCGAGGCGAGCGTCGCATCGGCGGCGGTATCGAGCACGCAGGCGCCGGCGACGTTGAACACGGCGCCGGCGTCGTTCTCGGTAAACGCCGTCCGGAGGGGGGCGTCGAGCCCCCGGCGCGCGAGGACGCGCTGGATGTAGTAGTGGTTCGTCAACCCGACGGCGATCTCGCCGTCTGCGACGGCGCGGGCGACCTGGAACTCGTCGCCGTACTGGCTCACGCCGAGTTCCTGCATCCCGTTGAGCCACTGTCGCGTCGCCTCCTCGCCCTCCAGGATCCGCATCGCGGTGACGAACGCCTGGAACGAGGAGTAGGTCGGCGCCCACCCGAGTTCGTTCTCGAAGGCCGCGGTCTCGGGGAACTGCATGATCTTCTCGGGGATCTCCTCGGCCGTGAAGGTATTCGTGTTGTACGGGACCGAACGGGCCCGACCCGAGGTGCCGACCCACGCGCCGCTCGGCGCCCGGAAGTTCGCGGGGACGAACTCCAGGACCTCCTGGGGAAGCGGCTGGGTCCGGCCGCGGTCTTCGAGCGCGCCGAGCGCGCCGGCGTTGACGGAGTAGAAGACGTCGGCGGGGCTGTTCTCGCCCTCGGTCGCGATCTGGTTCACCAGTTCGGCCGCGGAGTTGTAGAGGGGTCGAATCGTGAAGTTCGGGTAGAGGTCCTCGATGAACGAGATGAGTTCCCCGACCAGCGCCTGGCCGCGTCCGGAGTACAGGGTCAGTTCGCCCTCGAGATCCGGCATCTCCCGCATCGAGACGCCCCCGGAGAGGTCCCGCTCGCCGAACGGGGACCGGCCGGAGCCGATCTGCTGGGCCGCGTCGCCGTCGCCGACGCCGCCCGCGCCGGTCTCGGTTTCCGTTCCCGATCCGTTTCCGGGGGTGTTACAGCCCGCGACGCCGACGATCCCGGCCGCGGCGGCCGCCTGCAGGAACCGGCGGCGACTCGGCGTACGAGATGAGTCCTCTGATCCGTTCATATTCGATTTAGGCCAGCCTAAAACGTATATACCTTCCGGTTCGGGAAGAGTCCCCCGTGTCGCGGGACGGCGTCGCTGGTGGGTCTGTCGGCCGAGGAGACGTCGGTCGCGCTGTTCGGTCCGCGTCATACTGACTAGTTTCGTCTCTTACCGGTGGTCGCCGTGACCGTGGGTGGCGATCACCGGCAAACAGTGAGACTAGTCAGTATCAGTCGTCCGCGACGGCGGCGTCGCGTGGCGGGTCGACGGGCGACACCGACAGCTCGGCGAGACAGTCCAGCCAGTCGAGCCAGTACTCCCCGCAGTGGTTCAGGAACGCGCCGTTGTTCCAGTCCGCGAAGTCGCCAGTCGCGAGCGCCCGGGCCATCGCCTCGGCCGCCGCCCGCCAGGAGTCGGCGTCGTCGCCGACGGCGTCGACGACCTCCCAGACGTGCTCGTTGAGCTCCAGGCCGGGGACCTCGTTGTTGAGGTCGTCGAAGGTCGGCCGCGGGGCCTTGTTGTGCTCACAGAGGGGGAAGCCGTTGACGACGTCCTTCTCGAGGAGGTCGGCGGCGCGCTTGAGGAACACGCCCGACCAGATGTCGTCGAAGCGGCCGACGTCCCACTCGTTGTCGTCCATCGGGAGCTGGTAGAACGCCGGGATCACCTCGCGCTCGAACGCCAGATTCATCGAGCAGACGGTGAGGTACTGGCCCGGGTCGGCGACGAAGTCGCCGGTGAAGTCCTCGCGCGCGGTCCGGGTCTGGGCCTGTCCCTGCAGGTCGCCGTCCATCAGGATCCGCACCGCGTCGAGGTCCGGGACGTTCGTCCACAGCCCCTGGGAGGCGACGACGTCTTTCAGTTCCCGGCGGCCGGTCTCGACGTCCTCGTCCATCGCGGAGTAGGGGTACCCGCGGGGGTAGAGGCCGTGCTCGTCGGCGTTCTGGTAGAGGACGTTCACCCAGCGCTCGTCCGAGCGGACTGACTCGACCTCGTCGGTCCGGTCGAGGTTCGCCATGTGCCGCCCGAAGAAGTCCCACTCGTCGTGCGGGAGCGTGTCGTCGTCGATGAAGACGCCGCGCTCGAAGCGCGGGTGCGCCCACAGATACAGGAGGCCGAAACTGGTCTGGGCGTGCGAGGCCGCCGGGATCAGGTGGGAGAACTCCGAGAGGCCTCGGGACTCGAACCACGCCTCGCGGCGCGAGCCGTCGTAGACGGCGCCGTCGACGCCCTCCTCCTCGAGCATCCGCTCCATCGCCTCGGTGTCGCAGAAGTCCTCGGTCACGAGGAGCACGAACAGTCGATCGAGATCGAAGCCGTGCTCGCGGGCGTTCTCGAAGTACGCCCGCATACACTCGTACTCGCGGATCGTCGGCACCACGACACAGACCTCCTGACTCATTGCTCCCGCCTATTTAGGCCGCCCTAAAAACTCTGTCGCTCCGCGCTCGTCGATCGGCGGCCGGTGGATCGGTCCGTTTCGATTCATTCTTGGGACCCTGCGACCGCCTCGGAACCGTGTCGAAGCGAAGCCTCGGCGAGGACGCGACGGTCGGCCTGCGGGCCGGCGCCCTGCTCTCGCTCGCCGCGGCCGTGGCGTGGCTCACGGGCGCGCCCGCGGTCTTCCCGAGCCTCGGCCCCTCCGCGTTCGTGCTCGCGACGGATCGTCCTCGGCCCGGCGACCGCGTCGTGATCGGCGGGCACGCCGTCGGCGTCGCGGCGGGGCTCGTCGCCTACGGCGTCACCGTCGCGGTCGTCCCTGTCCCCCCTGCGCCGCTGTCGTTCGAGCCGCCGTGGCTCGTCCTCAGCGGCATCGCGGCCGTTGCGCTCACGTCGTTCGGGATGCGCGCGACGAACCTCGTGCACCCGCCCGCCTGCGCGACGACGCTCATCGTCGGCCTGGGGCTCCTCGAACCCCGCCCGGCAGTCCTGGTACTGCTCCCGGCGGTCGCTTCGCTGCTCGTCGTCGACCGCGCGCTCGACGCCCTCATCGTGATTACTCTCACTGTTTACCGCCGAGCGCCATCCCCGTCGACGGCGCTCGGCGATAAGAAACGAGAGTAATCACTATCAGTCGCTGAGCGCGTCCAGCAGCGTCACCGCCTCGGCCTTCGCGAGCGGGTCGTTGGCGTTGCCGCAGTGCGGCGACTGGACGCAGGCGGGACAGCCGTCGGCGCAGTCGCAGTCGGCGATCATCTCACCCGTGCGCGCGAGCAGCCCTTCGATCTCGTCGTAGCCGCTCTCTGTCAACCCGACCCCGCCGGGGTAGCCGTCGTAGACGAAGATCGTCGACTGGTCCGTGTGG
>JBDGUM010000020.1:0-50616 GCA_042215855.1 Halobellus sp. | reverse complement strand
GTTGTAGTACTCGTCCCGTCCCGTCATACGTGCCTCACCGTCGATATGTTCCGCGCGGAAACCGCCGGCGAATTCGCGTTCATACGCGATTGGACGCCGTCGACCCGGAAAGGGACATCGGATGGAGTCTGTGACGGGGTCGGGCCCGCAGGCGCGATCACTCGACGTACGCCGCCGGACCCTTTCGTCGCGAAGAGCGGTCTCCGTTCGAATGCCAAAGGCCAAACGTCGCACTCCCGTACGGTTCGCCAATGAGCGAGTCAAACGCGGACTCGAAGCCGAAGATAACGGTCGCAGTCGTGGACAAGACGCACGCGAACGAGATTCCCGACAACATCGACTCCGAGCTGTATACGACGACGAGACCGGAGTCCTCGTTGGTCGAGTTCGCGGCCGACCCCGACGGTGACCTGGCGGAGGCGCTCCGACGGAACGGATACGACGCGTGACGCGGGTTCGCTTCGCGCGCGCGAACAAGAACCAGGAGTATTTTTAAGCCCGCTGTCGTACCTGCGCTCATATGTTCAAGGCCATCGTGGGCGCGTCGACGCTACAGGACGCGCTCGACTCGGTGAGCGTGCTGGTCGACGAGTGCAAGATCCGGCTGAACGAGGACGAACTGGCGATCCGCGCGGTCGACCCCGCGAACGTCGGGATGGTGGATCTCTCGCTCGACGCGGCGGCGTTCGAGTCCTACGAGGCCGACGGCGGCGTGATCGGCGTCAACCTCGCCAAGCTAGAAGACTTCGTCGGGATGGCCAGCGGCGATCAGCTCGTCGAGCTCGAACTCGACGAGGAGACGCGAAAGTTGAACATCCGGATGGACGGCCTGTCCTCGACGCTCGCGCTCATCGACCCGGACTCCATCCGCCAGGAGCCCGACATTCCCGACCTGGACCTCTCCGCCGAAATCGTCCTCGAGGGCGCCCAGCTCGACCGCGGGATCAAGGCCGCCGATATGGTCTCGGACCACGTCCGGCTCCGCGTGGACGCCGACGAGGAGGCGTTCCACATCGAGGCACGGGGCGACACCGACGACGTCGACTTCGAGCTCGACGCCGACGACCTGATCGCGCTCACCGCCGGCGCGGCCGACTCGCTGTTCTCGCTCGACTACCTGAAGGACATGAACAAGGCGATCCCGAAGGACGCCGAGGTGACGATCGAACTCGGCGAGGAGTTCCCGGTGAAGCTCCACTACGCGGTCGCGGAGGGCCAGGGCAACATCACGTACATGCTCGCGCCCCGCATCCAGAGCGAGTAGGGTCGACGCTCGCGTCGCCGCCGAGGGGCGGCGGACCGGACGCTCACCCGCGGTGGCGGTCGATGACGCGCTTCGCCGCCTCGGCCTTCTCCTTCCAGCCGTACCCCGCCTCGTAGACGTGGCGCTTCGAGTCGACGAGCGCTTCCGGCGAGGACTCCTCGAAGCCGCCGCGGGCCCACGCGCCGCTGTCCTCGAGCCACTCGATCACGTTCTCACGGGTCTCGGACCACGAGAGCCCGACCATCTCGTACCACGCGATCATCGCGAACACGGCGTTGTCGTGGCAGCCGGGGACGCTGCCCTTCGTGTACAGGGTGCGCATCGGTTCGCGGGTCGGCTCGGCGACCTGTTCGCGGAACTCCGCGGCGGTCCGGAGCCGGAGCACGTCGTTGTGCTCCGTCACCCGCTCGTCGCGCTCGAGGCGTTCGAGCGCCGCCCGGTGGAGCGCGCCCCACTCGCCGTCGACGGCGTCGTAGAGGTCCGCCTCCGCGACGGGGCCGGCCGAGAGGCGGGCGACGACGTCGGTGTAGGCCTTCTCGACGTCGGGCCAGGGCGTGCCCTCGAACTCGCAGTCGGCGTCGTGGAGGCTGTTCGTGGCCCGGCAGTCGGGACACGGGTAGTCGAAGCGCGGCACAGGCACAGAAGGGCGGCGGCCGCTCTTAGGTGCCACGGTGTGGGCGGCGGGCCGATGAGTCGGCGGCCGAGAGACGACTGATCGCCGTGTTTATTCGGCGGCGGACGAAAGGGAGAGGCGATGCCGATCGACCCGCTCTACGCCCGCTATCCCTTCTTCGAGGGCGCGCGCGAGGCCGTCCGCGAGGCGGACATCTCGCCGGCGGCGCTCGTCGTCGAGGACGCGCCCGCGGTCGAGCGCGGCCGCGAGCGGGTCGAACGCGCCCTGATGGAGGGGACGGTCGCCGCCGAGGAGCCCCGGGAGTGGGATCGACGGGAGGAGCTGCTCTCGTACCCGATCGCGCGGATCCTCGTCTCGCTCGTCGATACGCCCGCCGCGGTCGACAAGTACGCCGCTGCGGAGGCGGCGACCGCGCGGGAGCGGTTCGCGGCCGACTTCGGCGGCGCGGAGTTCCAGAGCACCGGGCGCGCCCGCGCGTCGCTGGAGGAAGTCCTCCGCGAGTTCGACCTCGACGGCGACGTCCGCCCCGACCGCGGCGGCGACGGGCCGGGGCGTGGCAGTCGGTCGACCCAGGCCGGCCGGCCCGGATCAGGCCCCGGTGCGGGCGGGGGCCCCGACCGCGACGCCTCGCACTACTGGATCGCCCTCGGCCCCTACCTCGAACTCGGCGAGGGGAGCTGGGGGAGTCGCTGGCGACTCGTCAACCGCGAGGTGCGCGACGGCGAGGTGCGCGTCGAGTCCGCGGCCCTGTCGCGCCTGCTTGAGGCGGCCGTCGAGCGCCGGGTGCGCGAAGGACTCCCGTTCGAGGTTCGCGGGACCGACGGCGGCGACGCGATCGCCGACGCGCTGGAGTCCGCCGTGGCCGACCTCCGATCGCTCCTGAACGACCACGACGCCGGGACCGACGCGGCGATCGAGGCGGTCGTGCCGGCGCTGTTCCCGCCGTGTATGAAGGCGCTCGTCCGGCGGACCCGGAACGGGGAGTCGCTGCCGGGCCACGCGGAGTTCTCGCTCGTCTCGTTCCTCGTCGCGCTCGGGATGGACGGCGACGACGTGACGACGCTGCTCGGCGTCGAGGAGGGAAACGACGGCGAAGGTGGCGACGCGAACGAGGGCGGCGACGCGGATGCGGGCGACGGAGCCGACGACCCCGCCGACCGGATCCGGACGCGCGTCGAGTACCTCGCCGACTCGGACGGCACGCAGTACCCCCCGCCGTCGTGCGCGACGATGCAGTCCTACGGGACCTGCGTCGATCCCGACGAGCGCTGTGAGAAGATCTCGCATCCCCTCTCGTACTACACGGACGCGCTCGCCGACGCCGGCGACGTCCGGGACTGGCGGGAGGCGACGAGCGGCGATTAGGTGTCGAGGAAGACGCCCGTGAGCGCCATCACGACGATGAAGAGCGCGATCGCCCCCACGAGGGCCAGGCCGCCGGTGCTCCCGAGGTCGGGACCGAAGGTGGCACCGATGCCGACGAACACGGCGAAGAAAACGCCCACAGAGACGATGGAGACGACGATCTTCCGCCGCATCTCCGCGTCGATTTCCATACCTCCGCCTTCCGGTGGCCGTTCTAAAAGGGCTTCGATGCGGCCCAGGGGGCCCGTGTTCCACCCGAAACGAGGGTTTAGGGCGCTGCGGCACGTACTTCCGATACGGAGCGATCGACGCTCCAGCACGGAGATCACCGATGACGCACACCCGAAACACACCCGCGTCAGAAGACGTCACGCCCGGCGCCGGAGCGGACGCCGACGCGTCCCGATCACGGCGTCCGCGACACGCCCGAACAGGAGGGACCTCCGACCAGTCGCGATCGTCCGGACATCGTCGGGTCCGGCGGATGACCACCCTTCCCGCCGAGGGGTACACGGGCCGAGCACGCCGCGCCCGGGCGGAGCCGATGGTCGTCCGACCCCTCCGCGACGGCCGCTACGTCGTCGAGACCGATGGCGGCACCTACGTCGTCGACGCCGCGCGGACGACGTGTACGTGTCCGGACAGCGCCATCCGCGGCGCCCGCTGCAAGCACGTCCGTCGCGTGAGCCTCGAAATCGAACGGCGGTCCGTGCCCGCGCCGGACGAGCGCGAGCGCGCCTGCGCCGTCTGCGGCGGTCGCGCGTTCGTCCCGATAGACGAGCGCGGCCCGGCGCTCTGCGACCGTCACGACCGCGACCCGGGCGATCTCGTCCGCGACCGCGAGACGGGAGCGTTGCTGATCGCAGTCGAGCGGACCGGCGAGCGCGCCGACGAGGCGCGGACCCGGGAGGGTCGCGTCGTCGCCGACTACGAGACGAACGCGAACTACGGCGGCCACGAACCCGCGATCGCGGCCGCGTACGTGCCCCGGCTCCCGGCCGGCGGCGACCGCGAGGAGCTACTCGCCGCGGTCGACGACGAGCCTCGATATCTGTTCCCGGCCTCGCGACTCGTCCCCGCGACCGCCGACGACGGCGAACGGGACGGGAAGGGCACCGGCTCCGAACCGGGATCCACTCGGCCGTCCGTCGTGGGATAGCGCCCTGACCGCAGAAGGCTCGGCCACGACGACGCCGTCGGCCGGTCAGTCCGCTCCGTCGTCGTCCGGAGCGTCGCGTTCGCCGTCCTCCTCGCCCGCTCCGTCGCCGACGTCGGTCAGCCGCGCCTGGGCGGGGCCGCCGACGAACGACTCGAAGGACTCGCCCTCGGCGAGGGCGGTCTCCTTCTTGACTCGGTAGTTGCCGCCGTCGGTCACGTGCAGGTCGCCGGGGTGGAAGAAGTACCACGACTCGCGGTCGAAGCGGACGCCGATCCGGGCCTTCGCGCCGAAGTTCCGCGCGAAGTAGATCAGCGCCTCGACCTCCTCGCCGGTGAGGTAGATCGGCCGTCCGGAACTGGACTTGGCCTCGATGGCGTAGAAGACGTCGCCGTTCCCCGCGAGCACGTCCGGGAGCTCCCGCTCGGTCGCCGAGCCCGAGGCGGGGGCGCGCATCACCGCGAAGCCGGCCTCGTCGAGGCGGTTGACGAGTTCGCGCTCGCGGCGGTCGCCCTTCCGGTTCGAGGACATACCCCCTCTCGGGCCGAGAGGGTCTTAAACCGGACGACACGGCCGCCGTGGGGCGGCCGCGAACCCGCGGGTATATATATCGAAAACCCCATCAGTCGAGTGATACGCGCTCCCGGCCGGCGGTGGGAAGGGTCGCGGGTGCCGACCTCGGAGACCATATGGACGCAGACAAGCCGGTCTCGAACGTCGTGCTCGTCACGGTCGACTCGCTGAGAGCCGACGCGCTCGGTACCTACGACGGAGGCCGACACACGCCCGTAATCGACGACCTGGCCGACCGCGGGACCGTCTTCGAACGGGCGTTCGCGACCGGGAACTGGACGCCCTTCTCGTTCCCGTCGATCCTCGCGTCGCGGCCGGTGTTCGCCGACTCGGGGCGGATCGGCGTCGACGGCGCTCCGACGCTGGCGTCGGTCCTCTCCGAGAGCGGAATCGCGACCGGCGGCTTCAACGCCGCCAACGGATTCCTCACCTCCCACTGGGGCTACGACGACGGCTTCGACGAGTTCGAGCCGTTCGTCGCGAGCGTCGGCGGGAGCCTCTACAGCCGCTACCTCGCCACGCACCCGACGGTCGAGGCGTGGGTCCAGCTCGCGACGTCGCCGTTCCGCCGCCTCCGGGCGCGCCTCGCCGGCGACGTCGACGACCGCCCCTTCCTCGACACCTCGCGGATGTTCGACGTCGAACACGCCGCGACGGCGTTCCTCGAATCCGTCGAGGAGCCGTTCTTCCTGTGGGTGCACTACATGGACGCCCACACGCCGTACGTCCCCGCGCCGCGGTACATCCGCGAGGTCTCCGACAGCCGGGTCGGCACCCATCGGATGCTCCACGCCCACACGCGAACCGGCCTCGGCTGGGAGGTCGGCGAGCGCACCCTCGCGGACCTCCGGACGCTCTACCAGGCGGCCGTCCGCCAGGTCGACGCCAGCGTCGGGCGGCTGCTCGACGCGCTCGACGCCGAGGGGCTCGACGACGAGACCGCCGTGGTGCTGGCGGGCGACCACGGCGAGGAGTTCCAGGAGCACGGGCACCTCGCTCACTACCCGAAGCTGTACGACGAGCTGATCCGCGTGCCGCTCGTCGTCGACGTCCCTGGCGCGGAGAGCCGGCGAGTCGGCGGCCAGGTCGGCCTCGACGCGATCCCGCCCACCGTGGCCGACCTGCTCGGCGTCGACGCCCCCGAGTGCTGGACCGGGCCGTCGCTCTCGCCGACGGTCCGCGACGGCGACGCGCCGCCGGACGACCCGGTCGTCTCGGTCACCGTCCGCGACGAGGACGTGACCGCCCAGCCGATCCCGCGGTCGCTCGACGACGGCGACCTGCTCGTGAGCGTCCGGGACCGCGACTGGACCTACATCAGGAACGTCGACCGCGGGACCGACGAACTGTACTTCCGCCCCGACGATCCCGACCAACAGATGGATCTCGCAGGAGATCTCGCGGACGGACGTGCGACCGAGGGAGAGGCGCGGGCGGTCGTCGACCGCTTCCGCGCGCTCGTGGACGCGCACGCGGCCCTCATCCGGGAGCGAGGCGCGGAGGACGAAGACGAATCGGAGCGGTCGCCGGAGATGGACGCGGACCTCGGTGCACGGCTGGAGGCGCTCGGCTACAAGTAGCGATGATCCGGCGCTTCCTTCGCAACCTCCATAGCGGTCCGCTCGCGCTCCAGCTTCGGCGGTTCGTCGTGGTCGGCGCCGTCACCGCCGGAGTCCAGATGGCCCTGCTGTGGCTGTTCGTCGACGTCTCGGGGCTCTACTATCTGGTGGGCGCGGTGCTCTCGATCGAGATCACGATCGTACTGTCATATATTCTCAACAACGCCTGGACCTTCCAGGCGACGCCGAATACGGGGATGAACTACCTCTACGGCCTGCTGAAGACGAACGTCGTGCGCGGAACGGCGATTCCGATCCAGATCGGCGTCCTGTACGCGCTCGTCGAGTGGCTGTCGCTGTTCTACCTGCTGGCGAACGCCGTCGCCATCGTGGTCAGCGGCGTCTACCGATACGTGCTCGACGTGAAGTGGACGTGGGGGCAGTGAACGCGGGCCGGGAGCGGGCCCGGCCGATCAGATCCGGATCCGATCACGTCCCGTGGCTCCAACTGTCCATATACTCCGCCTGCGCGTCCGAGAGCGAGTCGATCTCGACGCCCTCGGCCTCCAGTTTGATCTCGGCGACCTCGCGGTCGAGGTCGTCGGGGACGTCGTGGACGCCGGCGTCGTACGCGTCGCCGTTCTCGACGAGCTCGCGGACGCAGACCGCCTGGATGCCGAACGACTGATCCATCACCTCGGCGGGATGCCCGAGGGCGACCGGCGCGGCGAGGTTGACGAGGCGGCCCTCCGCGATGACGTTGAGCCGGCGGCCGTCGGCCATCTCGTAGGCGCGGACGCCGTCGCGGGCCTCGTACTCGTCGACGGCGAGATCCGAGAGCGCGTCGAGGTCGATCTCGATGTCGAAGTGGCCGGCGTTCGCCAGCAGGACGCCGTCCTTCATCTCCCGGAAGTCCTCGCGGGTGATCACGTCGCGGTTGCCCGTCGTCGTGATGAACACGTCGCCGACTTCCGCGGCCTCGTTCATCGGCATCACGTCGTAGCCCTCCATATGCGCCTCCAGGGCGCGGCGGGGCTCGACCTCGGTGACGATGACGTTCGCGTTCTGCCCCGATGCCTTCTTGGCGACGCCCTGGCCGCAGTAGCCGTAGCCCGCGACGACGACGTTCTTGCCCGCGAACGAGAGGTTCGTCGTCATCGCGATCGTCGCGAGCGAGGACTCGCCGGTGCCGTGGACGTTGTCGAAGAGCCGCTTCATCGGCGTGTCGTTGACGGCGAAGACGGGATACTTCAGCTCGCCGTCCTCGTCCATCGCGCGCAGGCGGTGGACGCCCGTGGTGGTCTCCTCGGCGCCGCCGACGATGGTGTCGATGAGTTCGGGGTGGTCCTCGTGGATGGCGTAGACCATATCCATCCCGTCGTCGACGGTGATCGTCGGCTCGTGGGCGACGACGGACTCGATGGCGGCGTAGTAGTCCTCGTCGTCGACGCCGCGCTTCGCGTAGGAGGTGATGGCGTCGTTGGCGTCGAGCGCGGCGCTCACGTCGTCGTGGGTCGAGAGGGGGTTACAGCCCGTGATCGCGACCTCGGCGCCGCCGAGCGCCAGCAGCTCGACGAGGTTCGCCGTCTTGGCCTCGACGTGCATCGCCATCCCGATCGTCTGATCCGCCAACGGCTGTTCCTCGCGGAACTGCTCGCGGAGCTCCTGGAGGATGGGCATATGCTGCAGCGCCCAGTCCATCTTCCGGCGGCCCTCGCCGCGAGCGGCCTCGGCGTCGTCGAGGTGCTCGCTGATCGGCGGGTACGTGCTCGTACTCATACCTCCGGGTTGGGAGAGGGGTGGCAAAACCCTGCCGAACCACCTTTTTACTTCGTCGGGTCGCGCGGAGCGCGACCGCTCTCCACGGGCGACCCACGAGTCGCCCGTGGGGAAGCGAGACGGCTGAGCCGTCTCGCCCTCCTCGCAAAAAGCTGGACCAAAAAGGGTCCGCGAGGCTCGCTTCACTCGCCTCGCGGTACAGCATCCTGGGGACTACTGCTGATATGGTCGACGTATCGTCTACGCGTGTTATCAGAGGATACTCGAAGAGCCGCAGGTCGATGCGGCCCTGATTTTATATACGAAGGCGGGGCCAGCGCCCCCGTGACGTAGGATTGGCCCCGCGTCGGGCAGCGGTCGTCCGGCACGTCGACGCGGGCGCAGTCGTGCCGGCTGTTCGCTATTTTCGCGGCGAGAGAGAACTTCCTTCCGCCTTCGTTACTCCGCGCGAGCGACGAGGTCTACCGCGCGCTTCCGCGCCGTCTCGACGACCTGCTCCGCGTCGAGCGTCAGGACCTCCCGATCCCGCATCAGCACCCGCCCGTCGCAGACGGTGTGGCGGACGTCGGATCCCCGGACGGCGTACGCCAGGTGGCTCACGAGGTCGTGGGCGGGCGCGAGGTGCGGCGCGTCGAGGTCGACGACCGCGAGGTCCGCGGCGGCGCCGGCCTCGATGCGGCCACCCGGCAGCGACAGCGCTTCCGCCCCGCCGCGGGTCGCCATCCGGACCGCCGCCTCGGCGGGGACGGCCGCGGCGTCGTCGGCGCCGAGTTTGCCGAGCATCGCGGCGTCGCGGAGCTCGTCGAAGAGGTCGAGGTCGTTGTTGGAGGCGGCGCCGTCGGTGCCGAGCGCGACCGTCACGTCGGCGTCGAGGAGCCGCTGCACCGGCGCGATCCCCGAGGCGAGCTTCATATTCGACGCCGGGCAGTGGACGACGGCCGCGTCCCGTTCGGCGAGGAGATCGATCTCCGTCCCGTCGACGTGGACGCCGTGCGCGAGGAACGAGGAGTCGGAGAGGAGCCCGACGTCGTCGGCGTATTCGAGCGGCCGCTCGCCCCGCTCGTCGACGATCGGGTCGACCTCGTCGCGCGTCTCGTTCGCGTGCGTGTGGACCGGCACGCCGGCGTCGCGGGCGGCGTCGACCGCCTCGCGGAGCAGCGGCTCCGAGACCGTCGTCAGCGAGTGCGGCATCACCGCCGTCCGGACCCGGCCCTCCGCCGCGCCGTCGTACTCGCGGGCGACGTCGACGCTCTCTTCGACGTCGGCGCGGGCCGCCTCGTCGTCCTTGCCGACGGTGACGACGCCGTGGCCCAGGCGGGCGCGCAGGCCCGCGCGGTCGACCGCGTCGACGATCTCGGGGACGTGGAAGTACATATCCGCGAAGGCGGTGGTGCCCGAGCGGATCATCTCCACGAGACCGAGTTCGGCGCCGGCCCGGACGTCCTCCGGACCGAGTTCGGCCTCGGCCGGCCAGATGTCCTCGCGGAGCCACGCGTCCAGCGGCTTGTCGTCGGCGTAGCCCCGGAGGAGCGTCATCGCCACGTGCGTGTGCGCGTTCACGAGTCCGGGGATCACGAGGCCCCCCGCGGCGTCGAGCGTCTCGTCGGCGTCGCGGTCGGCCGCGAGGTCCGGCCCGACGGACAGAATCGTGCCGGCGTCGCGGTCGATCAGCACGTTCGCGTCCACGACCTCGAAGTCGGGACGGAGCACCCGACCGCCGGCGACGAGAAGCGTGTTCGATGACATACCGTGCGGTATCGACGGCGTGGGTTTGATACTTACTGTCGGGCGCCGGGAGGACGCGCCCGCGAGGGTGTCGGCCGCGGGTCACGCCGTATCCACCCGCAGCGCCGGTCACGGCCGGTCTCGCAGAACTTAAACCGGGCCGTGACGAACGCTCGCGTATGAGCGACGACGAGAACGGGGGACGCCGAGATCTCCGGATGCCCGACGACGACGAGGTGTTCGCCGTCGTCACGGATATGCTCGGGGCGAACCGCGTGAAAGTCCGCTGTGCCGACGGCGTCGAGCGGACCGCGCGAATCCCCGGCCGGATGCAGAAGCGCATCTGGATCCGCGAGGACGACGTTGTCCTCGTCGAGCCGTGGGACTGGCAGGACGAGAAGGCCGACGTCGTGTGGCGCTACGAGAAGTCCGAGGCCGACCAGCTCCGCGAGGAAGGCCACATCCAGTGACCGTGCCCCGAACGAACCCGGTCGGACAGCCCGAGGAACGGGCCTGATTCGATGACCGACGCCGACCGCGGTTCCGATTCGGATTCTGATTTCGACCCCGACGATGGGGACTTCGGCCTGCTGGCGCCCGAGGAGGTCGAAGCACCCGGCGACGAGTGGGAGGAGATCGACGTCTCCGACACGGAGGCCGACCGGATCGCCCGGCGTCGGGACAGAGAGTTCGACGAGTTCCGGAAGCGACTGAAGGACGCCGACCAGTTCAAGGTCGAACAGTCCGTCTTCGACGACGCCACGTTCGCCGCGATCTACAAGCTCGTCCAGGACGGCCACATCGACGCCTTCGGCGGACCGATCTCGACCGGGAAGGAGGCGAACGTCTACGAGGCGCTCGGGAGCCTCGACGGCGAGGACCGGGACGTCGCGGTGAAGATCTACCGCATCAACGCCTCGAACTTCCGGCAGATGCGGGAGTACCTCGAGGGCGACCCCCGATTCGAGGGGCTGGGCAGCGACAAGAAGCAGGTCGTCCTCGCGTGGACCCAAAAGGAGTTCGCGAACCTGAAGCGGGCACAGGCGGCGGGCGTCCGCGTGCCGGAGCCCCTCGCCGTCGAGCGGAACGTCCTCGTGATGGAACTGGTCGGCCTCGTCGAAGAGCGGGCGCGGCGGCTCGCCGAGGTCGACGTCGAGAACCCCGAGACGGCCTACGACGTCGTCAGGGAATACATGCAGCGGCTCTACTCCGCGGGGCTCGTCCACGGCGACCTCTCGGAGTACAATATGATCATCCACGACGGCGAGCTCGTCGTCATCGACCTCGGCCAGGCGGTGACCGTCCACCACCCCAACGCCGACGAGTTCCTCCGGCGCGACTGCCGCAACGTGGCCGCGTTCTTCGGGCGGCAGGGCCTCGACGCGAGCGGCGACGAGCTCTACGACTTCGTCACCGCCGTCGAACCCGAGCCCGCCGGGGAGCCCGACGGACCCGACGACGGCGACGGACGAGACGGATAACGCTTCCGCGCCGGGTCGCGAAGGAACGCTTAAACCGCTTCGCCGGGTAGCGAGGCGTATGCAACACGTGAAGGTACCGCAGGATCGGATCGGCGTCCTCATCGGCGAGGGCGGCGAGACGATGCGGGAGATCGAACGCCGGGCCGAGGTGCGCCTCGACATCGACTCCGAGAGCGGCGCCGTCGCTATCGACGACGTTGGCGACCCCGTATTGGGGATGCTCGCGCCCGACGTCGTGCGGGCGATCGGTCGCGGCTTCACGCCCGAATCGGCGCTCTCTATCCTCGACGACGAGCTGCGGACGTTCGAACTCGTCGACCTCGAATCGCACACCCGAAACGAGAACGACCTCCGCAGACAGAAGGGCCGGCTCATCGGCGAGAACGGCCGGACGCGGGAGCTGATGGAGGAACTCACCGGCGCCGAGGTCGTGATAAAGGGCACGACGCTGGGCGTGATCGGCCAGCCCGAGGAGGTCGAAGCGGTGCGGCGAGCAGTGGGAATGATCCTCGACGGCGCCCCCCACGGCGCGGTCTACTCGTTCCTCGAACGGAAGCACAACGAGCTGACCCAGGGCTTCGACGTCCGGCAGTCCGGCTGAGTACGGAACGTCGGCCCTCGGCTGGGGATCCTTCGATCGGTCAGTCCCGGAATCAACCCTAGTTCCGCGGTCGATCAGGTTGTCCGTATCGCTCTGAGAGGTATCGCCGGACGCGGCGGGCCGCCTCGGTATCGAGCGTCCAGATGCCGTCCCACTCGTCGTCGTCGTCGGTGATCGCGATGAGCGCCGCGCCCTCGGCGTCGCTGTCGGTGGGCGGAGCGAACACCACGAACCACCCGTTTCTGATCTCGGAGGCGTCCTCGTTGTGGACTGTGAGCGACGAGGCCCGCACGCGACGTGGGCTCCCGATGCCGTAGACGTGGACGTCGAGATCGGTCTCGGCGAGTTGCTCGTACGCGCGTTCGGTACCGTGCTCGTCGAAGAGACGGGAGAGGCGCTGAAATCCGGTGTGGAGTTCGCCGTCGCCGTGCCGGAGCGCCATCGACTCGATGTACCGGGAGATCTCGATGAGGAGGAGCTTCCCCTTCGTACCGGCGGGGTAGCCGCGGACGGTGAACCGCGTCCCCTCGAGATTGTGGACGACCTCGGGCGTCTGGACCTCCGAGAGCGAGCGGGCGCCCGTGATGTAGATGTCGGAGTTGACCGCGAGCACGGAGTCGCGGACGTCGGCGAACGGCGACTCCGCGACGACGGTGCCGTCGCGGCGCAGTTGGACGACGTCCGAGTCAGAGAGGACCCGCGTCGCCTCCGAGACCGAGACGGGCTGGTCGGTGAAGAGCGAGTCCAACATCCGCGCGATCATCGGCGGTTGGTCGCTGTTGACGATCGAAAGCGATAGTTCTCGCCCTCCGGACGCGAACTCGTCGATGAAGTCCCGGAGTGCCATCGTCCCGTCGTATGGTGACTCCGGATATTAGCGCTTTGCCACGGCATCACCTGCGATGACCACCGGCACAGTCGGGCGTCTCCGGCTCTCGAACGTGACGTTGCCGGCGGGTGGAGTCGCACAGCCGCGACGATGTATATAAAACCAGCTATTTTGGTATACGTTACCACGGGTATTCGCCCGCCGGAGGGGTTCTCCCGTTCTCGTAGCGTTACTTTTTTATAGAATCACAAACAATCAACGGTCGACTATGTCTCAGCGAATGCAGCAGGGCCAGCCCATGATCATTCTGGGCGAGGACTCCCAGCGCACACAGGGGAAGGACGCGCAGTCGATGAACATCTCGGCCGGCAAGGCCGTCGCCGAGTCCGTTCGGACCACGCTCGGTCCGAAAGGGATGGACAAGATGCTCGTCGACTCCGGCGGGTCCGTCGTCGTCACGAACGACGGCGTAACCATCCTCAAGGAGATGGACATCGACCACCCGGCGGCGAACATGATCGTCGAGGTCTCCGAGACCCAGGAGGACGAGGTCGGAGACGGAACGACGACCGCCGTCGTCGTGGCCGGTGAACTCCTCGACCAGGCCGAGGAGCTCATCGAGCAGGACGTCCACGCCACCACCATCGCCCAGGGCTACCGCCAGGCTGCGGAGAAGGCCAAGGAAGTCCTCGAAGAGAACGCCATCGAGGTCTCGAAAGAGGACCGCGAGACGCTCGTCGAGATCGCCGAGACGGCGATGACGGGCAAGGGCGCCGAATCCTCGAAGGACCGACTCGCCGAACTCGTCGTCGACGCCGTGCTGGCGGTCGCCGACGAGGACAGCGTCGACACCGACAACGTCTCCGTCGAGAAGGTCGTCGGCGGCGCCATCGAGAACTCCGAACTCGTCGAGGGCGTCATCGTGGACAAGGAGCGCGTCCACGAGAACATGCCCTTCGGCGTCGAGGACGCCAACGTCGCGCTGTTCGACGGCGCCCTCGAGGTCCGCGAAACGGAGATCGACGCCGAGGTCAACGTCACCGACCCCGACCAGCTCCAGCAGTTCCTCGACCAGGAGGAGGAGCAGCTCAAGGAGATGGTCGACCAGCTCGTCGACGTCGGCGCCGACGTCGTCTTCGTCGGTGACGGCATCGACGACATGGCCCAGCACTACCTCGCGAAGGAGGGCATCCTCGCGGTCCGCCGCGCGAAGTCCTCCGACCTGAAGAAGCTCGCCCGCGCGACCGGCGGCAACGTCGTCGGCTCGCTCGACGACATCGAGGCCGACGACCTCGGCTTCGCCGGCTCCGTCGCCCAGAAGGACATCGGCGGCGACGAGCGCATCTTCGTCGAGGACGTCGAGGACGCCAAGTCCGTCACGCTCATCCTCCGCGGCGGCACCGAGCACGTCGTCGACGAGCTCGAGCGCGCCATCGAGGACTCCCTGGGCGTCGTGAAGACGACCCTCAACGACGGCAAGGTCCTGCCCGGCGGCGGCGCCCCGGAGACCGAACTGTCGATGCAGCTCGGCGAGTTCGCCAGCTCCGTCGGCGGCCGCGAGCAGCTCGCGATCGAGGCGTTCACCGAGGCGCTCGACGTCATCCCGCGCACCCTCGCCGAGAACGCCGGCCTCGACCCCATCGAGTCGCTCGTCAACCTCCGCAAGGAGCACGCCGACGGCGACACCGGTGCGGGCCTGGACGCCTACACCGGCGAGATCGTGAACATGGAGGACGACGGCGTCGTCGAGCCGCTCCGCGTCAAGACGCAGGCCATCGAGTCCGCCACCGAGGCGGCCGTGATGATCCTCCGCATCGACGACGTCATCGCTGCCGGTGACCTCAAGGGCGGCGGCAGCGACGACGGCGGCGACGAAGGCGGCGCGCCCGGAGCCGGCGGTCCCGGCGGCGGCATGGGCGGTATGGGCGGCATGGGCGGTATGGGCGGCGCTATGTGAAAGCAGTCGGAGACTGCTTTCCATAGGCCGTCAGGCGTCGCCTGACGCAGCCGATGTAAGCGTCGGCCACGATACGCCACGTCCCTCCCCCACAGACCGCGACCCAGCACCGCCCGCCGAACGTCCACGGACCGATTTTCTTCGAGCACAGACCGGGAGCGGCGGCGCCGTCGTTCGCGACCTCCATATCAGCGCGACGCTTTTCAGGGAGTCGTCCGAACGCCCAGGCGATGGGCGATCCGGCCTGCTACAGGGAGACGTGTCCGGACTGCGACGCGCAGGTGACGATCGTCGACGAGGCGTGTCCGGAGTGCGGTCGCTCGCTGGAGCGGGGCGAAGAAGCGTAAGCGGGGATCAGTACGGAGAGAGAAGAGAGACGAAGCGGCGCCGCTACTCCGTCCGGTCGATGTCGATCTGCTCGCGGATCGCGGCCAGTTCCTCGGAGTCCGCGAGCGCCTCCACCTGCGTCCGGAAGTGCCGCTCGCACAGCCCGACCTTGATCCCGTCCTTCTCCGCGGCGTACGCGGCGTCCCGGTCGCAGTAGTGGCACTTCATATCCAACGGTAAGGTCTCGATGTGGTTTAACTCTATGCTCCCGGCTATCTCGGCCGAGAACGGACCTCACGCGCCCGGCAGGCGGTCGGCGAACCGGTCGAACTCGTCCGCCGGGGGCCCCGCGACGCCGAGCGTCCGGTCGTGGGCGTCGGAGCCGCCGGTCCGGAGGAGGTCGGCCTCGTCGGCCAGGCTGTCGACGAGCACGGGGTCTTCGCGCTCGGCGCTCGACCCACTGTAGGGGTAGTACCGCTCGACGGCGTCAAGGTCGCGGGCCAGGTCGAGCGCGGCCTCGGGGTCGGGGTAGCGGAACGGGTGGGCGAGGCCGACGACCGCACAGGATGCCCGGAGGGCCTCGACGCCGGCTTCGAACTCCGGGACGTAGCGCTCGACGTAGCAGGGGCCGTCGTCGCCGATCAGGTGCGCGAAGGCGCCCTCGTAGTCGAAGGGCGCGCCGCTCGCTTCGATGGCGCGGGCGATGGTCGGGCGGCCGAGTCCCTCGCGGAGTTCCACGTCGAGGTCGACGCCGAGGCGCTCTTCGACCTTCCGGACGATCGCCGCCCCGCGGCGCTTCCTGTCCGCCTGGATCCGGTCCGTGACCGACCGGAGCTCGTCGGTCGCCTCGACGCCGTACCCCAGGAGATCGACCCGCTGGTCGCCGGCGTCGACCCGGAGCTCGATCCCGCGGATCAGGGTCACGCCGTCCCGGGTCGTTACCGGCGCGTCGAGGTCCGGGTGGACCCGGTCGTGGTCCGTGACCCCAACGACGTCGACGCCGCCCTCGCACGCGGCCGCCGCGAGTTCGGGGACCGTCAGGACGCCGTCCGATGCCGTGGTGTGGACGTGGAGATCGGCTGGGGACGAGGGGCCGTCGGGATCGCCATGTCGATCGGGGGACACGGGAGAGCGTCGGGGGTGTAGCGCTTTATTCCTTGTGTGGTGAGCAAATTCATATTATCGGCATAATATTTGATACAAGGATATATTACGTCTTTATCTTCTACAAATACCATAACAGAAAACCATTAAGAACCTCCGGCAACCAGGTACGATCGTAATGCGCTTGAACCGCACTGGCGAACTCATCGACGCTCACGAGTTCCCGGCCACGACCGAGGAACTCATCGAGGCGTACGGCGATCAGACTATCGAACTCCCCAACGGGTCCGCCCGCCTCGGAGACGTACTCGCCCGTGCGGGTTCGGAGACCTACACGGACGCCGACGACGCCCGCTCGGCGCTCCACTGCGGGCTCGGCCACGAGGCCATCGGCCGACGGTATTACAGCGACCGCGACGCCTACGCGATGGGCGAAGACGGCCCGCAGCAGGTCTCCTTTTAGATCAGAACGGTAGTTCGAGGGGCACGCGCCCCTTCGTGTAGCCTTCCACCCGACCGGACGGTCTGAGCCGGAAGACCGCGGCCGGCCGGTGGTGGACCTCCGGTTTCTCGGCGAGGATCGACCGCCACTCGTCGTCGGGGAACGACGAGCAGTCGACGAAGAGGACGATCCCGCCGCCGTGTTCCTCCAGCTGGCCGTCGGACTTCGTCTCGGCGGTGTCGCGGACGGCGGCGATCGGCGTTCCGGCGCTCCGGCGGGCCGTCGGCGTCGGCCGGGTGACCTCCACGAGGACGGCCTCGTCGCCCCGGCCCGCCCGGTAGTCGATGGCGTGGCCAGTCGAGACGTCGATCTCGGGCTCGATCGTGTAGCCGGCCTCGACGAGGAGGTGGCCGACGTTGAACTCGCCCATCGACGCGGTCATCCGGGTGAGGTCGAGGTACTCGGAGGTGCCGAGCTTGCCGGCCATCACCTCGCGCCAGTCGTCGAGGGCGCGGGTGCGGAGGAACGACTCGTAGAACTCCAGGGCCTCGTCGCGGTCGGCGTCCGGGAAGCCCGCGGCGTGCTCGCGGAAGAACTCCCGCGTCGTCTCGCGGCCGTCCTTCGAGAGGAAGACGGGGAGGAAGAACCACGAGAGGTGCGGGTACGGTTCGAGCCAGGGGCTCTCCTCGTGCAGCTGCGCGGTGAGTTCGCGGGTCGCCCACCGGGAGACGTCGTCGGGGACGGCCTCGAAGCTGTACTTGTCGGTGCGCCAGAGCGCCTCCGGCGTCTCGGTGTTGCCGAGCCAGTAGGCCTCGTCGTCGTTCCACAGAAAGAGGGCGACGTCGCCGTTGTCCATCTCGAAGCGCTCGCCGGTGTAGCCCTCGGGGGGACGGAACCACGGCGAGCGGCGCGTCGCGCCGAGATTCCGGTCGAGATCGCGGTAGATCTGCCCGACCACCCGGTCTTCGGTCCAGCGACCGGGAGCGTGTCGGAAGCGTAGGGGGCGTGCCACGGCGGTACTAGCGCATCAAGTCTCTTATACTGTCGCCTCCGGGTCGCGGACCCGGCGGTCGGCGGACGGATCGGCGATACATATATGTGGGTGACATTCTCACGGTATACTGTACCATGTCGATGGGCGCGTACGACGACGACGAACACGAACGTCGTGAGCGGAAGAACGGTGCGGTCGATACGGACTTCTCCGACGACCGAACGGTGTATCGGGGGTCCGTCGAGTACGACACCGGCGAGTCGACGGAGGCGCTCCTCGACCGGTTCCAGGAGCTCAACGGCGACTGATACTGATCGTTACTCCCCCGACCGAAGCGTCGCCATCGCCGCCACGGAGACGACGGCGACGGCGACGACGTGTCCGCCGACCGCGACGAGCAGCACCGGCCGGTCCAGGAGGAACGGCACCATCGCCAACTGGAAGAGGCCGAACGCGACGTTCGTCGCGTCGAGCCGGCGGAGCTGTCCGGCGGTCTCCGGGTCGAACTCGAACCGGAGCGAGCGCCACAGCGCGACGACCGCGGCCCACCAGGACGTGCCGATCCGGTAGCAGAGGTCCCAGAGGATCAGCAGCGTGAGGTACACCGCGGGCACGGGCGGCTCCGGGCCGAACAGCGACTCCAGGAGCCCCGGACCGGCGGCCCGCGGGTCGAAGACGAAGATGTGGGTGACCAGGGCGATGAATGCGAGCACCCCCAGGACGACCTCGATGCTCGACCCGAAGAGGAGTCGCCGGTACGATTCGGGGAGGTCGAGCCCCCGCGTCCGGCGCCCGAACCGCCGCATCACGACGCTGCCGGCCGCGGCGACCATCACCGCGACGGTCCCGGGGAGGACCGCGTCCCAGAGGTCGTAAACCCACGCGAGGGCGAGGACGCCGGTCTCGAAGATCACCAGTTGGATCGCCATCGCCTGGAGGTCCGTGAGGTCGATGCCGGGGATCGCGCCGACGATGCTCTCGTAGACCCAGGTCTCGCCGTACGGCTCGGCCTCGGGTCGGAGTTCCGGCCGCGCCATCAGCGATCGACCCGTCCCGAGGGGTCGGCGGCGTCGGTCTCGCCGGACGGTTCGTCGGCGGTCGCAGAGCCGGAAGAGTCCGAACGATCGGAACCGTCGCGGTCCGGACGCCGCCCCTCGTCGGAGGATTCCTCGAAGCCGAGCGCCCGCTCGACGGCCTCGTCGAACGGCGTCCGGTCGACGTCGATCAGCGACTCGATGCGGTGATCCCGGACGACGACGGGGTTCTTCAGCCCCTCGATCAGCGGCCGGGCGACGGCCGTCGGAACGTCCGTGACGAGGCCGATCCACAGCGAGGACAGCCGCGTCGAGAGGACCGGCACCGGGAGCACGATCGGCTGTCGGCCGCGCTTCTCGCCGACGCGGAGGAGGATCTCCCGGTAGGTGAGGACGTCGGGGCCCCCGATCTCGTAGGTCTCGCCCGCGGTCTCGGGGACCGAGAGGGTGCCGACCAGGTAGGCGATGGCGTCGTCGACGAAGATCGGCTGGCACTCCGTGTCGACCCACCGCGGCGTCACCATCACCGGCAGTCGCGATGACAGTTGCCGAATCATCTCGAAGCTGGCCGACCCGCGGCCGATCAGGATCGCGGCCCGGAGCGTCGTGAGCGCGTAGTCGGCGTCGTCGAGGATCCGCTCGACCTCGCGGCGCGAGCGCAGGTGCTCGGAGAGCCTGTCGCGCTCCTCGCCGAGCCCGCCGAGGTAGATCACGCGCTCCACGCCGGCCGCCGAGGCCTCGTCCGCGAAGTTCCGCGCGGCGCGTCGGTCGCGCTCTTCGAAGTCCTCGCCGGCGTGCATCGAGTGCACGAGGTAGTACGCGGCGTCGACGTCGAGCGCCGCGTCGAAGCTTCCCGGCTCCAGGAGGTCGCCCTCGACGACGCGGACGCCGTCCGGAGGGTCGTAGCGGGCGGCGTCGCGGACGAGCGCGGTCACGTCGTGGCCGGCGTCGCGGAGCGCCGGGACGAGCCGGCTCCCGACGAACCCCGTCGCACCCGTCACGAGAACGTCCATAGCGAGGGGACGGGCCCGAGCCTGTTAACGGTTCTCGCCGCCCGCGTCACTCGTCCCCGACGGCGTCCCATCCGGGCGTCTCCGGCGCACCGCGGGCGACCTCGACGTCGTCGCCGGACGGGGGCTCGGTCGCGCGCTCGCCGACCTCGTCCACGGCGTCGATCCACGCCGCGATCGCCCGTCCGGCCCACGAGTCGGCGTCGAGCGCCTCGTCGGCGACTGCGGCGGCCCGCTCGTCGTCGACCGAGAGCGACCCCGGACTGGAGCCGGCGGCGACGCCGACGAACCGTACCCGATCGGCGGCGGTGAGTTCGTCTTCCAGGAGGCGATCGACGACGCCCGCGAGCTCGTCGGGGTCGGGGTAGGCGAACACCTTCGCGCCGACCGCCTGCGGGCCGAGCAGGTACCTCTCGTGTCCCTCGGGGTCGTCGTCGAGGAGCCGCTCGCCGCCGAACGCGGCCTCGACGCGCTCGCACTCGGTCTCGACGTCGAGGTCGAGGTTCCGACCCGGATAGGTCGCGCACTCGTCGGGGTAGAGATCCTCGCCGTGGATCCGGCACTGGAGGGTTTCGGGATCGAGGAACGCGCAGGCGTCGAGCCAGCGCCGCTCGGTCCCGAACGGCGCGACGGGTTTCGCGGCCTTCCGGAGGCCGACGAAGAACGCCGGCCGGCCCCCGATGGCGGCCAGGCGGACGCCGTCGACGACCACGCCGGGCGTCCCCTCGTCGACCCGCCACAGCCGCGGCCTGAGGACGTCGCCGAGGCCGCGGTCGACGAACCGGACGACCTCGTCGCGGGTCAGCGGCACGAGGTTGTACACGTCGTCGAGGGGTTCGCCGGGGCCGCGGCGCTCGTGGGCCGACCGCGCCTCGGCGATCGGGCGCCAGTCCAGACAGCAGCCGGCGCAGTCCTCGCAGTCGACGTTCATCGTCGGTCCGTCTCCGAGTACGGCGGCCGCGACCGTTTGTTTTTGGGTCCTCCGGCGTACCCCTCGCCGGAGGACGTTTCCCCCGGCGGCGTCTACGGGCGGCTATGACGAGCGAACCCTGCGACGCCTGCGGCCGGTCGGTCCGGATCGCCGGCGGCATCGGCGACTTCTGGTCGTTCGAGGGGCAGTCGAGCGGCGGGATGACGCTGGAACTCGACGACGGCGGGGAGTACTTCCTCTGTCTGGAGTGCATCGAACGCCTGCCCGACGACCGCACGGTGACGAGCGGGGACGTCGAGTCGCTGTGAAAAATCGGGGCGCGGGGTTCGCCGATTCGGGAGTCGGGGTCAGTACGACGGCGACTCGGATTCGATGACGCCCGCGAGGTTGTCGAGTTCGCCGGCCAGGAGGACGGTCAGGTCGTCGAGCGTGACGATGCCGGCGAGGGAGCCGTCCTCTTCCACGACCGGCATCCGGCGGACGCCCTCCTCGCAGAGTGCACCGAACAGGTTGAAGAGACCGGAGTCCGCCTCGATCGTCACGGGGTCCGCGGTCATCATCCGCTCGGCCGTCATCGCGGCGGGGTCGAGCCCGTCCGCGGCGATCCGGACGGCGACGTCCCGGTCTGTCACGATACCGACCGGCACGTCGTCCCGGACCACGACGACGCTCCCGACGTCCTCGTCGCGCATCATCGTCGCGAGCTCGTCGGCGGTCGCGTCCGGAGGCGCTGTCACGACCTCGTGTCGCATCACGTCTGAGACGGTCATCGTTCTCACCCCAAATTGGGGCTACACGCACCGCGCGCAAAAGCCGTGGGCGTGGTTCTCACGAGGCGGGAACGACTGACAATACAGTATCAGGACTTGCGATGATCACTATACAGTAGCGTGTGCAAGTCTTCACTCACGCGATCGCACGACGGCGTGCGATCGGATGTGTAATCAGTTGCAAGCGCTACTATAGGTCGCGGGCGAGACCTGACTGACCACGCGGCCGACCGCGTCTGAAGGTTTTTATCCGCGTGCGGCACAGGGTCGGTGTGGACCCCGATCGGATCCCCGAGTCGTTCCCCGCCCCGAGCTTCCGCGGCGCCCAGGAGCGGGCGCTCGCGGACGTCCGCGACGCCTTCGCTGCGGGCAACGACGTCGTCCTCGTGCGCGCGCCGACCGGGAGCGGCAAGTCCCTGCTGGCGCGGGCGATCGCTGGCGCGGCCGCGACGACCGAGGACGTCACGCCCGCGGAGGCGACCGACGCCTACTACACGACGCCGCAGGTCTCCCAGCTCGACGACGTCGCCGAAGATCCCCTGCTCGACGACCTGAACGTCATCCGCGGAAAGTCGAACTACACCTGCATCCTGAACGGCGAGACCGACACGCCCGTCGACCGGGCGCCCTGCGTCCGCCAGTCGGGGTTCGACTGCTCGGTCCGGCACCGCTGCCCGTACTTCTCCGACCGGGCGATCGCCTCGAACCGACGGATCGCGGCGATGACGCTCGCGTACTTCATGCAGACCGCCGGCTCCGACGTGTTCCGGAAGCGGGACGTCGTCGTGATCGACGAGGCCCACGGCCTCGCGGAGTGGGCCGAGATGTACGCGACCGTCGATCTGAACCCCCGGACGGTTCCCGTCTGGGACGAGGTCGGCGTCCCGGACGTCGCCGGCGCCGCCGACACCCTCGAGCGGACCGTGCGCTTCGCGGAGACGCTCGCGGGCGTCTGCGAGCGCGCGAAGGACGACCTCCTGCGGAAGCCGGAGCTGACGCCCGAGGAGGCGGCGCGGCGGGACCGCCTCCAGGAGCTCCGGTCGGAGTTGCAGTGGTTCGTCGAGGACTACCGCGACCCCGAGAGCCCGACCACCTGGGTCGTCGACCAGCCCGACGGCGAGGGCGGCCCGATCACGATCAAGCCGCTGGACCCCGCGCGGTACCTCCACCACACGGTGTGGGACCGCGGCAACAGGTTCGCCCTCCTGTCGGCGACGATCCTGAACAAGGACGCCTTCTGCCGCGGCGTCGGCCTCGATCCCGCGAACGTCGCCCTCGTGGACGTCGAGCACACGTTCCCCGTCGAGAACCGCCCGCTGTACGACGTCACCCGGGGGAAGATGACCTACGAGGAGCGCGACGAGACCCTCCCGAAGATCGCGCGGACGCTCGTGCGGGTTATGGCGAAGCACGGGGACGAGAAGGGGCTCGTCCACTGCCACTCCTACGCGATCCAGTCCGAACTCCGGCGGCGGCTCGCCGAACTCGGTCTCGGGAGTCGCGTCCGCGCACACGACCGCGACGACCGCGACGCCGAACTGGAGTCCTGGAAGGCCACCGACGACCCCGACGTCTTCCTCTCGGTGAAGATGGAGGAGGCGCTCGACCTGGCGGGGGACCTCTGCCGCTGGCAGGTCGTCTGCAAGGCGCCGTACCTCAACACCAACGACTCCCGCGTCGCCCGTCGGCTGGAGGAGGGCCAGTGGGCGTGGTACCGCCGGACCGCGCTCCGGACGGTGATCCAGGCCTGCGGCCGCGTCGTCCGGGCGCCCGACGACTACGGCGCGACCTACCTCGCGGACTCCTCCCTCTTGGACCTCTTCGAGCGGACCCGGAGCGATATGCCGGCGTGGTTCCGCGACCAGGTCGACCGGATCTCGACGCCGGAGCTCCCCGCGTTCGACCAGGTCGCGGCCGGCGGACGGGGCGGGGGCGGGCGGTCCGGAGGCCCGACCGCACGCGGCACCGATCGGACGGGCGGCGGGTCCGCCGGCGGCCCGTCCGGGCGGACGTCGCGGTCGGGGTCGAACCGCGGCCGGGGCGATCGGGGGAGTCGGCGTACCAGTGGCGACGGCGGCGGTGGCGGCGGCGACGACGGCCGCTCGGACCACCCGCTGTCGGACGTCTGGGGCGACCGGTAGCGTCCGACGGCCGATCAGAACAGCAGCACGGCGCCGTAGGCGAACGACGACCCGACCATCAGGAGAACGAGGACGAGCGCGAGGAGTTGCTGGCGGTCCATACCCTCGGTAGCGCCCGCACCGATTCAGTTCTTTCGCCGTCTCACCGGGACGGGATTGTGCGAGTACACGGGAATCGCAAGAATTGCGAAACGGATACGTAATGAACGTTAATTTATGTTTAAAACGTGTATCCAGATTCGTCAATATTCGTACGAACGTTTCGTATTTTCTCGCTTCGATAGCCGTTTGAGACAGTATATCACAGAATACTTAACACCACCAACTACGTTGCTTCGGATGTCCCGCAATGTATACCCACGGGCTGAACACGGCGATGACCCTGTACCGGAACGGCACACTGACCCTCTCGCAGGCGGCGGCCCACGCGGGTCGCTCGACGGAGGCGTTCGCGACGGCGCTGGAGCACCACGGGATCACGATCCGCGAGAAGCAGTCCGGACCGGGACGGACCGACGGACCGACCCGCGCCGACTGATCCGGGTTCTCGTATTTCCGCGGCGCTTACGACGCACTCGCTTCGTCAGTCCCGACCGCGTCCGCGGGGAGGATGTGGAGGCCCGCGCGGCTCTTTATCACGGGGACGACGTCGGCGTCCGCCCCGACGTACGACGGCCGCGCGATCGTCTTTGATTCGTACGTCTCGGGGTCGAGCACCTGGATCGCGTACTCGTCCTCGACGGCGACGACCGTCGTCTCGGCGGCGTCGTCGACGCTCCCGAGGCGCCGCGCGTCGGGCGTCTCGCCCTCCTCGAAGGACGCCTCGTAGGGGTCGCCGGTGGTGAGGCGGACGCCCTTGAGGTTGCCGCGGACGCTCCGGACGAGGACGGGGCCGTCGCCGTCGTCGGGATCGATGACGTCGCCCGGCGTGAACCTCGGGAGCCGGACGGCGTAGGTCACCCGGTAGACCTCGTTGCCGTCGCCGTCCTCGGTCACGAGCGTCGGGTACTCCTTGACGTGGCCGCCGAGCTCCCGGACGATCCGCTTGGCGACGCCGCCGCCCATCTGATTCGTCGAGAGCTTGATGTCGGTGCCGTCGCTCGTCTCGTCGATCTCCGAGATGAAGGCGTTGCGGTCGCCGGTCTCCTCGCGTTCGGCGACGTACGCCTCCGCGATCTCGACCGCGCGGGATTCCTCCTCGGGCGTGGGCGTCCGCTCGTCGGCGCGGACCTGGACGATGCTGGCGTAGTAGCCGCCGGCGATCCGGCCGCAGCGGTCGCAGGTCTGCCGGGAGATGAACACCGGGACGGTCACCTGCTCCTCGCGGTAGGTGTCGCGGACGATCCCCGAGAACGTACAGTGCATCCGGATGGTGTTCTCGTCGACCTGTTCGGGCTCGACGCCCCAGCGGACGTCCTCGGCCTTCAGGTGGACGCCGAGCGCCTCCGTCACCTGCTCGACCGCGACGTCGGTGTAGTCGCGGGCGCCGACGTCGACCCAGCGGTTCCCCTCGTGGACCGCCCCGCACTGGGAACACACCCGGACCTCGATCCGGTCGGGCGCGTCCACGAGGTCGAAGTCCGCGAAGTAGCAGTCGTCGCAGAGGACGGCGTCGCGCTCGCGGGGCTCGCCGGGAAGCGGTTCCTCGCGCTCCGGCACCGGATCCCCGCACCGCGGACAGAAGTCGCCCGAACTCATCACCGTTCGTAGACTGGGGAGGGGGAAAAGCGCGACGAACCGGCGGCGCGGCCGGGCGCGACGAATCGGGACCGTCGACCCCAACACCGTTTATTAGCCGGAAATCGTAGTAACGGGTATGGACTGGAAAACCGACTGGGGACTCCGGGGCCGGATGGTCCTGACGATGTTCCTGCTCTTCGCCCTCTACATCGTGTTCGTCGGCGCGCTGTGGTGGACGGACTCGTTCGTCTTCCTCCCGCTGATGGGCGCGTTCGTCCTCGCGCAGTTCCTCTTCAGCGACCGGCTCGCGCTCTACAGTATGGGCGCGAAAGAGGTCACAGAACAGGAGTACCCCGAGCTACACGCGACGGTCTCGCGGCTCAGCCAACAGGCGGACCTGCCGAAGCCGACGGTCGCCGTCGCCGACTCGCGGGTGCCCAACGCCTTCGCCGCCGGGCGGTCTCAGAAGAAGGCGACCGTCTGCGTGACGACCGGACTGCTGCGGGCGCTCGACCGCGACGAGCTCGAGGGCGTGCTCGCGCACGAACTCGCCCACGTCAAGAACCGCGACGTGATGGTGATGACGGTCGCGTCGTTCCTCTCGACGGTCGCGTTCATGGTGGTCCGGATGGGCTTCTGGTTCGGCGGCGGCCGCGACCGCCAGGGCGGGGGCGGCTTCCTCGTCGCGATCGCGGCCTCGCTCGTGGTCTGGATCGTCTCGTTCTTCCTGATCCGGGCGCTGTCGCGGTACCGCGAGTTCGCCGCCGACCGGGGCGGCGCGCTCATCACCGGCCAACCGTCGGCGCTGGCGTCGGCGCTGCTCACGATCGACGGGCGGATGGACAAGGTTCCCAGAGAGGACCTCCGCGAGCAGTCGGAGATGAACGCCTTCTTCATCGTCCCCCTGAAGAGCGACATCATCGGGAAGCTGTTCAGCACCCACCCCTCGACCGAGAAGCGCGTCGAGCGCCTCCGCGAACTCGAACGCGAGATGGAGACGCAGTGAGCCGGAGCCGGAATCGGAGGTGCCGCGCGTAGATGGGGCTCTTCGACACCATCCGGGCCGTCCTCGGCACGAGCGCCGAGGCGGACGCGACCCGCGACGCCGACCCCGAGGACCTCTTCGGGATGAGCACCGCCTACGTCACGATGGAGGCCGACCTCGGCTTCCGCTCGGTCGGCGCGGCGGCGCTCTGCTTCTCCGGCGTCGACAGCACCGACTTCGAGGCGACGGTGGACGACGTCGAGGCGATCCTCCGGGCCGGCGAGGCGGAGACCGGCACCGCCTTCGAGGTCCGCGAGGACAGCCACGGCTGGGAGTGGGTCGTCCTCCGCGACGACGACCCCGAGGACCTCGTGACCTCGGTGCACTTCGCGGCCGACGAGTTCCGCGAGCGGGGCTACGGCTCCAGACTCCTCGCGGCGGTGTTCGGCTTCGAGCGCGAGACCGACGGCGACCGCGCCTACTGGATCTACTCGTTCCGGCGCGGCGCGTACTACCCGTTCGCACCCCAGAAAGGAACGGAGCGGAACCAACGGCTCGAGTTCAAGCTCGAATCGGTCCTCGACGGCGAGCTCGAACTGGAGGACGACGAGTCCTACTGGTACCCGATGTGGCCCGACCGCGACGGCGGCCACCCCTGGGAGTAGCGGCCGCGGGCGAGGGGCGCCGCGCGAACGCTCAAACGACCGACTGACCCTCCGCGGGGTATATGCCGCTGGGGACGGACGTCGGAACGTATGCCCTCCAGCACGCAGCGGCCGACCAGGCGTCGGTTCGTCGCGTCGGCCGTCTCTCTCCTCTGTGGCACCGCTCTCGCCGGGTGCGGCGGACTCGACTCGGCGACCGGGTCGGCCTCGGGATCGTCCCGCGAAGGTCCGGACGCGCGTCCGCCCGCCGACGCCCTGGTCGATCCCCCGCACGTCAGCCTCCGGAACGCGGAGCCGAAGCCGAACGTGTGGAGCGAAACGCCGACGGAGACCGCGACTCCCGAAGGAGACGAGAAACCGGCGATCGACGAGTGGGCCCACCACGTCGTCGCCAGCGACGAGGCCGCCGCGGACCTCACCTTCGCCGACGTCGAGGGCGCCGACGAGGCGCGGGCGTTCCTCGAGGCGACCGACTTCGACGCGGAGACCGTCTACGTCGAGCGACACGTCGTCGGCGAGTGCTACCGTCACCGGCTCTGTTGGATCCGCTGGACGGAATCGGAGATCGAGACCGACTACGCGTGGATCCTCCGCGACGCCGACGTCGCCTGCGAGGCGGACGCTCGCGACGCCGTAACGAAGCTGATCCGCCTTCCGGTGGCGCTCGACCCCGACGAGATCAGCAGTTACGGCTCCAGCAGCGGCAGCGGTCGGTGCCGACGCCCCGAAGGCGCGGGCGAGCCAACGGAGGTGGACGCCTCGTGAGCCGGCGCGACGCCGGGGCGACCGTCGGCCGGCGGCGACTGCTCGCGCTCTCGGGGACGGGCGCGCTCGCCGCGCTCGCGGGCTGTTCGGGGCTCCTGGGAGGAGGCGAACGGGCGCTCGACGCCGGGGCCCTCGCCGAGGCGGTGGCCGGGGACGCACCGACGGTCCCGGAGACGCTCCCGGTCGACATCGAGGCGTCGTTCGTCGACGAGCAGCGGTCGATCGCGCGGTCGTCCCTCGACGGCGTACCCGCGCCGTTCGACCGCGAGGAGATCCCGAACGGCGTGATCCGCGAGCGGCTGAACGACGTCTACGAGGTCGCCACCGAGTCGCTGCGGGAGGTCGACGAGGGCGAGACCCCGTACGTCCGTCTCGAGCGCGCCAACCGCGCGCGCGCCACGGCTCACCAGGTCCGGACGGGCTGGCGGGCGATCGAGGCGGGGCTGACGCGGGCGGACCTGGCCGAGTCGGTGCCGACGATCCGGGGGAGCATCGACGAAGTCGCCGCGCGGTGGTCCCACGTCGGCGACGACCCCGTCCGCGCCGCGGTCGTCCACGCGGAGATCGAGAGCGAACTCCGCGCGGCGCGGAACTGGGTCTCGTCGGGGGACCGGGGACGGCCGACCGAGGGGAGCGCGCTCGACGTCGCGGAACGCGCGGAGGAACTCGAGCGGGCGCGGACGAGCGTCGCCGTCGCGTCGTACGTCTTCGATCGGTTCCGGGCGAGCCTCGGCACGGCCGCGGACCAGCGCGGGCGACTCGAAGCCGCGCGGGAGGCGCTCCGGGGGCGCGTCCGCGACGCGTCCGCGGCGCTCCCGCCGCAGGACGTCGACGACCCGACGTCGCTCGTCGACCGCGACGTCGAGGAGACCACGGGGGTGCTTGCGCTCGCCGAACTGGGCTCCGAGGCCAGGTACCGCGCGGAGGACGTGACCGCGTCCGACGACCGCGACGAGGGGCCGTCCCTCGCGAGCGACGTCGTCGGCGCGGTCGACGCGCTCGCGTACGTCCGCGCGTTCGAGTCGCTCCGCGAGCGGATCGAGGGCGGCGACGACCTCGCCGTCGAGGGCGTGGGGGACGTGGCCGCCCTCCGCGGTTCGGCGATCGCGGCCGTCGAGCAGGCCCGCGAGGCGGAACGGGGGGCGCTCCTCGTCGATGCGCTGCTCCCGGACTTCGCCGACGAGATCCGCTGGACCGACGACCGCCTCGCCCGGGAGTCCGGATCCGTCGGCGTCGAGTCCGTCGCCCGCGACGCCGTGGACTACGTGATCGCCGCCGCGACCTGCCGGGCACTGCCGCCCGTGTGCGCCGAGGCGGCCGCGGCGCTTCGGACGTCGCAGTCGACCTGAACGCGTCCGATCCGCGCCCTTCTAGCATAAACGCTCGCTTCCGTAGTCGAACCGCCACGCTTCCGTGTGGCGTTTTCACTTTCACTTTGGTGTTAACGAGGGTTTATGTGGGCGTGGGACCCAGAGGGGAGTACGATGCCAGAAGACGATCTCGAGAGTCTCCCGGGAGTCGGGCCGGCGACGGCGGACAAACTGGTCGAAGCGGGATTCGAGAGCTACCAGGCGATCGCGGTCGCGAGTCCGGGCGAGATGTCCAACACGGCGGACGTGGGCGAGTCGACCGCGGCCGACATCATCAACGCCGCGCGCGAAGCCGCCGACATCGGGGGCTTCGAGACGGGTTCGACCGTCCTCGAGCGACGCGAGGAGATCGGCAAACTCTCCTGGCTGATCCCCGAGGTCGACGAACTGCTCGGCGGCGGGATGGAGACCCAGTCGATCACCGAGGTGTACGGCGAGTTCGGCGCCGGCAAGTCCCAGGTGACACACCAGATGGCCGTCAACGTCCAGCTCCCGCCCGAACACGGCGGGCTCGGCGGGTCCTGTATCTTCATCGACTCCGAGGACACCTTCCGCCCGGAGCGGATCGACGACATGGTTCGCGGCCTCGACGACGAGATCATCGCGGACCTGCTCGAACGCCGCGAGATCGAGGGATCGCCCGGCGACGACGAGACGATGTCGGACCTGCTGGACTCCTTCCTCGATCACATCCACGTCGCGAAGGCGTTCAACTCCAACCACCAGATCCTCCTCGCTGAAAAGGCCAAGGAGCTCGCCCGCGACAACGAGGACGCCGAGTTCCCCGTGCGCCTGCTCTGTGTCGACTCGCTGACCGCGCACTTCCGCGCGGAGTACGTCGGCCGCGGCGAACTCGCCGAGCGCCAGCAGAAGCTCAACAAGCACCTCCACGACCTGATGCGGATCGGCGACCTCTACAACACGGCCGTCCTGGTGACGAACCAGGTCGCCTCCAACCCCGACTCGTACTTCGGCGATCCGACCCAGCCGATCGGCGGCAACATCCTCGGTCACACCTCGACGTTCCGGATGTACCTCCGGAAGTCGAAGGGCGACAAGCGGATCGTCCGCCTGGTCGACGCGCCGAACCTCGCCGACGGCGAGGCCGTGATGCGCGTCCAGGACGAGGGGCTCAAGCCCGAGTGAGGTTCACCCCCGAACCGGGCGAAGCGCGAAGCGCGAGGCGTCCCATATCGCACGAAAACGGGGAGTGATCGATCGCGCACAGGGGGCGACACCCGATGGACTCCCCTGCGTCCGACGACTGTCAAAAGCCCCTGTCTTCGGGACGGACGGCGTCTCGGCAGTGTAGAATCGGTTCGACGTTTTTTATTTCCGATCGCCGAAGACGCCGCTAGCGATGTCCGGAGGTTCCTATCCGAAGAAGCGATGGATGGTTCTGGGGATCGCCTGGGGCTCGTTCTTCGCCATCGGAATGGCGTGGTACGTCATGCCGACGCTACAACCCCGGCTACGGGAGCTGTACGGACTCTCCGCTTCCCAGTTCCGGCTCTGTTTGACGGCCCCTTTCCTCGTTGCCGGCTTCCTCGCGATCCCGGGCGGGATGATCGCCGATCGGTTCGGGATCCGTCGTGCTGCCGCGGCCGGAATAGCGATCGCCGGGGTCGGATACCTCGTGCGGTCGATGACCGGCGGCTTCGGGCTGCTTCTCGGAGCGATGTTGCTCGTCGGAGTCGGGGTGGGTCTCCTGATGCCGAACCTCCCGAAACTCGTCAACCTCTGGTTTCCGCCGGACGAGACCGGGCTCGCCACCGGGATATACAACACGGCGATTATGGGCGGCTTCGCGACCGGACTGGTCATCGCGCCGTCGTTACCGGGGTGGGCGACTGGAAACGTCGTGCTCGCGGGTCTCGTTCTCGCCCTGGCGGTCGCGTTCTTCGCTGTCGTCAGAGACGCCCCTCCGGGACACGACGTTCCGTCCACGCCGTTCGTAGAGGGCGTGCAACGTGCGGTCGCGAGCCGGAACACGTGGATCGCGGCTCTCGCTGTCTTCGCCGGCTTCGGAGGGATGGTCGCGCTTCAAGGCCAACTTCCCGTCGGATTGCTGAAAGTATACGGCATCCCTCCGGGCGTCGGCGGACAGATCGCCTCGATGCTCACCTATAGCGGCATCCTCGGTTCGCTCACGATCCCACCCATCGCGACGCGAATCGACCGCCGCCGGATGGTCCTGCTGAGCGTGTCACTCGCCTTCGGCATCATCGAGTTCGCAGTCTGGCTGAGCGGCGATCCGACGCTCCTGTTCGCCGGAACGACCGTCGCCGGCTATCTGGCCGGCGGTGCGCTACCGATACTTATGGAGGTTCCAGCCTGGCTTCCCCAACTCGAGGAGTCTCCGGTCCAGCAGCGACACGTCGGCGGTGCCTCGGGTGTTATGACGAGTCTGATGAATCTGGGCGGATTCGCGGGGCTCCCGTTCATCGTCGGTCCGATCATCAATGCGCGCGGGTACACCGTCGGGTTCCTGGTCGCGATGATCGTGTTCGCCTTCCAGGGGATCTTCGGATTCTTCCTTTCGTTTCCCGAATCCGCGTCCGGAGAGGGACGGCATCCCTGATACTGATTACTCTCGTCCCTTACCATCGAGCGCCGTCACCGGGGGTGGCGCCCGGCGGTATACAGTGAGAGTAATCACGATGAGAAGTGGCGTTCAGTCGGACGTGGCGCTTGCCAATTTCCCACTACGTGACAACTAGCATCAATTTTTTATAATTATTATATCTATTTTCATATATGTCCGCCGAGAATCTCCAGCAGATGGTGGACGGGACCGACGACCTCGTACAGGAGTTCCGGGATCGGGACCTCGAGGCCTCGATCTGGGACTATCCGGACAAGCCCTACGACTTCCCCGACGAGTTCACTCACTGGATCCGCGAACAGAAGGCCTGGCGCGAGCAGTGCGCCGTCATCGACCAGTCGTTCCACATGACCCACTTCCGGGTCACGGGGGACGACGACGAGGTACTGGACCTCTTCGAGACGGTCGCCGTGAACAGCTTCGCCGACTGGCGCGACGGCGAGCCGCCGCAGGCCAAGCAGTTCGTCGCGCTCAACCCCGACGGCTACGTCATCGGCGACTGCATCCTCTTCTGGCTCGAAGAGGGCCACTACCTGTTCGTCGGCGAGGAGCCCACCCACAACTGGACGACCTATCAGGCGGAGAAGGGCGACTACGACGTCGACTGCGAGATGATCTATAACCCGCTCGGCCCGCGGGATCCGGAGTACTTCCGGTTCGAAATCGCCGGCCCGAACGCGATCGATCTGATGGAGGAGGCCGTCGACGGCGGGCTTCCCGAGATCCCGTTCTTCCAGATGGACGAGCTCTCGGTCCAGGGCGTCGACGCGTACGCGCTGGGCCACCAGATGACGAGCGAGCGCGGGATCGAGATCTTCGGCGACTACGAGCACCACGACAAGGTGCTGGACCACATCCACGAAGTCGGCGAGGACTACGGCCTCCGACAGGTCGGTAACAAGGCCTACATCACCACCGGGATCGAACTGGCGTGGATCCCGCTGCCGCTGCCCGCAGTGTACGAGAGCCCAGAGATGGAAGGCTACCGCGAGTGGCTGCCGATGGAGTCGATGGAGGCGAACTTCGTGCTCGGCGGGAGCTACGTCTCCGACGACATCACGGACTACTACGCGACCCTCGGCGGACTCGGATACGAGCACATCGCGAAGTTCGACCACGACTTCATCGGCCGCGACGCCCTCGAAGCGAACGACGACTTGCTGAACGGCGAGCGGAAGGTCACGTTCATCTTCGACGACGAGGACGTCCTGGAGGTCTGGGGCTCGCTGCTCGAGGAGGGCGACACCTACGAGTACATGCATCTGCCCGAGATGGTCTTCCACTCGGAGCTCTCCCGGTACGACGAGGTCCTGAAGGACGGCGAGACGGTCGGGATGGCGAAGCACACCGACTACAGCTACAACGAGCGCGAGGTCGCCTCGCTCGGGTGGATCGACGCCGAGTACGCCGAGCCCGGCACGCGGGTCACCGTCAAGTGGGGCGAGCCCGACGCCGCGAAGGAGCAGGTCGAACCGCACGTGATGACCGAGATCGGCGCGACGGTCGCGCCCGCGCCGTATATGAAGAAGGATCGAGAGAAGGCGTTCGCGTAACAGGCGAAAGATCGCACCACCTCGTCCTCGCGTCCCGTTTTTCGCTTAGGATGCCGAGAGAACACGCGGTGCGAACACTGCGGCCAAAGGCGTATCCGTGCAGAAGGGCAAACTCCGAGCCCGATGACACTACGACCGTCCGAAACTCGTGAGCTATTCGCCCAGGAGTGCTCGTTCCCGATCGGTCGGGAGGGGGTCCTCGAGGCCGTGGGAAACGTGACCATCACGTCGCAGAACGGCGACGGGACCGACATCGAGACCGTGTTGAACCGCGGTGACGAGACGACGTACGCGTCCGTCGAAGAACTGCACAACACCGTGATGGCGAATCTCGACGACGACCACATCGGACGCAAGCACTACGACGATCGCTCTTCGGCGAAGGCACAGGACGACGAACTCTCGTTCTGATACTGACGGACAGCACTGTGTGAATAGTAACGGTACCCCGTGGTGCGAAATATTTCGCGGACTGCTGTCCGACAGTATGACCCCGCCGGGACCGACGCGCGAACGTGCCGTGATCAGTATCAGTCTTCCTCGGTCGTCGTCTGTTCGATCTCGACGTCGCCGCGGTGGATGGCCGCCCCGTCCTGGGCCACCTGCCGCGCGAGGACGGCGCACTTGATCCGCATCGGCGAGATGTCGACGCCGAGCATCTCGGTGACGTCGTCGGTGTCCATCGCGTCCAGTTCCGAGAGCGTCATCCCCTGAAGCCTCTCCGAGAGCATACTCGCCGAGGCCTGACTGATCGCGCAGCCGTTCCCGGTGAACGTCACGTACTCGATGGTCTCGCCGTCGTCTTCGAGGCTGACGTTCACCGTGATCGTGTCGCCGCAGGAGGGGTTCTCCCCCGTGTGGGAGAAGTCCGGATCCGACATCTCCCCCTTGTTCCGGGGGTTCTTGTAGTGGTCCAGAATCTGCTGGCGATACATGTCCGAGCCCATTCCCATTGTTGCCGCAAGGTACGGCGGTCCCGCGCAAAAGCGTTCCGCCGGCCGTACGGCCGATCGTCCGCCCGAGCCGATCAGAACAGGCCGAGGCTCCGAGCGAGATCCGCGACGGTGTTGATGACAGTCCACTTCACGGCGTTCGTCGTGCCGACCCCCGAGAACCTGATGTCGTCCTCGGCGACCGCGTCACGGAAAGCGACCGCGGGGTTGTCGGCAGTGAGGATCTCGTCGAACGTCGCGCGGTCGAGCGACATCCGCAGCGTCGCGTCCGAGCGCGGGCCCTGGGCGAGTTCGGTCATCCGGAGCTGACCGTCGAGCCGGAACGAGAACGTGGCCGTCGCGCCGTCGGCGTCGGTCACGACGAGGTTCACGCGCTCGTTCGCCAGCTGGTCGCCCGCGACGCCCAGGTCGACCGCCGTGATCGACTCGTTGTAGACGGCGACCATCCCCTCGAACTCCGCGAAGGCCTCGTCGGCCCACTCGGGCTGGTCCGTGGACTGCGCGGCCGCGAGGCCGCTCGTGACGACGAGCAGCGCGAGGAACGTCGCGATCACCCGGGAAGAGCCGCTCGCAAGTACAGAATTCACATCGATGATACGCGAGCTGATATCATAAAGGACGCACGAGCCGTGTTAACACGGTGAAACGGCGTCAGGGGGACGCTTCGACCCCGTCGTCGCCCGCGAGCTGCGTCCACTTCTTCTCGACGTCGCGGTTCGCGACGACGACGACGTCGCCGTCGGCGTTCCGGAACCGGGTCTTCCGGAGTTCGATCGACTCCACGGTCCCGGTGACGGGATCGGCCTTCACCTCGTCGCCGGGGTTGAAGTCGGGATCGCGGAGGAGGTACACGCCGGCGACGGTGTCGGCGATCATGTTCGACAGGGCGTAGGAGACGCCGAGCGCGATGAAACCGGCCGCGGTGCCGAGGCTCGCGGCGATCTCGCCCATCCCGAAGATGTTCAGGAGCGTCAGCGCGGCCCCGAACCACAGGAAGACGCTCGCGATCGTCACCCCGAGGTCGACGACGAGGCCCTGCTCGTCGGGGTAGACGGCGTCGAGCGCGCGGCGGAGCGCCCGCGTGACGAGCCGGATTCCGACGTACGCGAGCGCCAGGAAGACCAGCCCGGTGAGGAGTTTCGGGATAGCCGCCTGGATCCCGGTCGCGAACTCGGTGAGCGTCCGCTCGATCGTCTCGAGGAGGAATCGGGTGACGGTGGGCATCGGTGGGACGTCGGCGGTGAGCCACAAAGAGGTTCGGGAGGGGGCGGAAGGAGATCGGACGACGAACGCCGGTCAGGCGAAGAGCTGCCGGGCGTCGTCGACGGCGTCGACGAGGGCGTCGATCTCCGCTTTCGTGTTGTAGATGTAGAACGAGGCGCGGGTGGACGCGGGCACGCCGAGCTTGTCGTGGAGCGGCTGGGTGCAGTGGTCGCCCGCGCGGATCGCGACGCCGGCGTCGTTGAGGATGCTCGAGAGGTCGTGGGCGTGGACGCCCTCGAGGTTGAACGCGACGAGACCCCCGCGGTCGTCGCCCGGCGGGCCGTAGATCTCGACGTCGTCGAACTCCGAGAGTCGGTCGTAGGCGTACTCCGCGAGCAGTTCCTCGTGGGCCTGGACGTTCGCCATTCCGACCTCCTCGAGGTAGGCGATCGCGGCTTCGAGCGCGATGCCCTGAGCGATCACGGGCGTGCCGGCCTCGAACTTCCAGGGGAGGTCCTCCCAGGTCGAGTCCTCGTAGGTGACGCTCCGGATCATCTCGCCGCCGTAGAGGTACGGCTGCATCTCCTCGAGGAGGTGCTCCTTTCCGTAGAGCACGCCGATGCCGGTCGGCCCGAGCATCTTGTGGCCCGAGAAGGCCAGGAAGTCGGCGTCGATCTCGCCGACGTCGACCGGGCGGGTCGGGACCGACTGCGCGCCGTCGACGAAGATGTGCGCGCCGTGGTCGTGGGCGAGGTCGGCGAGTCTCCCGACCGGAACGACCGTGCCGAGCGTGTTCGAGATGTGGACGACCGACACCATCGCCGTCGAGTCGTCGATCAGTTCGGCGGCGTGATCCATATCCAGCCGGCCGTCGTCGTCGACGCGGATGTACTCGACGCTCGCGCCGGTCCTCTTGGCGATCTGCTGCCAGGTGACCAGGGAGGCGTGGTGCTCCATCTCGGTCAGGACGACCGTGTCGCCGGGGCCGAGTTCGGCGAGGCCCCACGCGTAGGCGACGAGGTTCATCGCCTCCGTGGTGTTCTTCGTGAAGACGATCTCCGCTCTCCCGTCGGCGCCGATGAACTCCGCGACGCGGTCGTGGGCCTCCTCGTACGCGACGGAGGCCTCCTGGCTCAGGTGGTGGATGCCGCGGTGGACGTTGGAGTTGTAGCCGCGGTAGTAGTCGACGATGCTGTCGACGACGGGCTCGGGGGTGTGGCTCGTCGCCGCGTTGTCGAGGTAGACGAGCGGACGGGCGTCGTCGGGGCCCTCGCCCGGCGTCTCGATGTCGCCGCCGACCTTGCGGTCGAGGATGGGGAAGTCCTCGCGGATCGAGGCGACGTCGATCGGATACGTTTCCTGCGTTCCCATTGGGGAGGAATAACGGCCGCAGGACTAACACGGCTTCGGTCCGGGCAGAAGTCGAGAAACCGGATTCGGTTTCGCTATGGTCCGAAAGGGGGTGTATTCAGTTACATCCAGAGCAGCTGCGCGTGGTGGGTGCCGTCGACGACGAGCACCCGCTCCTCGTCGACGATGCCGGCCTCGACCGCGACGGAGACGGCCCGCTCGCCGACGATGTTGGCGACGCTCGCGCGGGTGAGGCTCTCGACGACCGCGTCGGCGTCGGCCTCGGCGGCCTCCTCGCCGCCGTAGAACTCCTCGGTGACGTCGAGGGAGACGTCGCCCTCGACGTATGTCTCGCCGAGGCACTCGGGGTCACAGACCGAGACGAGCAGCCCCTCCGGCGTCTGTCGTTCGCGGAGTAGCATCACCGCTCCCGCTGTCCCTCGAAGGGCTCCTGGGCGTCCTCGACCAGGTCATCCAGGCTCTGCGGCTGTCCCCCCTGGTCCGGCCGGCCCCCCTGGCCCTGCTGTTCCAACAGCTCCTGTTCGCGCTCCTGGCGGAGTTCGTCGGCCTGCTCCTGGACCTCTTCGGCCTCCTCGTCCCGGCCGAGTTCCTCGAGCGCGCGGGCCTTCTCCTCGAGGACGTCGGCGGTGCGCATCCCCAGGCGGATGGCGTTGTCGAAGGCGTTGACGGCGTCCTCGTTGAGGCCGCGCTCGTGGAGGAAGAAGCCGCGGTTGTACCACGCCTGCGGGAAGCGCGGGTCGATCTCGACGGCGCGCTCGGCGTGGTGGAGCGCCTCCTCGACCTCGCCCGCGTTCCAGAGCGCGTACGCGAGGTTGGTCTCCGCGGAGGCGGCGTGCTCGGAGTCGTCGTCGATTCGGAGCGCCTCGCGGTAGGCGCCGATGGCCTCGTCCCACTCCTCGAGTTCGGCGTGGGCCGCGCCCTTGTTCACCCAGGCCTCCTGGGCCTCCAGGGAGTCCTCGTCGGCGAACCGCGCCGCGCGCTCGAAGGTCTCGGTGGCCTCCTCGAAGCGGTTGATCTGCATGTACGAGAGCCCGACGTCGATCAGCTTCTCGACGTCGACCTGGTCGGAGGCGACGTTCCGGCGGTCGAGTTCGTCGGTGACGACGCGGGAGTCCACGGGGTCGACCTTGGTCGGATCGACCTTCAGCTCCGGCGGGTCGAGGGTGAACTCCTCGTAGTCCTCGTCGAACCCCTGGCCGGAGGAGAACTCGTGGTCGTCGCGCTCGCCGTCTGTCATACCGTTCGATTCACGGTCGGGACGGTTAAGGACTACGTCACGGGGATATTAACGCCGCGAGCGACTACGCCCGCGTATGCGCCTCTTCGTCAGCATCGACCTCCCCGACTCGCTCGCCGAGGCGGTCGCCGGGGCCCAGGAGCGGTTCGCCGACGCCGAGGGACTGCGGTTCGTCGACCCGGAACAGGCGCACCTGACGCTCTTCTTCCTGGGCGAGACCGATCCGGATCGGCTCGACGGGATCGAAGCGGCCCTGTCCCGCGCCGTCGACGCCGCCGACGTCGACCCCTTCGAGCTCCGCGTCGGCGGCTTCGGCGTCTTCCCCGCGCTCGACTACATCAGCGTCGTCTGGACCGGCGTCCGCGACGGGGGCGGCGCCGCGGAGACGACCCGGCTCGCCGACGCGGTCGAGTCCGAGCTCACGGACCTCGGCTTCGAGGCCGACGAGCACGACTTCACGCCCCACGTCACGCTCGCGCGGATGGACGACGCCCGCGGGAAGGAGCTGGTCCAGGACGTCGTCCGCGAGACCGACCCCGACCTGGGGTCGTTCGCCGTCGAGGAGGTCCGGCTGAAGGAGAGCACCCTCCGGGACGAGGGGCCGGAGTACGAGACCGTGGCGTCGTTCCCGCTGTGAGGCCCGCGAAACGTCGAGGGCGGTCGCGGCGGCGGAGCGGCGGTCAGTCCGTGGGGGACTCCGCGCCGGAGCGGTCGCGCCACCGCCGCAGCTCCGCGCGGATCGCCGTCCGCTTGACCAGCAGGAATCCGACGAAGATGGTCGCGAAGCCGGCGACGGTCGTCGGCGCGAGCCCCTCGCCGAGCGCGAGCCAGCCCGCGAGCGCGGCGAAGGTCGGGATCACGTACTCGAGGAGGCTCACCTCGATCGGGCCGACGCGGCGGAGGAGCCAGAAGTACAGCGCGAAGCCGCCCGCGCCCGCGACGACCGCGAGGTAGGCGAGCGAGGCGACGGCCGCGGGCGTCCAGACCGCGTCGCCGAGGGACTCCCAGGGGAGGACCGCGCTCGTCGCGTGGAGGGTCGCGGCGCCGACGAGCATCATCCAGGCCTGCTCGGCGACGGTCGGCATCGTCGTCGGGGCGCCGTGGGTGAGGACCGCCCCGAGCGCGAACGCGAGCGCGGACGCGAAGACGAGCCCCACGCCGAGGAGGTCCGCGCCCGCGAGCGCCGTCGGGTCCGGGTTCGCGATCGTGACGACGCCGGCGAAGCCGACACCGACGCCGACCAGCGACAGCGGCGAGAGCCGTTCGCGGGCGGACGAGAGCCGGGTCAGCGCGGGGGTGACGACGGGGATCAGTCCCAGCAGGACGGCGGCGACCGCGCTGGTGACGTAGAGCTGGCCGGCGAAGAGGAAAGCGTGGTGGACGCCGACGAGGAGGACGCCGCCCGCGAGGATGGGGCGCCACTCCCGTCCGGCGGGGCGGAGCCGGTCGCCCCGCCAGGCGGCGAGCGCGACGAGGAGCGCGGCCGCGACGTCGAAGCGGAACGCGGCGAGCAGCGCCGGGGGAATCGACGCGAGGGCGACCTTCGTCACGGGGAAGGCGGTCCCCCAGACCGCGGCCACGAGGAGGAAGGCGAGGATCGTGCGGTGTCGCATACCATCGCCGAGGCAGGGTGCGGGGTTGAATGGCTCGGAAGCGTCCGGCCGAGGGCGCGTGCGAGCACGCCGCGTACGGCCCGCCTCTGCGAGGCGCTCGCACGCCGCGGCGGCGAAGGAACAAGATTTTATGCGGTCCGGAGGTAGAAGCGAGCACTATGAGCAAAAAGTCCAAGGCCAAGAAGAAGCGCCTGGCCAAGCTGGAGCGTCAGAACACGCGCGTTCCCGCCTGGGTGATGATGAAGACGGACATGGAAGTCACGCGCAACCCCAAGCGCCGCAACTGGCGGCGAAGTGACACGGACGAGTAAGGATGAGCGCCAGCGACTTCGAGGAACGCGTCATCACGGTACCGCTCCGGGACGTCAGCGCCGTGCCCGCCCACGAACGGGCCGGGCGGGCGATGTCCCTGATCCGCGAGCACCTCGCACAGCACTTCTCGGTCGACGAGGACGCCGTCCGGCTCGATCCCTCGCTCAACGAGACGGTGTGGGCGCAGGGGCGCCAGAAGCCCCCGAGCAAGCTCCGCGTCCGCGCCGCCCGGTTCGACGAGGACGGCGAGTCCATCGTCGAAGCGGAGCCCGCCGAATAGCGTGCTCCGGGCCTCCTTCGCCGGGTCGCCGTACGTCGGCGTCTTCGCCCGCGCGACGGACCACGTCCTCATCGTCCGCTCGGACGCCGACGACGACGTCGTCGACGCGATGACCGACGAACTCGGGGTCCCGGCAGTGCCGACCACGGTCGGCGGCTCCGGGACGGTCGGCGCGCTCGCGGTCGGCAACGAGAACGGGATCCTCGTGACGAGCCAGGCGACGGGGAGGGAAAGAGAGGCGATCGAGTCGGCGGCGGGCGTTCCCGTCACCGAACTCGCGGGCCAGATCAACGCCGTCGGCAACGTCGTCCTCGCCAACGACTACGGCGCGTACGTCCACCCCGACCTCTCGGACGCGGCTGTCGAAACGGTCGAGGAGGTCCTGGCGGTGCCCGTCGAGCGCGGGAACCTCGCGGACGTCCAGACCGTCGGGACCGCCGCCGTCGCGACAAACGAGGGCGCGCTCTGTCACCCCAAGTCCAGGGAGCCCGAACTGGAGGCCCTCGAGGAGCACCTCGACGTCCGCGCGGACATCGGGACGGTGAACTACGGCGCCCCGCTCGTCGGCTCGGGGCTCGTCTGCAACGGGGCCGGCTACGTCGCCGGCGAGGACACGACCGGCCCGGAGCTGAGCCGGATCGAAGACGCGCTCGGCTACCTGGAGTAGCCGGTTTTCTTCGGACGGATCCGTCCGCGAGCCGCGTTCGCGGGCGAGTTTCCACAGTTCTCGAAGCCCGAGTAGGAAGATACTTCCCGCTCCCTCGGGTATCCGAGGGTATGAGTCAGTACGCAGTGAGCGGCCGGTTCCAGAGCCGCGACGGGTTCAGCGAGTTCAACACGGTCGTCGAGGCCCCCAACGAGGACGTCGCTCGCGAGCGCGTCTACGCGAACGTCGGGAGCCAGCACGGCCTGAAGCGAACCCAGATCGAGATCGACGACGTCGCCGCGGAAGCGGAGGCCACAGCATGATGGGCGGCGGCCAGCAGCAACTCCAGCAGCTCTCTCAGGAGCTGCAGGCCATCGACGAGGAGATCGAGACCCTGGAGGCCGAGGTCGAGGCGCTCCAGACCGAGCAGACGGAGATCGACGAGGCGATCGAGGCGATCGGGTCGCTGGAGACCGGCTCGACCGTGCAGGTCCCCCTCGGCGGCGGCGCGTACGTCCGCGCGGAGGTCCAGGACATCGACGAGATCATCGTCGACCTCGGCGCCGACTTCGCGGCCGAGCAGCCCGCCGACGACGCGGTCGAGGCGCTCGAAACCAAGCGCGACGCCCTCGACGACCGCATCGAGGAGGTCCGCGAGGACATCGCCGAACTCGAGAGCGAGAGCGAGGAGCTCGAGCAGCAGGCCCAGCAGATGCAGCAGCAGATGCAGCAGCAGCAGATGCAGCAGATGCAGCAGCAGCAGGGCGGCGACGAGGAGTAAGTAGCGCTCCCGCGCACCCTGCGCCGACGACGGCCGGGGGCCGGGACGGCGCGGCGATACGACGGTAGATCACTATGTTCGACGGACTGAAGAACAAACTCAACAGTTTCCGCGAGGACGTCGAGGAGACGGCCGAGGAGAAGCAGGCCGACGCCGCCGAGGCGGAGGCCGAGGCCGCGGCGGCCGATCGCGAGCCCGACACGGTCGACAGCAGCGGTGCGGCCGACGGAGACGGCGCCGGTGCCGAGGTCGAAGCTGACGTCGAAGCCGACGAAGCGGCGACGGAGTCCGAGACGGCGGCCGACGAGGGCCTCGCGTCCGACGAAGCAGCGGCCGCGCTCGACGAGGAGCGCGAGGAGGACGCCGGACCGGGCCGGCTCAAGCGCGCCGCGGCGTTCGCCACGGGGAAGGTCATCATCGAGGAGGGCGACCTCGAAGAGCCGCTCTGGGAGCTGGAGATGGCGCTCCTGGAGAGCGACGTCGAGATGAACGTCGCCGAGGAGATCCTCGACACCGTCCGCGAGAAGATGGTCGGCGAGACCCGCGCCCAGGTCCAGACGACGGGCGAGCTCGTCGAGAAGGCCCTCCACGACGCCCTCTACGAGGTGATCAGCGTCGGACAGTTCGACTTCGACGGGCGCGTCCGGTCCGCGGAGAAGCCCGTCACCATCGTCTTCACCGGCGTCAACGGCGTCGGCAAGACCACGAGCATCGCGAAGATGGCGCGGTACCTCGAAGAGCGGGGCTTGTCGGTCGTGATGGCGAACGGCGACACCTACCGCGCCGGCGCCAACGAGCAGATTCGGAAGCACGCCGACAACCTCGACACGAAGCTCATCTCCCACGAACAGGGCGGCGACCCCGCGGCCGTGCTCTACGACGCCGTCGAGTACGCCGAGGCCCACGACGTCGACGTCGTCCTCGGCGACACGGCCGGGCGACTCCACACCTCCAACGACCTGATGGCCCAGTTAGAAAAGATCGACCGCGTCGTCGACCCCGATATGACGCTGTTCGTCGACGAGGCGGTCGCCGGACAGGACGCCGTCGAGCGCGCCAAGAAGTTCGACGACGCCGCCGAGATCGACGGCGCCGTCCTCACGAAGGCCGACGCCGACTCCAACGGCGGCGCGGCCATCTCCATCGCGTACGTGACCGGCAAGCCGATCCTCTTCCTGGGGACGGGCCAGGGCTACGATGACCTCGAACGGTTCGACCCCGAGCGGATGGTCGAGCGCCTGGTGGGCGAGGAGTCGTAGCCGCGTCTCCGAGACCGGGTTCCGCCTACGCGTCGCCGTCCGACTGGAACGGTTCGCCGACCGCAGATCGGGGGAGCAGGCTCAGAAACTCCAGTTCGAGGTCGTCGCTCGACGCGAACCGATCGGACTCCGACTGTCCAACGACCTCGCCGACGGTGATCGACCCCTCGGCCAGCCGCACGGACACGTCGCCGCACTCGCGAGCCACCCGCGACGGCGAGACCGGAAAGGAGAGCCCCGCGAAGACCGTGCCGATTCTGTTGAGTCTGATCGATTCTGTCATAATCGAGTGTCGTACGCTCGCTAACATAATAAATGTATATGATACAACGGGGGCGCCGCACCCGAACCGGGGATCGGCCGGTGCCATCCCACACCGCGCCGGCGATCACCGCTCGGCCGGCGGTCGCTGTACGTCCTCCGCGATCGGTTCGTCCAGGGAGAGTTGCATCGCAAGCTCGGAGCGCTTCCGTTCGGTGACCTCGAAGTCGACGTTCCGGTAGACGGAGATGGCGCGGCGGTTCCCTTTCGAGACATCGAGTCGAAGTGCGTCGTGGCCCCGGTCGTCGGCGTACGCGATGAGGTGTCTGATCAGCTCGGAGCCGACCCCGCGGTTCTGGTAGTCGTCGTGGACGAAGATCACGAACTGGGGTTCGTCGGTCGAGGCCGGGACGACGCCGACGTGGCCGACGATGCGGTCGTCGTCGGCCACGACCAGGTTCCACCCCTCGTCGGTGAGCCTGGTCAGCCACTCTTCGATCCGATTTCGGCTCCCCGGCGGCAGGCCCATCGTCCGGTTCCGCGAGTCGAGGTCCTCGTACATCTCCACGAGCGCGTCGAAATCGTCCGCTTCGTACCGTCGGACGAGCAGCGGGACCCCCTCGCCGTCGACGAACCGGGGACACCGCGGCGGACAGAGCGCCGTGCCGGTACACTCCGAGGGGTCCCAGTAGCGACATTCGGTGTCGGTGTCGGGGTCAGTCATAACACGGGCCCTCCGTCCCCGCCCCGCGGACGAGCGTCTCCGCACCCTCCCGGTCTCAAGCCGAGGGACGTGATGTGAGTTCGTCGCGGCACCCCGTCGGCGGCGAGGTCCTCGGTGGCGTCGCCGTCCCGGGTACAGACTCGAACGTTTGCCATCGATCGGTAGTACGTGCCCTGGGACCATGTATCTTACCTCGAATGCGTTCGGGTTCTCGACGTGCACGCCCCTGCGACCTGGCGGACCGCGGACGCGCTCCCGTCACTCGACGGCCAGCGCCGCGCCGAGCGCGATCATCGCGCCGCCGCCGAGCCAACTGAGCCGGGAAGTCGCCCTCGACGACGAGAGCAACGTCCCGGCGCGGCCGGACGCGACCGCGACGCCGCCCAGATAGACGGCAGTCAGCGCGGCGTAGGTCGCGCCGAGGAACAGCATCCGGGCCGGGGAGTCGGGTCCCGAGCCCGCAAACCCTGGGAGGAACGCGAGGAAGAACAGCGCCACCTTCGGGTTGAGCGCGTTGACGAGGACGCCTCGTCTGAAGCTGCCGCTCGCGGCCCCGGCCGCGGCGTCCCCAGCGTCGAACTCGTCGTTCCTGATCGCCTGCACGCCGAGGTAGACGAGGTAGGCCGCGCCGGCGTACTTCACGACGCGGTACGCGACCGGCGCCGCCCGGAGGAGCGCGGCGAGGCCGAGCGTCGCCACCGCGGTGTGGAAGAGGACGCCGGTGGCGACGCCGAACGCCGAGCGGACGCCGGCGCGACGGCTCTGTATGCCCCGCGTGAGGACGTACATCGTGTCGGGGCCGGGCGTGAGGATGAGCGCGACCGCGGCGGCACAGAAGGCGAGGAAGGTGGGGAGATCCGGAAGCGGCGACATCGACGCGAACTCGGCCGCGCCCGCAGAAAAAGCCTTTACCCGGCTGGTGGCGTAGAGGAGGGTAATGGTACTCGATAATCTCGGGAGTTCCCTGCGGAGCAGCCTCGACAAGCTCCAGGGGAAGTCCCGCCTCGACGAGGAGGACGTCGAGGAGATCGTCAAGGAGATCCAGCGCTCGCTGCTCTCCGCGGACGTCGAAGTCGATCTCGTGATGGACCTGTCCTCGTCGATCGAGGAGCGAGCGCTCGAAGAAGAGCCCCCGGGCGGCACGTCCGCGCGGGACCACGTTCTCAAGATCGTCTACGAGGAACTGGTCGACCTCGTCGGCGAGTCGACCGACCTCCCGCTGGAGTCGCAGACGATCCTGCTCGCCGGGCTCCAGGGCTCGGGCAAGACCACGAGCGCCGCGAAGATGGCGTGGTGGTTCTCGAAGAAGGGGCTCCGCCCCGCGGTCATCCAGACCGACACCTTCCGCCCCGGCGCCTACGATCAGGCCAAGCAGATGTGCGAGCGCGCCGAGGTGGCGTTCTACGGCGATCCCGACGAGTCCGACCCCGTGACGATCGCCCGCGAGGGGCTCGAAGCGACGGAGGAGGCCGACGTCCACATCGTCGACACCGCCGGCCGCCACGCGCTGGAGGACGACCTGATCGAGGAGATCGAAGAGATCGAGTCGGTCGTCGACCCCGACCGCTCGCTCCTCGTGCTCGACGCCGCGATCGGTCAGGGCGCGAAGGAACAGGCCCGCGAGTTCGATTCGTCGATCGGGATCGACGGCGTCGTCGTCACCAAGCTCGACGGGACGGCGAAGGGCGGCGGCGCGCTGACCGCCGTCAACGAGACCGGCTCCTCGATCGCCTTCCTCGGAACGGGCGAGACCGTCCAGGACATCGAGCGCTTCGAGCCCAACGGCTTCATCTCCCGGCTCCTCGGGATGGGCGACCTCAAGCAGCTCTCCGAGCGCGTCGAGCGCGCGATGGCCGAGACCCAGGAGGAAGACGACGACTGGGACCCCGAGGACATCATGGAGGGGTCGTTCACGCTCAAGGACATGCAGAAGCAGATGGAGGCGATGAACCGGATGGGCCCGCTCGATCAGGTGCTCGATATGATCCCTGGCCTCGGCGGCGGATTCAAGGACGAACTGCCCGACGACGCGATGGACGTCACCCAGGACCGGATGCGCGCCTTCGACGTCGTGATGGACTCGATGACCGACGACGAACTCGAAAATCCACGGTCGATCGGCGCCTCCCGCGTCCGCCGGATCGCCCGGGGCTCCGGCAAGGACGAAGAGACCGTTCGGGAACTGCTCGAGCAGCACAAGATGATGGAACAGACCATCCAGCAGTTCCAGGGGATGGGCGACGGCGACATGCAGCGGATGATGAAGAAGCTCCAGAACCAGGGCGGCGGTGGCGGAATGGGCGGTCTCGGCGGCGGTGGCGGCGGACTCGGGCCGTTCGGCTGACAAGAGACGGTACGAGCGGGATCACGACACCGTCAGGGTGAACCCCCACTCGAACTCGTCGTCCGTCGACTCGTCGAGGAGGTTCGAGTCCGTACCGACCGCATAGCGCGCGCGGAACGCGTAGGTGCCGGAAGGAAAGCACACCGCGTTTTCGCCGTGATTGGCGACGGCGTACGTGGTGGCCACCGATTCGCCCGGCGCGAACGTCCGGCCGAGGGTGCCGGGCCGCGAGACGGGCGTCGTCCGGGGACAGTCGGCCGCCGAATCGGCCTCGAAGAGCGACGAGGCCACGAGGACGTCGCCGGCGTCGCTCTCGGCGGTGAGGACCGGAAACGGGAGTTCGGCCGCGTACACCAGGCGGTGGGCGGCGTCGGTCGGATTGGTGAGGCGCGCGCGGAGCCGTGGGACGCCGTCCCCGGCGGCGACCATCCCGCACCGACCGGTGAACGGGACCCACGACGGGAACGACGGCACTCGGAGCTCGTCGAACGGACCGGCCGCGAGCGATACGGACTCACCGGGCCCGATCCAGGTCGCGGGCGTCGATGGCGCCTTCGTCGTCGATCCGGTCGTCGACGTCGTCGGTGACTCCGTCGCGTGTTCAGGCGTCCGCGAGGGCGTCTCGGTGGCGGAGGGCGTCGTCGAACAGCCGGCCAGGAGCGCGCCGAGCGCTCCGGACGCGGAGTGGAGGACCGTCCGTCGGCGCATATCGGCGGTACGGGTCGGAACGCAAAAGTCGTCACGCCGTGGATCCGCGGGACGCGGTCGGGGACGCGCGCTCGACACGTCCGATTTTTTATCCTCCGCGTTCGAGGCGTTCCTATGACCGTCCGGGACGCCGCGCTCGAGGCCTACCGCGAGGCGCTCCCGGCCCTCGCCGCGAGCCTCGTCGGCGGGCTGATCGCCGGCGTCGTGCTCAGCGGGATGCGCGCCGAACTCCGCGACGTCTCCGGTCTCCTGGTCCTGGTGCCGGCGCTCCTGGCCACACGCGGCAACGTCTACGGGTCGCTCGGCGCGCGGATCTCGACCGCGCTCCACCAGGGGCTCGTCGAACCGCGGATCCGCGGCGGCGACGAGCGGCTCCGCTCCGCCGTCGCGGCCGCGCTCGCGAACGGCCTGCTCGCGTCGGTGTTCGCGGCCGTCGCGGTCTTTTCGATCCTCACGATGCTCGGCAGTCCGGTCGCGACCCTCCCGGTCCTCGTCGCGATCGCGTTCGTCGCGGGGCTGCTCTCCGGCGTCGCGCTCTCGGCCGTCGTCGTCACGGCGGTCTTCGCCGGCTACCGGCGCGGCCGCGACCCCGACACGCTCGTGGGACCGCTCGTGACCACCACCGGCGACGTCTTCGGCGTGTTCTTCCTGCTCGCGGCGGTCAGACTGGTGCTCGGGCTCGCGGAGGTGTTCTGAGTGGCGACCGAGTGGACCGTCCGCGCGATCTCGCGGGCGATGCTCCCCGTCCTCCTCGTGCTGACGCTCGTCGAGGTCGGGAGCGGGCTCGTGCTGGGGGGCTTCGAGGCGCAACTGCTCAAGTACCCGACGCTCCTCGCGCTCGTGCCCGTCACGATCGGGACCGCCGGGAACCTGGGCAGCATCCTCGCGGCGCGGCTCTCGACGGCGTTCCACCTCGGGACGCTCTCGTTCGACCCCCGCGACGAGAACCTCGCCGGCAACGCGGTCGCGACGCTCGCGCTCGCGGTCTCGATCTTCCCGATCGTCGGGATCGGCGCGTGGGGGCTCACCGCGCTGGCGAGCGGCGTCCGACTGGCGCCCGGGACGGTCGTCGCCATCTCGCTGCTGTCGGGGATCGCGCTGGCCGTCCTGGCGGTCGGCGTGACCGTGACGGTGACGTACGTGGCCTATCGCTTCCAGCTCGACCCCGACGACGTGGTGATCCCGATCGTGACGAACACCTGCGACGTGCTCGGCGTGGTGGTGCTGTTCGCGACGGTGCAGTTGTTGCTGTGAGTCGCGCCCTCGTCGACGACGGACGAACCGGACCCCGTGCCGCAACCGACGCCGATTAGTCCGCGGAGGCCGGAGGCGTGCCCGTGCAGCTCACGGGAGCGTTCGACGCCGTCTGGCCGGTGCTGGTCGAGGTAGCGCCGCGCGTCGCCCGCATCGCGGTCTTCATCGGCGTCGGCGTCTTCCTCGCGAACGTCGCCGTCGGCTTCGGCCTCGTCGAGCGGATCGCGGCGTTCTCGAAGCACCTCACCCGCCCCGCGAACCTCCCGGACGAGGTCGGGACCGCGATCGTCACGACCGCGGCCTCGACGACCGCGGGCTACGGAATGCTCGCGGATTTCCGCGAGTCGGGCCGTCTGAACGACGTCGAGACGCTCGTCGCGGTGACGATGAACACGTTCTTCGGCTTCGTCCAGCACATCTTCACCTACTACGCGCCGGTGTTGATCCCGATTCTCGGACTGGAGGTCGGCCTGCTCTACGTCGGCGCCCGGGCGGCGATCGCGCTCGGGATCACGATCGCGGGCGTCCTCGCCGGTGCGGTGTTGCTCTCCGGAAAGTCCGGGCGATCGCCGGCCGACGCACCCGACACGGCGGCGGCCGACGGCGGCGACGAGAGCGACGGCGAATCGGATCCGGCGGCCGAGGCCGACCCCACAGTCGAGGACGACGGGTCGCCCGCCGAAGTGGTCCGCACCGCGGCCGAGAAGACCTGGCCGAAGCTGAAACGGATCGTCCCGCGGCTCGCGGTCGTCTACGCCCTGGTCACGCTCCTGGTCCGAACGCAGGACCTCCGCGCGGTCACGGGCATCGCCGAGCCGCTGACCGCACTGCTCGGACTGCCGGGCGCGTCGCTGCCGGTGATCGCCGTGTTCGCGTTCGATACAACTGCCGGAGCGGCGACGATCGCCCCGATGATCGGCGGGACGTTCACGCCGCGGACCGCCGTCGCGACGATGCTTCTCGGCGGGATCGTCTCCTTCGCGGTCTCGACGTTCAAGCGCTCGATCCCGTTCCAGTACGGGATCTGGGGGCCGGCGTTCGGCTCGAAGGTGATCGTCGTCAACACCGTGTTGAAAGTCGTCTTCATCGCCGCGGCGCTGGCCGTGTTGCTCGTGCCGGTCTGAAGCGGTCGTCCCCGTCCCGGCGTCGCGAGCGCGGGCGCGTGACCCGGACTACCGCTCCCGGTCGTCGGGATCGATCGGTTTGCCTTCCTGGGTCGGCGGCGCGACGTGGTCGATGTAGGACTCGACGTCGGGTTCGTGGACGGTGACGTGGACCTCGATGTCGCCGAGTTCGTCGGGGTTGCCGACGGCGAAGTTGATCGTGCCCTTGAACGCGGCCTGTTTCTTCAGGGCGAAGGAGAAGCCCCCCTCGTCGGCCCGCTTCGCGAACTCCCGGCGGGCGGTGTCGAGGATCTCCTGTTCGTGCAGTCGCTCGGAGAAGCGCTCCAGCGAGTGGGTCGTGCCGACGAGCTCTCCGTTCTGATGCTCGAACTCGACGTTCGGGAACAGATTCCGCACCGCGTCCTCGACGCGGGCCGTCACCTCGGTGTCCCGCACCGGCGCGACGATCCGGGCCTCGATCCGGTAGATCACGGCGCACCACCCGCGGTTCGGACCCGGACGTGCTCGTCGTCGGCGATCCGGTCGAGGTCGTCGTCGAGTATCGCGCGGATCCGCTCGCGGAACGCCTCCAGGCTGTCGGTGTTGCGGACGACGACGTCCGCACGGTCCATCACCTCGCCCATCCCGAAGCCGAGCTCGCGCTCCTCGCGGTCGCGGAGGGCCTCGCGGTCGAGGTCGGTGTCGTCGCGGCCGCGTTCGAGCAGGCGGTCGGCGCGGGTCTCGAACGGCGCCTCGACGCTCACCAAGAGGAAGTCGTCGCCGAACGCCTCGCGGAAGCGGTCGAGTTCGACGTCCGAGCGGAGGCCGTCGACGAGGACGACGTCGCTGTCTTCCAGTTCGGACTCGATCAGCGGAAGCGACCGCTCGGCGATGGCGGCGGGGCCGTTCTCCTCGCGGAGCGCCTTCGCGATCTCGCCGTGGTGCTCGGCGGGGTCGAGCCCCCGCTCGCGGCAGGCCTCCCGGATCACGTCGCCCATCGTGACGACCGGGGCGCCGGCCTCGCGGGCGACGGCGGCGGCCTCGCCCTTGCCGCTGCCGGGCAGTCCGACGGTGCCGATGACCTTCATTACGCGTCGCTTCTCGGTTGCGGACCTTACGCGTTCCGCTCGGGATCCGGTCCGACGGCGACATCCACATCCCTTTTTACCGATCCCCGATTCCCTTCCGACGAGGGCGCGTAGCTCAGTCGGACAGAGCGTCGGACTTCTAATCCGATGGTCGCGGGTTCGAATCCCGTCGCGCTCGTG
>JBDGUM010000049.1:0-52305 GCA_042215855.1 Halobellus sp. | reverse complement strand
AGTCCTCGTCGTGCTTCAGGGCGACGTCCGTCGTCAGCATCATCGGCTGCTCGGACTCGTCGAAGTCCTGGGCGGACGGCGCCTTCTCGATGTCCTCGCGCTCTTCCTCGCTGGCCGGTTGCCACTGCCACGCGCCGCCGGGGCCCTTGTGCGGCTCCCACTCGTAGTCGAGCAGATTGTCGACGTACCCCATATCCCACTGTGTCGGCGTGTCGTTCCACGGGCCCTCGATGCCGCTCGTGATCATCCCGGCCTTCTCGAAGTCGTGGTCCCAGCCGAGGCCCTGTTGGTCGATGGGCGCCGCCTCGGGCTCGGGACCGACTTCCGTCTCGTCGTCGGCGCCGTGAACCTTCCCGAAGGTGTGGCCCCCAGCGATGAGCGCGACCGTCTCCTCGTCGTTCATCGCCATCCGCTCGAACTCGTTGCGGATGTTCTTCGCGGACCCCTCGAGGTCGGGCTCGCCGTACGGGCCCTCGGGATTCACGTAGATGAGCCCCATCACCGTGTTCGCGAGCGGGTCCTTGAGATCGCCCACCTCCTCGTCGTGGAAGCGCTCGGGCGAGGTCGTCTCCCACTCCTCTTCGGGCCCCCACTCGACGGCCTCGTTGGACTTGAAATCGTCCACCCGGCCGCCGGCGAAGCCGTACGTCTCGAAGCCCATCGTCTCCAGGGCGACGTTCCCGGCGAGGATGATCAGGTCACCCCACGAGAGCTTGCGTCCGTACTTCTGTTTGACCGGCTGTAGCAGGCGACGGGCCTTGTCGAGGTTCACGTTGTCCGGCCAGCTGCTCTCCGGGGGAAGTCGCTGGAGCGCGCCGGACGCCCCGGCGCGGCCGTCGCTGGTACGATACGTACCGGCGCTGTGCCACGCCATCCGGATGAAGAGCGGTCCGTAGGTGCCGTAGTCCGCCGGCCACCACTCTTGGGGGGACATCATCACCTCCTGGATGTCCGCCTTCACCTCCTCGAGATCGAGCTTCTGGAACTCCTCGGCGTAGTCGAAGTCGTCCCCGTACGGATCGAGATCTGCAGCGTTGTCGTCGAGAATGTCTAGCCGTAACAGATTCGGCCACCACTCCTGGTTGGACCAGGTCATAGTCCAACTGATCGGAGTTAGCCTCTTAAACTTATCTTATCGTGGGCGCAGTAAAAATACCAGAGGCGAAAGGATGTTTTGTCGTTCGGAAAGCGATCTATTCTTTACGGAAACTCCCCACGCGTATTGCCGGCGACGGCGTCGCGGCAGTGTACGTGAGTATTTTATTCACTCGACTGATCCTGTCGGACACAACTGTTTCAAGATATTCGCCGCCCCGGGCGGCGAAATTCTTCACAGACTTGTATCCGACAGTATGAGCATCCGCTATCAGTCGGGCGGGCGACACTGTGGCGAAGACGGCCGCACGCGCACTTCGACGATACGTCATTTCCAATTTACATTAAAGTAAATATTAGTATATTCCAAAATAACATTTGAGTTAATATATTTAATAATTGAGGAAAGTACCAGTAAATGCACCTTATACCAATGTTTCGTACTCAAACCGACCCGATAGTATCAGATATATTAATAACAAAGATAGTATATTTTTAGTCAACTATCGTTTTCGAAGTACTTACGACTGATCTCCTCTCGGAGCAGCGTTCCGGTGTCGGACCGCGGAAGCGGTTCGTCGATTACGACGTACGATCGCGGTCGCTTGAAGTCGGCTAGATCGTCGTGATCCCTGCAATACTCGTCGAGCTCGTCCGGATCCGCGTCGCCGACGACCACGGCCGCGACGCGCTCGCCCCATTCCTCGTCGGGGACGCCGACGACTGCGACCTCCCGGACGTCCGGGTGGCTATCGAGTGCGAGTTCGACCTCCTGGGGATAGATGTTCTCGCCGCCGCTGACGAGCATATTGTCCACGCGGTCGACGATGTGCAACCGGCCGTGGTCGTCGACGTGGGCGACGTCCATCGTCCGGAGCCACTCGCCGTCGACGAACAGCCGCGCTTCCTCCTCGGGGCTGTTCAGGTAGCCGTCGGCGAACGGGCCGCGACCGATGAGTTCGCCGGTCTCGCCGCGGTCGACGGTCGCCGACGGGTCCGGCTCCTCGTCGGGCGCTGCGGCCTCGACGACCCGGAGGTCCCAGTTGAACGACGCGTTCCCGACGGTACCGGGGCTCTCCACCTGCTCGTCGGGATACGCGTGCGTGAGGTTCGAGATGCCCTCGGTCAGGCCGTAGGTGTTGTGGACGCCCTCGGTCATCCGCTCGCGGACCCGCTCGACGAGCGAGGGCGAGACGACGGCGCCGCCCGTCCGGATACACGACAGCGACGAGAGGTCGTACGAACCCTTCTCGTCGGCCTCCAGCAGCGCCTCGAGCTGCGCCGGCACCGCGAGCAGCCCCGTCACGTCGTGCTCGTCGAGGAGGCGCATCGTCTCGGGCGGGACGAACTCCGGCTGGAGCACGAGCGTCGCCCCGACCTGGAGGTAGGGGTAGATCCACGCTACCGTCGTGACGTCGTGGTACCACGGCGTCGTCACCAGGGCCACGTCGTCCGGTTCGAGACTCATCTCCATCACGGCCTGGGTGCTCGCCCGCCAGACGCGCCGCTGGTCCTCCAGGATGGCCTTCGGCTCGCTCGTCGACCCGCTGGTGTAGAGGATCCCGGTCTCCGCGTCGGGATCCTCGACGGCGGCGTAGTCCGTATGGGCCGACGCTACGGCCCCTTCGTAGGGTTCCACCTCGGGTCGGGCGGGCCCGTCGTCGCCGACGAACAGCGCGACGTCGAGATCCATCTCGTCGAGGACCCGCTCGGCCATCTCGGCGTTCGCCGCGTCGTAGACGAGCGCCTCCGCCTCGGCGGCCTCGATCATCCGCCGGAGCTCGCCCGCGGCGCCGCGGAAGCTCAACTGCGCGTTCGCCCGGCCGCGCTTCTGTGCGGCGAGCATCATCTCGATTGCCGCCGGGCCGTTGCGGAGGAGCGACGCGGTCCGGGCGTCGCCGAGGCGGTCGTCGAGCGCGTTCGCCAGGGCGTCGGTCCGCCCTCCTAGTTCGCGATACGTCCGAGCCGTCCCGTTCGTATCTACGAGGGCCGTCCGGTCCCCGTATCGGTCCACTACCCGTCTGAATGCGCGGAAGTCCAGCATCGAATGTGAATCTGTGTCCGTGTCTCCGGGGCGGTTACATCGAGCGCTCGCCGTACGGCGGCGCCGGATACACGAAGTCGGTCGACGCCGGGCTGTCGACGTCCGAGGGGATGACCAGTCGGAGCAGACCGTCCTGCCACTGCCCCATCGGTGGCGCCAGGTCGCCCTCGACGGGCATCCCGTTCTCGTCGAACCGGAACGAGCCGAGGACCGTCCGGAACTCGTTGTCGAGGAGCGCCTGCTGGACCGCGTCGGGCTCGACGGAGCCGGCGGCCTCGACCGCCTGCTTCGTCGTCTGCGTGACGTTGTACGTCCCGCCGACGGTCGGCGCGGGGTAGGCGTCGGACGCGACGCCCTCCTGGGCCCGGTAGGCCTCGAGCATCTGCCGGTTCCCGCCGCCGGTCAGCCCGGGGACCCACCCCGGCGTTGAGTTGGTGTACAGCCCCGCGACGCCGGTCGCCTTCAGCCAGGTCGTGATCGTCGCCGCGCGCTCTATCGTGGCGATCTTCGGGTTGAAACTGTTCTCCTGCATCTGTTTCACCATCGTGATCCCGCCGCCCGGCGCGGGGTTCGTGAGCAGGTACTCCACGTTCGCGCTCTTGGCCTGCGAGATGAGCGTCGAGAAGTCCGAGGTACCGATCTGGAACTTCTCGTTGACGACGACCTCGTGGCCGTTGGCTTCGAGCGCTTCGGACCAGACGCGGCCGAGCTCGGCACCCCAGCCGGTGTTCGTCTGCCAGATGCCCACGTTCACCGGCTGATTGTCTTCGGGCGCGAGCTTCGCCAGTTTCACCGCGCCGTTCGCCATGTCGCGGCTCTTCGGGAACGGGGCGAACGTCCAGTTGTAGTTGTTGTTCAGGTGGGGCTGCATGTACGCGAAGTTCGCGCTCAGCATCGGTAGCTCCTCGCGTTCGGCGATCGAGGCGGCGGCGGCCACGAGCAGGCTGCCGAACGTGCCCCAGATGAGGTCCACGTCGTTGTTCGAGATGATCGCCTGGAGCCCCTCGCGGACGCCCTTCGGGGTGCTCTCGTCGTCACGGATGATGAGTTCCACGTCGCGGCCGAGGATGCCGCCGTTCTCGTTTATCACCTGCGTCCCGAGTTTGTACGCGGTCTCGACGTCCGCCCCCGCGCCGGAGAACGACCCGCTTCGGGAGACCGTCGCGGCGATCGTGATCGGATCGTCGCTCCCGCTCGATCCCGTCGTGGCCGTGCTCCCGCCCGTTCCGCCGTCAGCGGCGGACGTGGTTGTGCTGTCGCCGTCCCCGCCCGATCCGAGACACCCCGTGACGAGCGCGACGGCGCCCGTTCCCGCGGCTGTGATAAATCGTCGTCTGTTACTCATCGGCACGGAGACTCCTTTGCAAAAGAAGGTTATAAATCTTTCCGTGAATCGAATCGAAGTACGTCAGCGCGCCCTCAGAAACGACTGTGACGGGGCGCGCCCGCCCGACGCGATTTCGGTTCCCCGCGCCGACGCGGCCGTCAGTTCGCGTTGTAGTCCGCAGTCTTGCGCTTGTCCTCGAAGTACGGCGCCGGCGCGACGGTCGCCGTGACCTCCGTCTGTTCGTGGTCCTCGACGCGCGGGTTCCCGGAGTCGGGCTCGCCCCAGAGGATCGAGACCTCGGTGCCGGGCTCGGCGAGTTCGGAGTCGATCGCGCACAGCGAGAACATCCGCCGCTCGAAGTAGAGGTAGCGGGTGTTGTTGGCGACGCCGACGACGTCGCCGTCCTTCAGGACCCTGTCGTTCTGGGTCAGCGCCCAGTCGGCGACGGGCAGATCGGTGTACCGGTAGGTGGCGTCGTCGTCGAAGAGCGCCCCGCCGTACAGCTCCGTCGTGGCCTCCTGATCCCACACGAGCGTGACCCGGGTGCGGTCCTCGTTCTCGAGCTGTTCGGCCACCGCGTCCCTCCCGACGAAGTCGTGGTCGAGATCGACGAAGCGACCGTGGCCCGCCTCGACCGGCGTCAGGTAGTGGTCGGTGATGTCCTCGGAGTCGAGGCTGCCGCCGATGGCGAGCGCGCCCTCGAAGCTATCCACGTCGAGCCACTCGCGGTACTCCGCCAGGAGGTCGTCGTCGTGGTAGATCGCCGGCAGCGGGATCGACATCCACGCCGCCGTGATCACGTTCGTCGGGTAGGCCTTCGCACCGATCCGGCGGATGTCGTAGTCCCGGCCCGTCTCCATAATCGCAGTGCGGACGTCCTCGGCGTGCTCCCAGGGGCCGAAGAACTCGAATCCGGGCTCGTTCAGCATCCCGTGGCGGAGAGCGTTGACCTCGTGGCCGGCGATCGAGACCTCGCGGAAGTTGAAGAACGGCACCTCGGGGAGGTCGCCGTCGACGACCTCCGTGATCAGGTCGAGCGCGTCGGGGCCCTGGACCTGGTAGCGGAACGTCTTCGGCGGGCCCTCCCGAAGCCCGCCGTGCTCGTCGCGTTCGGTCTCGACGTCGTAGTCGCGGGTCTCGGCGTGGAACTCGACCCAGTTGATCGGGCCGTAGCCGACGAGGTTGAACTCGTCCTCGCCGAGATGGAAGAGGATGCCGTCGCCGATGAGGTAGCCGTCGGGGCTGGTCGCGGCGAACTGCTTCGCCTGTCCCGGCTCGAACGAGGAGAAGTCGTTGATGCCGAGGTCCGAAAAGAGGTCGAGCGCGTCGGGGCCCTCGACGTGGAGGTCAGTCATATGGTGCGAGAGGTCCGCCAGCGCGACGCTGTCGGCCCACGCGGACTGCTCCTCTCGCCAGTTCGTCACCTCGTCGGGGAGATCGGTGAACAGGCGGAGGTGGCCGGTGTCCGCCCCTCGGGCGGGTGATCGGACGAAATCGACTGGACTGTCGGCTCGCTGAAGCGCGTCTTCGAGGCTCTCTGTCATAGTGCTGCCTGCGGCTATCTTCCGTATAATAATATTTAAATTTTTCTTGGCTTTCGGTCAACGTCCGAAGTCACACTCCGCTCGCTCGCTCCGGGCGACCGCACCGAGCGATAGTGTTTCATACTTTCGGGGCCGGACGTAGGACTGTGAGTTCAGACGTCCCACTCCAGACGGTCGCCCGGGCGTTCGAGGTCCTCGACCTGCTGGAACGCGAGGGGGAAGCCGGCCCCGCGGAGATCGCAGGTCTGATGGGCGTCAACCGGAGCACCGCCCACGACTACCTCGTCTCGCTGGAGGCGACGGGCTTCGTCGTCAGGGAGGCCGGCACGTACCGGATCAGCTACCGCTTCCTCGAGCGCGGCAGCCTGCTCAAGTACCGCAGCCGGTTCTTCCGCTCCTCGGACGTCGTCCTCGAGAAGCTCTCCGAGCAGTCCGACGAGCTCGCCCAGCTCGGCCAGGAGGAGGACGGCGAGTGGGTGATGCTCCACGAGGCGGGCGATCTCACCTCCGTCCAGACGGGGACCTACCCCGGCTTCCGGACGCCGATCCACTCCCACGCCGCCGGTAAGGTCCTGCTCGCGCACCTGCCGGACGAGCGCATCGACGAACTGCTCGACGTCGACGAACTCGAGGCGGTGACCGAGCAGACGGTCACCGATCCCGACGAGCTCCGCTCGGAGCTCGAAGGCATCCGCGAGAACGGCTACGCGATCGACCGCGAGGAGCAGGTCGTCGGAATCGGTTTCGTCGCCTGCCCGGTCATCGAGGACGGCGACCTCCTCGGGAGCGTCTCGGTCGCCTGCCCGACCGGGCGGCTCGAACAGGACGACTATCGGAACGACCTGATCCAGAACGTCCGCGCGGCCGCCGAGGAGATCGCTGTCAACTACCGATACTACTGATACTGAGGACGACCCGGCCCGTCAGACGCCGACGCTCCCGAATCGATCGGCGCCGGCGTCGGATGCGACCAACCGAGAGGAAAAATTATTACACTCCCTTCGAATAGACCGTAGCGTATGTTGTTCCCTTCCACGTTCGAGCAATCGGTCGCTCGAACACCCGACCGGACCGCGATCGCCCACCTGAACGACGGGGCCGAGCTGACCTACTCGGAGCTCCGGACCCGGGCGTACCGCGTCGCCACCGCGCTCCGGGATCGGGGGATCGAACCCGGCGACCGGGTGGCGATCTGTATGGCGAACCGCCCAGAACACGTCGTGACGTTCGTCGCCACCCAGCTGGCCGGCGTCGTCGCCGTCCCGTTCAACTTCCGGCTGGCCGCCAGCGGCGTCCGCTACCACATCGCGGACTCCGATCCCGAGCTGTTCCTCTTCGACGAGATCTCCCGCGAGGCGGTCGCGTCGGTCGAAGACGACATCGAGGTGCCGGCGGTCTACGTCGGCGACGACGCGCCCGACTTCGCGGAACCCTTCGAGGACTTCGCCGACGCCCCGGCCGGGAAACCCGACGTCGACGTCGGCTACGACGATCCGAGCGTGATGCTGTACAGCTCCGGGACCACCGGCGACCCGAAGGGGATCCCGCTGGACCACGATTCGACCTCCTCCCGGTGGATCATCAACTCCCTCGGCCAGCACTACTACCTCGACGAGACGATGATCGGGGTTATGCCGCTGTACCACACCGTCGGCCTTCACGGCATCCTCTGCGGCCTGCTCTCGATGAGCGGTACCTACCTGTGTATGTCCGAGTTCGACCCCGAAACCGCCGTCCGGGCCATCGAGGACTACGGGGTCACGGCGTTGCACGAGGCGCCGACCATCTTCGCGAATATGCTCGACACCGACGCGATCGACGAGGTCGACATCTCGTCGGTCGACACGATCGGCTACTCCGGCGCGCCGATGAGCCAGGCCGTCTTCGAGCGGACGATCGAGACGTTCGACCCCGACCACATCGCGAACCTCTACGGGACCACCGAGGTCTACGGCACCCTCGCGTACATCGACCTCCAGGACATCCGCGACCCGACCGTGACCGGGCCCGCGAACGTCGGCCTCGAAACGCGCGTCGTCGCCGTCGACAGCGACGATCCCCAGGACACGGTCGAACCGGGCACCCAGGGGGAACTCATCGTCAACACGGACTCGCCGGTCGCCTTCGACGGCTACTGGAACAAGCCCGAGGCCACCGAGGAAGCGATCCACGAGGGGTGGTTCTACACCGGCGACGCCGCCCGCCGGACCGAGGAGAACCGGATCGTCATCACCGGCCGCGTCGACGATATGATCATCAGCGGCGGCGAGAACATCCACCCGACGGAAGTCGAGGACGTCCTACTCACACACCCCGAGGTCTCGGACGCTGGCGTCGTCGGTCACCCCGACGAGGAGTGGGGCGAGATCGTCGTCGCCTTCGTCGAACGGAACGGCGACGTGACCGAGGGGGAGTTGGACGAGTGGTGCCGCGACAGCGACGACCTGGCGGACTACAAGCGGCCGCGGGAGTACCGGTTCCTCGACGAACTCCCGCGCAACCCGAGCGGGAAGATCGAACGATACAAACTCGAGAACCGCGACCACGAGTAACCGTCCCTCGTGTCGGCGACGCGGTTCGGGGACCGTTATCGACGACGACTCGCGCACCCCACGTCGTGCGCCTCACGCTTGCGACGACGCCGCCTCGCAGCCGCTGTCTTCGGTTCCCTCGAACGGTTCGTCCGCTAATTCCGGACGAAATTCCGGGGGTCGGGAATGACACCAAACCGGGAGAAATCGCACTACAGCGAGCTCCGGTCACTGCCTGACGCTGGGAGCACGCTCGACCCCACCGACCGGAGTAACAGAAGTACGTTTGTTACGATACGTTTCGTTCATCGAGTCATACGTTCCTTCGCCTATCAGGGTTCTCGCCAGTTACAACCACTCTCGATTCGATTCTAGGAATGACTCCCGCTATCGGGATTCACTTCGCGAAAACTGCTGCCGTGTCATTCCATCGGACAAATGCGTCCGTCATTACCGGACAACGGGAGGCGGCTCCAAGAAATACATCATATAATTTACTGCACAGGATCAGATAAGAAAAGTGGCTATAAATATAACGCTGGAACTGGTCTTTAGCGACAATTGAGAGCTCATTTCGGCCTTCTAAATTGAAATTATAGAAAAAATATATATCAAATATATCTTACTATTTTGAATCATAAAGTCGTGTGAACAGGTTCGAGTTCCGTTTCTACAGGCGGAGCAGGCCGAGGCGGTTCACGACAATAATGAGAGCCGTTACCACCGACCAGTCTCCCAGTTAGCACGCGGAACCGGATCTTTATCCGTCCTCCCGACGTACTACCACTGTGACTGAAGAAACAGGGCGTCGAAACCTTCGAATGCCCAACGAAGACGAGCTGTTCGCCACTGTCACGGAACACAACGGTGGCAACCACGTACGCGTTCGCTGTGCCGACGGCAAAAACCGGATGGGCCGGATCCCCGGCCGAATGAAGTACCGGACCTGGATCAACGAGGGCGACGTCGTCCTCGTCGAACCGTGGGACTGGCAGGACGAGAAGGCCAACATCGAGTGGCGCTACTCCGAGCAGGACGCGGATCAGCTGCGGCAGGAAGGCCACATCGAGTAATCGCCCTCACTCGCGCCGATACGGGCGGCCAGGACGACGATCAACGCCGCTTGGCGACTTTGTCTACGATCCCAGGTGAGCGACCGGTAAGCGTGTGATCTCACCCGACTACCCGAATGAGCACGAAGAGCGTCCCGACGGAGACGACTGTCGTCAGGAACACGTTCAGCGAGGCGAACTCCGGATCGCCGCCGAGCTCGCTCGCGAACACGTACGTCGAGACCGCGGTCGGGGTCCCGAGCATCACGACCGCAGCGGTGAACGCGGCGGCGCCGACCCCGAGCAGGGAGAACACGGCCCACGCCAGCGCCGGCATCCACGCGACCTTCAGCGCGACGACCGCCGCGCTCGTCCCCAGGTCGCCGTCGGGGATATCGAACCGCAGCGACGCGCCAACACACAGCAACGCGAGCGGGAGCGCCAGCGATCCGAGGACGTCGAGGCCGGCCGTCACCGCCCCCGGAACGCCGATCCCGAGCGAGCCGACGGTCAGCCCCAGGACGAGGATCAGGAGCACCGGGTTCTTGGCCAACTCCACCAGTTCGGTGGCGACCGAGCCGTCGGTGCCGTCGATCCCGGTCAGCACGGTGATCGTCAGCGGGACCTGGGTCAGCGAGACGACGCCGAGCACGACGCTCGCGACGGCGGTGACGTCGTCTCCGAACGTCGCGGCGAGGAGCGGTAGGCCCAGATAGCCGATGTTCGAGTGGTACGACTGGACGATCGCGACCCCCCGGCGCTCCCGATCGGCGCGGTTCCGGTGGAGCAGCCACGCGAGGGCCGCGGTCCCGAGGAGAACCGCGACGGGACCGCCCACGAGGGCCGGCGTCAGCAGGTCCCCGATCCCCCGATCGTAGGTAGAGACGAAGACGAGCGCCGGCAGCGCGACGTAGTAGGCGATGGCGTTGAGCCGCCGGGTCCACACCTCGTCGAGCACGCCGCCGAGGCGGAGCCCCGTCCCAGCGGCCAGGAGGACGAGCAGCCCGAGCAGCCGACCGAGAACCTCCATACCGCCCCGGAGACGGGTCGGCGACTTACGCGGTTCGATCTCGCACGGCACCGACGGACTCGCTCCGTATTTTTATTGTGACGCCGTCCGAGGTCCGTGTGTGACCGATCGCACACGGGAACTAATCGACGAACACGACCTCGCGCCCGAGCTGATCGAGGGGCTGCTGTGGCGCTACGGAGCGGACCTCCCGGTCCCGGACCCGTCGGCGCTCCACGACACCCAGGTCCAGGTGTACGAGTTCTTAGGCGAGGGCGACGAGCCGCTTCGCTCGGCGGCCGACCACTTCTACCAGTTCGAGGATCACGACGACTACGGCGTGCGCTCGGACGCGCCGGCGACCGAACCCGACTTCGAGATGGTCCTCGACGACCTCGTCGACGCGGGGCTGATCGCTCGGACGGACGAGCGGCGCCCCCGATACTCGGCGTCGTTTCGTCGGGTCCTGCGCGAGGTCGGCCCCGAGTTCACGCCGAGAGAGATCGACCGCCTCTGCGCCGAGACCGGGATGGACAAGCGCGCGGTCTACCGCGAGATCCTGGACGCCGGGGACCTGGAGTTGGATCTCGGACGATGACGGGAGACCGAGGCTCGGATCCGGACGGCGATGCCACTCGCGACGTCGAGAGCGCTCCCCCGCCGGCGTCGGTGCCGATTCCGGACGGCGTCGAGGAACAGCGATCGACGGCGAGCGACCTCCTTGAGACCGCCGAAGGTACCCCCGACGATTTCACCCGCGAGGAGATGGCGCGCATCGTCGCGCTGCTCTCGGTAGACGACGGCGAGGCGCGATCGACGGCCGCGAAGGCGCTCCAGCACCTCTACGATCGGCCGTCGCTCTTCGCTCCCTACCTCGACGACCTGCTCGCGGCGGCCGCGGCGTACCCGGACGACGTCGACGGGATCCCCGCGCCGGCCGTGTGGCTGGGCTCGCCGCACGTCAGGGCGACCGTCTACGCGACGGACGCCCTGGCTCGCGTCGCACAGCGAGAACCGTCGCTTTTCACTCCGCATCTCGAGGCGATGGTCGAGCGCCTCCGCAGCGATCGAAACACGTCCCGGTACCTGCTCTTCGTCGTCGGCCTCGTCGAGGCCGATTCGCCCGGACAGGTCCCCCGCGAGTGGCTGCGCGAGGAGCTGTGCGAATTGCTCGATCGGGGTCGCGGCAACGGCTACCCGGCGTGGGCGGCGGACGTGCTCGGGAAGCTCGGCGACTCCGGGGCGCTGGAGGCAGTCCGAGCGGCGCATCCGGGCGAGAACGCGGACGACGTCGAGCGAGAGGCCTTCGACGACGCGATCGAGGCGCTCGAAGCGGCGGAGTGACACCGATTGGCAATCGTTGAAGGCGGACAGCCGACACCCGAACCCGGTCCCGCGTCGCCGTGCCGGACAACCGCGAACGACGTGGGGCGATCGTCAGCGCACACGCGTCCTGGCCTCGATCTCGTAGATAAACGCTCGCATCCGATTTCCGATCAATGCCGGCGGGAGTAGGTCTTTGAGGGATCCACGCGTAGGAGGGGCCATGTCTCCCACCGAGGGCTTCACCTTCGACTTCAGGCCCGGCGCGGTCCACGTGGGATCGGGCTGCGTCGCGCGCCTCGGCGACGAACTCGACCGCCTCGGCCACGACCGCGCGATGCTCGTGAGCGGGACGACCGTCGGCCGGACGGCCGCCGTCGTCGAGCCGATCCGCGACGGCCTGGGGGACCGCCTGGTCGCGGAGTTCCCCGAGACGACGCCCGAGAAGACGCTGGGCACGGCGCTCGCCGGCCTGGAGACGGCCCTCGACCGCGACGCCGACGTCGTCGTCGCGGTCGGGGGCGGGAGCACCCTCGACGTCGCGAAGGTCCTGGGCGCGCTCTCGTCGCACGGCCACGATTCCCGCGCGGTGGCCGAGCGCGCGGTCGAGACCGGGGAGCTCCCCGTGGCGGGCGACGGCCGTCCGCTCCCGGTCGTCGCCGTCCCGACCACGCTCGCTGGCGCGGACCTCTCGGACCTCGCGGGCGTTACACTCACGCTCGATCCCGGAACCGATCTGGACGGCGACGCCGAGTCCGGCGACGACGGTCCGCCGAGCGGCGGGGTCTCCGACCCGCGACTGATGCCCGAGGCGCTGTTCTACGACGCCGACCTCTACCGGACGACGCCCACCTCGGTGCTCACCGCCTCCGCGATGAACGGCTTCGACAAGGGGATCGAGGCGCTCTACTCGCCGCTCGCGACGCCGATCACCGACGGGACCGCCGCCCGTGGCCTCCGCCTCCTCAAGTCGGGGCTGGGAACGCTCCGCGAGGAGCCGATGGACGAGGACCGACTGCTGGAGGTGCTCTCGGGGATCGTCGCCGTCCAGTACGGCCTCGCGGGCCGCGAGGGCTACCGCGCGTCGCTCATCCACGCCTTCGGGCACGGCTTCTCCCACGGCTACGACGTCCACCAGGGTACGATCCACGCCGTCGTGGCGCCGCACGTCCTCCGCTACCTGCTCGGCGAGGTGGACGGCCGCCGGGACCTCCTCGCGGAGGCGCTCGGCGTCGACGCGACCGGCGGCCCGGAGGCCACCGCCGGCGCGGTCATCCAGGCCGTCGCGGGCGTCCGGAACGATCTGGGGCTCCCGAACCGCCTCCGCGACGTCGACGGCGTCGACCAGTCTGACTTCCCGGACGTCGCGGCCGCGATCCACGACGACTCGCTGCTCGATGTCGCCCCCGAGGGCGTCGACCCCAGTCCCGCCGAGATCGTCGCCATCCTGGAGCGCGCCTGGTAGCGGGGGCCGGGTCAGGAACCGTCGTTCGCCGACCCGTCGTCGAGGTCGACGTCGGCCTCCCGGATCGCCGTGGCCAGCCGCGATCCCTCCGGTACTGCGTCGAGAAAGCCGGGCGAGTCGACGCCGACCTCGCCGTTGACCGAGAGGAAGGCGAGCCCGCCGGAGGGGGCCGCGTCGAGGTTCACAAGAAAGGCGACTTTGCGCTCGGCCTCGACGCCCTCGATCGCCAGGTCCGGGTCGACCGAGCCGTAGAGCCGCCGGTGCTCGAAGACGTGCTCCACGCACGCGGTGGTCGGCGCGAAGAGCAGGAGCAGGTGGACGCCGGGGCCGTCGCGGGCGAGCCGCGTCCGGAGGTCGTGGGCGTCGTCGGCGAAGAAGTACCGCTCCATCCGCCGGTACTGGCGGAGGATCTCGTTCGCGCCCGAGGCCATCCGAACCGCAGGGTCGGCCTTCAGTTCGACCAGGTACGACACCCGCTCGGGCGGGGCCGTGCGGACGTACACGTCCACCGACCCGCGGTTGCCGTAGTGGTCGTAGGGCTCTTCGAGGCCGATCTCCGCGCCGTCGAAGGCGGCCTCGAAGTGCTCGACCACGGCCGTCGCGAGCTCGTCTTCCCGCATCACCGGTCGTCCTCCCGCATCGTTCGGACGCACTCGCCCGGCGGGTAAATGCGCTCCGCTGTCGCCGCCGCGGGGCTCGTCAGCTTCTTTGCCCCGGATCGGGAAGCGCCCCTATGCGCGCCGTACTGGTCCTCGCCGGCGGTCGCTCGACCCGCTTCGGCGACCGCGACAAGGCCGTCGCCGACCTCGCCGGGACGCCGATGATCCGCCGGGTGGTCGACCGCGTCGTCGGCATCGTGGACGAGGTCGTGCTCAACTGTCGATCCGACCAGGAGGACGCCATCCGCGCCGCGTTCGCCGACGCCGACGTCGACCCGACGCTCGCGATCGATCGCGAGCCCGACGCGGGGCCGATGGCCGGCATCGCCCGCGGACTGGAGGAGGTCGACGCCGAGTACGCGTTCGTCGTCGCCTGCGATATGCCGTTCGTCGATCCCGCGTTCGTCGAGCACCTCTTCGAACGCGCGGAAGACCACGACGCCGCCGTCCCGCGTCCCGACGAGTGGTTCCAGACGACCCAGGCGGTCTACCGGACCGAGCCGATGCTCGCGGCCTGCCGCCGCGCGCTCGAACGCGACGACAGCCGGATCGTCGCCCCGCTCGAGGACCTCGACACGGTCGTCCTCGACCGCGACGAGATCGAGCGGGTCTCGTCGATGGGGACGTTCGAGAACCTCAACACCCACGAGGAGTTCGAGCGCGCGGTCGAGCGGCTCTCCGGGGAGGGGTAATACCGCGTCCGCTCAAACCACGTCGACGATCGGGTCGTCGGCGCGCATCTCCGCGAGGACGACCCGCGGCACGTCGGCCCGCTCGTGGATCTCCGCGGCGACCTCGCGGGCGCTCGCTTCGAGTTCGTCGTCGTCGACCATGTTCAGGAGCGGGATCGGCGTCGCGTCGTCGGGCACGCCCTTCAGCCCGCCCTCCTCGCTCGCGAGCACGGCCGCGACGTCCGCGGGGCGGATCTCGTCGCCGGGATCGAGACCCGTGAGCGCCGCGACCTCGTCGACGCGGTGGACGAGGGCGTCCGAGAGCGGCTCGCCGACGACGTGCGCGCTCGCGATCGGGACCACGGTGTCGGCGCTCCCGGGAATTCGGGGCTCGTTCTCGCTCGGCGCCTTGAGCCGCCGCATCCGCGCGCCGTCGGCCTTCGCGAGCACCGGGACGTCGAGCGCGGCGAGCTCGTCGAGGACGTCGAGCTCGTAGCCGAAGTAGCGATCCTCGCGCTCGCGCTCGGGGACGACGCCGAGCGGCCACGCCTCCGGGTCGCCCTCGGCCTCGTCGACGGCCGCGACGGGGTCGTCGGTGACGACGACGCGGCCGACCCAGTCGTCGAAGATCGGGATCCGGACCGTGGCGGTGACGACCGCGCCCTCCAGGTCCCCCGCGAGCGTCTGCATCGTGGTCTTCTTGCCCCCGGCGCCGACCATACAGGTGACGCCTTCCCGTGCGCGGAGTGCGGTGACGACGTCCATCTCAGGAGAGCTGTGCGGTGATGTCCGTCGAGGAGACCATCCCGACGAGGTCGTCGTCGACGACCGGCAGGTGGCTGAAGCCGAAGTTCTCCATCATCGCCGCGGCCTCGGTGAGCCGGAGGTCGGGCGTGACGGTCTCGACGGCCCCCGTCATCACGTCGCCGACGCTGACCTCGGCAGGGTCGCGGTCGCGGGCGACGGCGTCCAGTACGTCCGTGCTCGTCACGATCGCGATCTCCGTCGACGGCACCAACAGCGCGTTGATCTCGTGGTCGCGCATCCGCTTCGCCGCCTCCACGAGCGTCGCGTCGGGGCTGATCGTCACGAGCCGCGTCGACATCACGTCCCTGACGAGCGTCTGGTCGTTCGACATAGGCGATCAGACGCGACCGAGGGGCTTCGGTTTTTCGTCACGCGTGCGGTCGCCCACGAGCTATAACTGCGTGGCGCTCAGTGTGGTAGGTGATGTCACGCGAAGTCACACACGACGCGAACGGTCCCGACGTCATCGACCCCGACGAGCACGACGGCGACATCTACGTCTGCCGGTGCGGGCTCTCGGACGACAAGCCGTTCTGCGACGGGTCGCACAACGCCACGGTCGACGAGGAAGAGGGCGTCGACTACAAGTACGAAAACGACGACGACGAACAGCCCCGCCACCCCATCGCGTCGATCGAGTTCGAAGACGAGTAAGCTCGATCAGTCGTACCGCTTGCGCTCCTGGGTCGGGTGGTCCTTGATGTAGACTTTCGTCCGATCGGGGATGTCCTCGGTGATCCAGGAGTTCGCGCCGATGCTCACGTGGTCGCCGACGGTGATGTCGCCGAGCACCTTCGTCCCGGCGCCGATGACCACGTGGTCGCCGATGTCGGGGTGGCGCTTGTATCCCTTCTTGAGCGCGTGCTCCTGGCCCTCTTCCTCCTCGAAGTGGAGCGCCCCGAGAGTCACGTCCTGATAGAGCCGGACCCACTCGCCCACCGTCGCGGTCTCGCCGATGACGACGCCCGTGCCGTGGTCGATGAAGAAGTGCTCGCCGATCTCGGCGCCCGGGTGGATGTCGATCCCGGTCTGGGTCTTCGCGTACTCGGTCAGCTCGCGCGCGTACTCGGGCGCGCCGATGTCGTAGAGGACGTGGGCGACCCGCTGGACCGCGATCGCGAGGAATCCGGGATACGACCGGATGATCTCCATGTACGTCTTCGCCGCCGGGTCGCCCTTGTAGGCGGCCTCGACGTCCCGCTTGAGGACGTCGCGGAGCCGCGGCAGGCTGTCGATGAGCGTCGAGACCGTCTCGTCGGGCCGGCCGTCGGTGTACGGGCAGATCCCGGCCTTGATCAGCGTCCCCAGGTCGTCGAGCTGGTCGAGGATCGCCAGTTCGTCGCGGACCAGTTCGGGGGCGTTCCAGCAGGTGGGGAACAGCAGCTCCTGCAGGAGGGCGATCTCCTCGCGGCGGTGCTCGCGGTCCGGGAAGCACGCCGTCACGTTCGTCGGGAACGGGTCGGAGTCCTCCTGATACGAGGCGAACAGCCGCTCGTGGGCGTCGCCGGCGTACCGGTAATTTACCATACCTCCGGTTCGCCCGGGTGGCGTATTATAGTAGCGCTCGCCGAAGCGGCCGCCGGCGCGGCGGCAGTGTCATTTATGTTCCACAGCGCACAATTCCCGACGATGACCACCTCGCGCACCGCGGACGACGACGCTCCGCTGACGTACGAGGAACTACGCGGCGCGTTCGACGCGGTGTCGGAGGCCGTGTTCGTCCACCGGACCGACGGGACCATCGTCGACGTCAACGCCGCGGCCGTGGATCTGTACGGCTACCCCCGCGAATTTCTCCGGAACGACGACGTCGAGACGCTCAGCGCCGGCGAGGGACCCTACACCCGGGAGGAGGCCGCCCGGCGGATCGCGCGGACCGCGGAGTCGGGCGAGCGCCGGGAGTTCGAGTGGCGCGCCCGCGACAGCGACGGCGCCCTCTTTTGGGTGTCGGTGACGCTCACCCGGATCGACACCGCGGACGGCCCACGGGTGCTCGCGGTGGTCCGCGACATCGAGGACCGCAAAGCGGCCGAGCGGCGCTTCGAGCGGCTCATCGAGAACCTCCCGGGCATCGTCTACCGCTGCCGGACCGACACCGGCTGGCCGATGGAGTTCGTCGGGGGACGCTGCGAGGACCTCACCGGCTACGAGGCCGAGGCGATCGAGTCCGGCGACGTGAGCTGGGGGCTGGACGTCATCGACCCCGAGGATCGAGAGCGGGTGGACCGCGAGGTGCAGGCCGCGATCGAGGACGAGACCGCCTTCGAGGTCACCTACCGCATCCGGACCGCCGACGGCGACGAGCGGTGGGTGTGGGAGCGGGGACAGCACGTCGACGAGCGCGGGGACGAGGCCGCGCTGCTGGAGGGGTTCATCACCGACATCACCGACCGCAAGCGGTACGAAGAGCGCCTGGAGTCCCAGCGCGACGACCTCGAACTCCTGAACCAGGTCCTCAGACACGACATCCGGAACGACCTCCAGCTCGTGACGGCCTACGCGGACCTGTTGGCCGAGGAGTGCGAGGACGACGAAATCCGGGAGTACATCGACACGATCAGCGAACACGCGGAGCACGCGGTCGAACTCACGACGACGGCCCGCGATATGGCCGACGTGCTGCTCTCGGATCAGGAGCCGTCCAGCCGGCGGCTCCGTCCGGTGCTCGAGTCCGAAGTGGACGAGATCCGATCCGCGCATCCGGAGGCAGTCGTCCAGTGCGAGTCGATTCCGGCCGTCGAGATCGTCGCCGACGACCTGCTCGCGTCGGTCTTCCGGAACGTCCTCAAGAACGCCGTCCAGCACAACGACAAGGACGTCCCGGAGGTGTCGGTCTCGGTCGAGCCGCGAGACGACACGATCCGCGTGCGCGTCGCCGACAACGGCCCCGGCGTCCCCGACGCGCAGAAGAAGACGATCTTCGGCAAGGGCGAGGCGGACCTCGACAGCGCGGGCACCGGGATCGGACTCTACCTCGTTCGGACGCTCGTCGACGGCTACGGCGGCGACGTCTGGGTCGAAGACCGCGACGACCTCGAGGCGGAGGAGGGCCCGGGCGCGGTCTTCGTCATCGAACTGCCGCGGGCCGAATGAGGGGGTGACTGGACCGGTCGCGGAGAGACGGTCACCCAGGGTCGCAGCCGGTGGAGAACGATATTATAACTAAGCTGTTTAATACCATAATAAATCAGAAAGATAAAATTTTTCTTCCAGTCGGAAGTCAGCTTCCGTATCAAACCCCACCCGACAGCCTATGGCGGAGTTCACGAAAAGACGGTTCTCACTCGTAGAACCCGCCTTCCGGGAACCAGTTCCGGTCGAATTCGTACTCCTCGACGAGTTCGTCCCAGCCGTCGGGGAATCGGATCACCTTCGTGACCGGCCCCCCGATCGACATTCCGATGATGGCGTTGAACCGCCCCGACCCGCCGACCGTGACGATCTTGACCGCATCTATATCTTCGTACTGTGATATCTGTCTTACTGATATATCGGTGTCGCCGAACGTTTCGGCGTCCGACAGCAACTCCGGATGGCCGTCCGATCGGACGTCGGAGTTGCCGACGAGGTACCGTTTGATCTCGTCCTTGCTGAGGTCCGCCTTCTCCAGTTCCTCGGCGTTGTAGGGGTTGATCGCGTGAGTGATCGTCGCGTTGAGGTCCTCCCCCGAACTCGCCCGCATCGATCGCGGGGTGTTGTTGATCATATCCCGGAGAATCTGTTCGGCGCTGTTCTCGCCGGGGATCCACTGGGTCCACCCGTTCGGCCCCGACAGCGTGACGGTGCTGTCGTCTGCGTCGTAGCCGTGGGTGACGTGGTAGGGCTCCCAGGGGCTCGCCTCCTCGTTCTCCCCAGCCAGGAGCGAGAACTTCGCGGGGTTGCCCATCACGCCCATGTCCTTCTCGCCGGGGTAGATCTTGGCCGTGTTGCGGTAGGCCATCCCCAGGGCGCGGGCGATGGTCTGGTTCGCGTGGTAGTTCGGACCGAACGCGCCCGACCCGCTCTCGATGTTCAGCTCGTCTCGCACCGGTCCGTTGACGATCCACTGGTAGGCCCACGACCCCGTCGAGACGGAGAACTGATCGTCCACCGTCCGATCGGTCCCCCGTTCTCGATTTTTGTTCTGTCGTTCCATCGGCTCCGTCGACGCGGCCGACCCCGACGACGTCCCGGACCTCGAGGAGGAGGAGTTCCTCGACCTCTACCGGTGGATGCTCGTCGAGAAGCGCTACGCCGAGCGGATGATCAAACTCCAGCGGCGGGGCCAGATGGGCACGGTCGGCTCCAGCCGCGGCCACGAGGCGAGCATCGTCGGGAGCGGCTACGCCCTCCGGGACGGCGACTGGCTCCTCGGGATGGGCCGCGAGACGAGCGCGATGCTCCAGCGCGGCGTCTCGCTGCGGGACATCATCCTCTTCTGGCGCGGCGTCGAGGACGCCCAGCGCTTCCTCACCGAGCGGAACTGTATGATCGGCATCTCCGTCGGCGGCTACCTCCCGATGACCACCGGAATCGGCTGGGGGATGAACCTCACCGACACCGACGCGGTCGTCACCGCGCACTTCGGCGACGGCGCGACGTCCACCGGCGCGTTCCACGAGGCGGTCAACTTCGCGGGCGTCCTCGACGCCCCCGCGATCTTCTACTGTCAGAACAACCAGTGGGCCATCTCGACGCCCTTCGAGAAGCAGACCAACGCCAACACCATCGCCCAGCGGGGGCTCGGCTACGGCGTCCACGGCATCCGCGCCGACGGCAACGACGTCCTCGCGGTGTACGACGCGATGCGGGAGGCGCGGAAGCTCGCCCGCGCGGGCCATCCGGTCCTCTTCGAGGCGCTCACCTACCGGACCGAGGGCCACTCCACCAGCGACGACCCCACCGAGTACCGGGGCCGCGAGGAGGTCGAGGAGTGGCTCGAACGCGACCCGATCGAGCGCTACGAGTCGTTCCTCAAGTCCGAGGGGCTCTGGGACGAGGTCGACAAGGAGTCGCTCGTCGCCGAGGTCGACGAGGAGTTCTCCGCGGCCGTCGAGGCCGCCGACGAGTTCGGCCCGCGCGACGTCGACGAGCTGTTCGAGTACGTCTACGACGACCTCCCGCCGATCCTGCAGGAACAGCTAGACGAGATGAAACGCGACCTCGAGGAGCTGGACGACCTCGAGGAGTACATCGAACGGCGACCCAAGGGGTGACCAATGGCTGAAACTATCATCAACGCCGTCAATATGGCGCTGCGAGAGGAGATGGAGCGCGACGACCGCGTCGTCGTCTTCGGCGAGGACGTCGCCGAGACCGGCGGGGTCTTCAGGGCCACGGAGGGACTGAAGGAGCAGTTCGGCGGCGACCGCGTCGTCGACACGCCGCTGTCGGAGATCGCGATCACCGGCGGCGCGGTCGGCCTCGCCGTCTTCGGCCTCCGCCCGGTCGCGGAGATCCAGTTCTCGGGGTTCCTCCCGCCGGCGTTCGACCAGCTCGTGACCCACGCCAGCCGGATGCGCTGGCGCACCCGCGGGCAGTGGACCGCGTCGATGGTCGTCCGGACGCCGTACGGGGCCGGCATCCGCGCGCTCGAGCACCACTCCGAGAGCCTGGAGGGCGCCTACGCCCACGTGCCGGGCCTCCAGGTCGTGATCCCGAGCACGCCCTACGACACGAAGGGGCTGCTCAAGTCCGCGATCCGGAGCCCCGATCCGGTGCTGTTCATGGAGCCCAAGCACATCTACCGCTCCATCCGCGAGGACGTCCCCGACGAGGACTACGAGGTCCCGATCGGCGAGGCCGCCGTGCGCCGGGAAGGCGAGGACGTCACGGTGATCTCCTGGGGCGCGATGATGCAGAAGACCCTCGAAGCGGTCGACCGCATCGACGCCGACGTCGAGGTGATCGACCTCCGGACGATCTCGCCGATGGACCGCGAGACCGTCGTCGAGTCGGTGCGGAAGACCGGTCGCTGTGCGGTCGTCCACGAGGCGCCCTACAGCGGCGGCTGGGCGAGCGAGATCGTCGCCACGATCAACGACGAGGTGCTGATGTACCTCGAGGCGCCGGTCGAGCGGATCACCGGCTACGACATCCCGGTGCCGCTCCTGTCGATGGAGGACTACTACATCCCGCACCCGCCGCGGATCGCCGCGGGGATCGAGGACGTCCTCGACTACTGACCGGAGTTACGTTTTTTTCGACTCGTCGTAGAGCTCGTCCCGAAACCGGGCGCTGAGAACGCCGTTTCGACGGACGCGCCCGTCAGTACTCGACGCGCGCCTTCGACTCGATCTGGCCGATCCACTGTCGGTCTTCGAGGTCGCCCTCCTCCCACTCGACCGTCTCCCAGGTGGGATCGAAGACGAGGTAGCCGCCGGCGTTGAACTCGATGCGGTGGCCGCTGACGGGGTCGCGCACGTAGAGGAACTTCCCCCGGGAGATCGAGTGCTGGCCGATCCCGTCGGTGGGGATGCCGTGTTCGTTCATCGCGTCGTGGGCGTCGAAGAGGTCGTCGGCGGTGTCCACCTTGTAGGCGATGTGGTGGAGCGCGGGGTCGTTCGCCACCTCTTCGTCTTCGATCACGGCGGCCTCGATCTTGTTGCCGTTGGCGCTGAGGAACGTCCCCCAGCGGGAGCCGTCTTTTCTATTATAGCGCTCCTGGACGCGGAAGTTCAGCGCCTCCTGCAGCCACGCGCGGAAGTCGTTGGCCTCGGGGTCCCACAGCTGGACGTGGTCGATCCGCCGCGGCGCGATCGGGTTCGTGGTGGTGCGCGAGTAGGTCTTGTTCTTGAGCTTCGAGCGCCGCTCGGCCGGCGGATCGGGCTTCTCCATCTCGTAGTAGAACTCGAACTCGTGGCCGGTCGGCGTGGTGAAGCGGAACGCCTCGCCCTGGCCGAGCTCCTCGCCGGCGTCGATCCAGGTCACGTCGATGCCCTCCTCGTCGAGGACCGCCTCGAACTCGGCGAGGTACTCGGGCTTTCGCGTCTGCCAGCCGACGTGGTCGACGCCGGCCTCCTCGGCCTCCGAGAGGACGATCGAGTGGTGATTGAACTCGTCGACCGCGCGGAGGTAGGAGGTATCGCCCTCGCGTTCGACCTCCTCGAAGCCGACGGCGTCGACGAAGAATTCCAGCGATCCCTCCAGATCCGGGGTTTCGAGCGCTACGTGACTGAGACGGGCAAGCTCCGGCGACATACGGTATGGAGTCTCGCCCCCCGCGTAATAATTCATTCGACAGCCCACGCGTCCGGAACGCGCCGGAGCGCCGGTGAGCGCCGGGCTCTCGGTCTACCGCAGGTGCTCGACCGCGTCGAGACGCTCGGAGAGGACGGACTTGACCGAGGCGAGGTCACCGCCCATCCGGATGATCTGGTGACCCTTCTCGACAGCCTCCTCGATGGCCTCGGGGTCGTTGGCGATCACGCCCGTCGGGACGCCGGCGTCGTGGGCGGCCTCGCGGATCTCGGTGATCTGGCTGGCGACGTCGGGGTGGGTCTTGTCGCCGGGGTGACCCATCTGGACCGAGAGGTCCGAGGGCCCGATGAAGACGAAGCCGAGTTCGGGGACCGAGAGGATCTCGTCGAGTTCGTCGACGGCGGTGGTCTTCTCGATCATCACGCCGATGCAGACCTCCTCGTCTTCGGTCTCGATGTAGTCGTCGCCGGCGAGGCCCCAGGTGCGCGAGCGGCCGCTGGCCATCCCGCGCTCGCCGGGCTCGCCGCCGTAGTCGAAGCGCGTCGCCTTCACGGCCTCGCGGACCTCCTCGGCGGTGTCGACTCGCGGGACGAAGACGTTGCGGACGCCGGCGTCGAGCACTTTTCTGATGAGAGAGGGCTCGCCGGTCGGCAGGCGGACGAACAGTTCCGTCCCGCCGACGTCGGCCGCGCGCGTCAGGTCCTCGAAGACCGTGCTGTCCCAGGGGCTCGGCCCCATGTGCTCGAAGTCCAGCCAGACGAAGTCGATGCCGAGTTCGCCGTAGATCTCGATCACTGTCGGGGAGAACGTCGACGAGCGGGCGCCGAAGATCACCTCGTCGTTCTCGATCGCGTGTCTGAAACTGTTGTGTTGATCCATACGCGACTGATGGGACAGCGGCCGGGTTATACATTCCGATGCCGAGTCTCGACGCCTCGGCGCGGTCGACGAGGCCGTTGCCGGAGAGGGTGAAAGAACGGAGAGCTGGGAGTCGACCTACTCGCTGTCGTCGACGATCTGGAAGCGGCGGCCGTCGGGGTCGCGGAAGTTCGTGATCGTGCGGCCGGTCTCCTCGACGTCGTAGGGGCCGACGATGGAGTCGACGTCCTGGGCCTCGAGCTCCTCGGTGATCTCGTCGATGTTGTCGACCGCGAAGGCGATGTGGTTGATGCCGGGGACCTCCTCGCCCTCGACGGTGTGGATCTCGAAGAGCGGACCCTCTTCCTCGCCGGGCACGAGTTCGTAGGACTCGCCGTGGTGCTCGGTGGTGCGGAGCTCCTCGTAGCCGAGCTTCTTCAGGAAGTCCGCCATCTCCTCTGCGTCGCTCGCTTCGATCTCGATGTGGTCGATTTCACCGATCATATGCGGGAGAGGCCGCGGAACCCTGGTAAGCATTCCGATATCGGACGCGACGAACGCGACTCGCGACGATGGAGCGGGAGAACAGCGGAGGCGGTGATCGTCGTGTGGGGGGCCCAGACCTCCGAAATCGACTCTGAGCGGAGGTGGACCCGCGAATCAGGCCTCGTCCGACACCAGCCGCTCGATCAGCGCCGCGCGATCCAGTTTGTCGGTGGCGGTCCGCGGGAACGCCTCCTCGACGAAGTGGTACGCCCGCGGCCGCTCGAACCGCGCGACCTCGTCGCTCTCCAGGCACCACGACTCCAGGTCGTCGGGTCCGACGTCGGGGTCCGAACGGCGCACGACCGCGGTGACCCTCTCCCCGAACTCCTCGTCGGGGACGCCGACGACGACCGCCTGCTCGACGCCGGGGTGGGCCTGGAGCCGCTCCTCGATCGGCGTGGGCGCGACCTTGATCCCCTTCGATTTGATCATAAAGTCCGTCCGCCCTTCGACGTACAGGTAGCCGTCCTCGTCCTTGTAGCCGAGATCGCCGGAGTACCACCAGCCGTCCTCGAAGGCGCGTTCGGTCCGGTCGGTGTCCTTCCAGGCCCACACGGCGCAGTCGGGGCCGTTGACGATGATCTCGCCGACCTCGCCGGGCTCCTTGGTCGCGTCCGGCGGGCCGCCCTCCTCGACGACGCGGATCCGCGTCGCCGAGATCGGCTTCCCGACGGTCCCGATGCGGCCGTCGGCGATCTCCTCGGCGCTGACGCCCGTGCCGAGCACCTCGGTCGCGGCGTAGCTGTTGTACACCTCCTCGCAGACCTCCTCCCGGAGCGCGTGGAAGGTCTCCTCGTTGAGGTACTCGCCGCTGGTGATCGCGCGGTTCAGCGAACTGAGGTCGTACTCCGAGAGGGACTCGAGCTGGAGGACCTCCTGCCACATCGTGGGCACCAGGTCCGCGGTCGTGATCCCCTTCTCGTCGATGAGGCGGACGTAGGCCTCCGCGTCCCACTCCGAGAGGTAGTAGGTCGCCGCGTTTGAGTACAGCGCCGGGAGGAACAGCGAGTACCACGCCGCGAACGAGGGCGTGAAGACGTGCGCCTGGCTCGCGGTCCGATCGAGCGCCAGCAGCTGCTGGAGCTGGATCGCCTTGTGACCGAGCCCGCGGTGGGTGTGACACCAGCCCTTGGGACGGCCGGTCGTCCCCGAGGTCCACTGGATCGAGGCGACGTCGTCCTCGCGGATCCGGATGTCGGGGCGCCGTCGCCGCGTGGGGCGCTGAGCCCGACAAATGACAGTGGAATGAAACAGCGGCGGAACGAACTTCGACGCCGCGCTCAGTCGAGACGGCTCCGCCGCCACTCCTCCGTGTCGGGGACCTGATTGAACGTGTAGATGTGGAGGCCGCGGATCCCGTACTCGTCGGCGTGCGGGGCGAGCCCCTCGACGAGCTCGTCCGGCTTGTACCGGCCGCGCGAACCGATGAACTGCTTGATGAACCCGAATATGCCGGTCGTCTTCTTCAGGAACTTCACCGAGTCGCCGACGCCGACCTTCTGGGAGATGCTCAGGAGCTTCTCGTACTTCATCACGCCCGGGATGCCGACCTCGATCGGGAGATCGATGCCGCGGTCGCGGACCTCCTCGATCCATTCGAGCACCGCGTTCGGATCGTAACACAGCTGTGTGGCGATGTACGTCGCGTAGGGGGCCTTCTTCTCCATCGCCTCGGCCAGCGTCGCTTCCGAGAGGAAGTCGTGGCCTTCGGGATACCCCGTGATGCCGATCTCCTCGAACTCGTACTCGAGGTCGTCGAGCGCCACCAGCATATCGTAGGCGGACTCGAACTCGCCGATCGGCTCCTCGCGGTCGCCGCCCGGCACGAAGATGTCCTCGATGCCGACGGCCTTGAGGCGCTCGCAGATCTCCGCGAGGTGGTCGGGGCCGCGGACGTAGCGCGCGGAGACGTGCGGGACGACCTCGTAGCCCTCCCGGGCGGCACGTTCGGCGGCCTCGATGGTCGCCTCCAGTTCCAGTTGCGGAGACGCCGTGATCGTGATGGTCGCGCCGTCGGGCAGGTGTTCGATCTCGTCGTCGAAGCTGTCGAACGGCATCAGCTCGAAGCGGGGGTTCTCGAGAAGCGATTCGGCGGTCGTGCGCGTCGAAGACGCGGAGAGTCCTTGGGAAGCCATCTGTGGTGGTTAGGGGAGGTGCTCGGCCGCCGTCGCCGGCCGTCCGAGGGAACGATGCGGTGTGAATACGTTCATCTACACGTACTTGCAGCACGGCGGTGATAAAATTTGCTCTCCCCTCGCGCCCGTGCCGTCGAACGTCGGCTCGTCGCCACTACCGATTGTCCGCCGTGTACGGGACCGGGGCGACCGTCGCCCGGACCTCCGTCCGCTCGTGACGCTCGACCGCGGGGTTCGCCGACCCGTCCGGCTCCCCCCAGACGACCGTGACCTCGGTGCCGGGCTCTGTCAGGTCGACGTCGAGGACGGCGAGCGACAGCATCGTCCGCTCGTTGTACGTGTAGGCGCTCATCCGCGAAGTGCCGACGGGCTCGCCCGCCTTCTCGACGCGGTCGTGGTGGGAGGTCGAGCGCCAGGGGATCGGCAGTTCGGGAAAGCGGTTGGTCTCGCCCTCACGCAACAGCGACGCGAACACGTCGATCACGTCCTCGTCGTCCCACTCCAGAGTGACGAGCGTCCGGTCGGGGTCAGCCAATTCCGCTCGGATGGCTTCCTCCCCGACGAAGTCGTGATCGAGGTCGATCAGCCGGCCGTAGCCGATCTCGACGGGCGTGACGTAGTAGTCGGTGAGGTCGTCGGAGTCCAGACTGCCCGCGACGGAGTAGTGGCCCTCGATGCTCCGCGCATCGAGCCACTCGCGGTACGCCCGCATCGACTCGCCGTCGTACACGGCGGGCAGCGGCATCCCGAGCCACCCCGAGACGACCGCGGAACTACCGTAGCTCATCCCGCCCAGTCGGCGGATGCCGTACGCCTCGCCCGCCTCGAGGACGAGCCGCTGAATCTTCTGGGCGTGCTCCCAGGGGCCCCAGAACTCGAAACCGGCCTCGCCGGACATCCCGTGTCGTAGAAGCGAGACCCCGTTACCGTCGATCGTGATCTCGGCGAAGTTGAAGAAGCCCAGTTCCGGGAGCGGCCCGTCGACGACCGACTCCATCACGTCGAGCGCCTTCGGCCCCTGGATCTGGTAGCGGTAGTTCGTCGGCGGGCCGTCGCGCACGCCGGAGGTCTCGTCGCGCTCGGTCGCGACGTCGTAATCGCCGGTCTCGGCGTGGTACTGCACCCAGTTGGTCGCCTGCGGCGGACCCACGAGCGCGAAGTCGTCCTCGGCGAAGTAGAAGAGGATCCCGTCGCCGATGAAGTACCCGTCGGGATTGGCGAGCACCAACTGCTTGGCCGTTCCGGGCTCGTAGCCGTCGAAGCCGTTCACCGCGAGGTCCGAAAACAGCGCCAGCGCGTCGGGGCCCTCGACCCAGAGGTCCACCATATGGTGGGACTGATCGGCGAACGAACACGTCTCGCGCCACGCGCGCTGCTCTTCGATCCAGGAGGTGTGCTCGTCGGGGACGTTGGGGAAACCGAAGGCGCCGCGCCCCTGCGACCGCAGCATCTCGAGGGGCGAGTCGACGGCGTCGAGTAGGTCTTCGAGACTTCGGGCGCTCATCCAGTTTCCGAGTATTCCCAATAATTGTATTAGTAGTTTGTGTCTCCGAGGATCGAATTTGCTGCCGGCGAGCAAAGCTACTTATGATGAGAGAAGAATGTGGGGGTGATGTTCGAGTTCGAGTGGAAGTGCGCGTGGGGAGATGCCGATCCCCACGGTATCGCGTACTATCCGAATCTGATCGACGCGATGCACCGCGCCGGCGAGGAGTTGATGGAAGATCTCGACGTGGCCTACTGGGACATCCCCGAGGAGTACGGGGTGCACCTCCCGATCGTCTCGATGGACACCGACTTCGAGCGGCCGGTCGAAGTGGGCGACGTCCTCACCATCGCTGTCGAGCCCGACGTCGGCAACAAGAGCCTCGGTCTCGAGTTCACCGCCACCGACGCGGACGGCAACACGCGGTTCAGCGCCCGCGAACAGCACGTCTGCGTCTCCAAGGCGGACAACGAGCCGGTGCCGCTCCCCGACGAGGTCCGCGAGGCGCTGGAGTCGATCGCCGAGTAATCCGCGGCGCGCCGTACCCCGAGGATTGTACCGTCGCCGTCGTTCGACCGCACGTACTTCCGCAGCCGCTCGTGTCGTCGTCACCGGATCGGCGACACTTCCCCGCGGGACGGACTCGGGCTGCGTCGCGATCAGTTCCCGTACTGGTAATTGATCGTGACGGTGTTCGCCATCTCGCGGAGCTTCTGGAGGAGCTCTTCCTGATAGGACTCGTCGCGGATCCGTCCGGTCGGGACGACGATCCCGAACGAGCCCAGCACGCCGTCCTCGACGAGGATCGGGACCGCGGCCATCCCCATCCCGACCACCTGTTCGTTCCAGTCGACCGCGTGGCCGTCTTCGCGGATCTGCGCCAGTTCCGCCTTCAATTCGTCGGGGTCGGTGATCGAGTGTTCGGTGCGCTGTTCGAGCCCGCGTTCGGCGATGATCTCGTCGACGCGTTCCTCGGGGAGGTACGCGAGGATCGCCTTCCCCGTCGCGACGGTGTGCATCGGCGTGGCCGCGCCGGTGTATGTCCCCAGGCTCAGCGCCTGGCGGCCCTCTTCCTGGTGGTAGACGACCGCTCGGCCGTCGTTCTCGATCGTCAGACCGACCAGTTCGTCGGTCTCGGAGACCACGCGCTTCATCTCGGGTTTCGCCACCTGGAACAGCCTGTTCCGGTGTTTCATCTTCCCGCCGATGGTGAGGAAGTACGAACTCAGCCGGTACTCGCCGTCCTCGCGGGTGACGTATCGCGTCTCGCTCAGCGACCGGAGGTAATCGTAGACGGTGCTGTCCGGGAGGTCCATCCGCGTCGCCAACTCCGACGGCCCCGCCCCGTCGAGTTCCCAGAGCAGATCCAGGACCTCGAACGCGCGCGTGACGGTCGTGAGTGACGTCCGGTCCGTGGGCATACCCCGAAAACGGCTTCGACCGTTGTGAACCTTCCGATTTGTTCGGAGACCGCGTGAAAAGAACGATTCGAGGGGCCGAGAACGCCGGATAGTCGGTCTCGACGGCGGCCGATCGATCGGTCCCCGCGCCGGTTCGCGCTGGACTGAGGGTGCGGAACTCCCCGGTCGAAATCCACCATTAATAATTCAGGACGTATCAGATCGACTATCTCACCAGTCGAGGTCACCGACGTGATCGGAGAGTCATAGCCGGGAGAGTGCGATCCGTCGCAACACGTCGGCCGGTGGGTGACTGTCGCATCCGCGTAATCCTCCGCGTACGCGACAGTTACTGCCCTCGTTCCAGAAACACCGCTCATATCGGATCGCTATTCGTCTACGATGAACGGAATTTCGAGGGGATCTACGAACACGAATCGAAATAACACTCGTACTACTGTTATTTTCACCGCAGTACCTGTCGACCCTATGACCGTAATGTGTGTACGAGCGTTATTTGTCGGATCTGAACCGTGATTTACGGTCTCGTCCCTCGTCCGTAACGGCCGCTAACCGACAAGATCGGATTGATACTATTTAGGACACGTTCGCCCCGGTCGAGACGACCCAACCGTGATATCCCCGATTCCACCGCCTGCCGCTTCGACGGATGGGGGAACCGTGGGCCCGCCGCGGTCCTTCGAATCTCGGCGCCCCCTGTCCTTCGAGGTCTACGATCTCTGTCTCGAAGCCTCACCGACCTGCGAACCGCATACTGAGAATCCGCCGATCGTAGCGGAGCACTATCCGAACGTATCGGACCGATCTCGGCGGCCGAGGGCTACTCCCCGAGGTCGGCGGCGTCCACCGGAACGTACCGATCTAAGACCTCCTCGCCGGCGAACAGCCGCGTGACGTTCGCCGCGAGCTGATCGATGTTCCCCGCGCGGCACTCGGCGGTCATCGCCGCGATGTGGGGCGTGAGGACGGCGTTGTCCAGTTCCTGGAGCGGCGAGTCCGCCGGCACGGGCTCGGACTCGAACACGTCCAGGCCGGCACCGGCGATCGCGCCGTTCCGGAGCGCGTCGATCAGCGCCGCCTCCACGACGACGGGCCCGCGCGAGACGTTCACCAGGAGCCCCGACGACTTCATCGAGTCGAGTTCGGCCTCGCCGATCAGGCCGCGGGTCTCCGCTGTGAGTTCGGGGGTGAGGATCACCACGTCACTCGCCCCGAGGAGCGTCTCCAGATCGGTCTGCTCGCCGTGGGCTAACTCGGCGTCGATGCTCGGGACGTACGGATCCGAGACGAGGACGTCGACGTCGAACCCGGAAAGGAGCATCCCCACGCGCTTGCCGACGTTCCCGAAGCCGACGATGCCGACGGTCGAGCCGGAGATCCGCGTGCCGAGCGGGTACTCGTCGCGCCACCGGCCCTCGGCGACGATCTCCCTCGCCACGGGCAACCGTCGGGCGGTCGCGAGCGTCAGCCCGAGCGCGTGTTCGGCCACCGAGAGGGCGTTGTGGCCGGGCGTGTGGGTGACGGTGACCCCGTTCGCCCGGGCCGCTTCCAGGTCGATCGAGTCGATCCCCGTTCCCAGTTTCCCGATCAGCGAGAGCCGCTCGGCGCTGTCGAGGACCGCCTTCGTGAGCGGTACCCGCGAGGTGACGAAGGCGACGTCGTACTCCGCCAGTTCGGCCTCGACCGACGCCTCGTCGGCGTCGATGCCGACCGTGACCTCCCAGTCGTCGTCGAGGTGGTCGAGGAGTCGGTCGGTGGGCGTGATGTCCTGGTCGACGATGGCTCGCGTCATACCCGCTCGGAGACGCCCGGGGTACTTTGCAGTTTCTCGATCCCGTCGCGGGTGGCGTCGGGGGTGTCGGCGGTGGCTGTGGGCCGCCGAACGACCGGCGTCGAGACTCACCGTCGTCGATATCGTCGAAGGGGAGACCGGAAACGTCAGCGAAGCCGAACCGGGTGGGAGGGACGTCAGGTTCGGACGTGGCTGGTCAGTCTGAACTGCTTACCGCTTGTCTTCGCTGTAGGGCGCGTTCGCGACCGTCGCGGTGACTTCCTTCTGGGTGTGGCGCTCGACGCGCTTGTTGTCGTTGTCCTCGGGGTCGCCCCAGACGAGGGTGACCTCGGTGCCGGGCTCGGCGTACTCGGTGTCGATGACCGCGAGCGAGAGGAACTCGCGCTCGTTGTAGATGTAGGACTTGTCCGTCGAGACGCCGACGTGCTCGCCGTCGACGAGGACCTCGTCGTACGGGCAGGCGGCCGTCCGCGGGTGCGGGAAGTCCATGTACTGGTAGGTCTCGCCCTCCCGGAAGAGCGACGCGAAGATGTCGACGACGTCGTCGTCGTCCCAGACGAGGGTGACCTTCTTGCGGTCGGGGTCGTCGACCTCGTCCTTCAGGGCGTCGGCGCCCACGAAGTCGTGGTCGAAGTTGATGATGTGACCGTAACCGAGTTCGACCGGGGTGAAGTAGTAGTCGGAGATGTCGTCGGAGTCGAAGCTCCCGCCGATCGACAGCAGGCCGTCGCCGACGTCGAGCCACTCGAGGTAGTCCTCCATTCCCTCCTCGAAGATCGCGGGGACGACGAGCGGGATCCAGCCGAGGATCGCGTTCGGCGTCTGGTAGGCCTCGGCGCCGAGATGTTTGATGTCGTGCTCCTCGCCGGCCTCCATCACGGCCTCCTTGACTTCCTCGCCGTTCTCGTAGTCGCCCCAGAACTCGAAGCCGGGCTCGCCGGCCATCCCGTGGCGCAGGAGGTAGGCGTCGTGACCGTCGATCGAGATCTCCGCGAAGTTGAAGAAGCCGAGGTCGGGGAGGTCGCCGTCGACGGCCTCCTCCATCACTTTGATCGCCTCCGGCCCCTGGACCTGGAAGCGGAAGTTGTTCGGGTCGTCGCCGGTCTGGACCGGGCGTCCCTGGATGTGTCCGTCGACGTCGTAGTCGCCCGTCTCGATCTGGTACTGGAGCCAGTTGTGGGCGGGGCGGCTGCCGACGCTCAGGAACTTGTCCTCTTCGAGGTGGAACCAGATCGCGTCGCCGATGTAGTTCCCGTTGGGGTTGGCGACGACGAGCTGCTTCGCCTTGCCGGGCTCGGTGTTCGCGAAGCTGTTGACCGCGAAGTCCTTGTAGAGGTCCAGCGCGTCGGGACCCTCTACGTAGTGGTCGGTCATGTGATACGACTGGTCGGCGAAGGCGACGCTCTCGCGCCAGGACCGCTGCTCCTCGATCCAGTTCGTGATCTCGTCCGGGACCTCGGTGAACTGTCCGACGCCGAGGTCTCGGGTGAGTTCGACCGGACTGCCGGCCTTGTCGACGGCCTCCGCCATACTGTCGCTGAAGGACCACGCTCTTTCGCTCATTGTGGTATTCCACCTTAGTGGAGTAACGTATCCTACTTAAGATTTAGGTAGTATGCCCGACTGAATTCAAATTTCTGGTATATTATATAAATTTGTCCCTGACGTGTCTGCAAGAGTAACGCGAACGATACACACGGTTTCGAGAACCGACCGGCGTTCCGGCGAACGGACGAAACGGAAACCGAATGTGGGCGGCGGGGCGACCTATTCGACGTCCTCGGTCGTCACGTCGAGGTTCTCGTTCTTGGCGCTCAGCCGATCGAGCTTCCCCGTGGAGGTCCGCGGCAGCGACTCGTCCACGAAGTGGTACTCGCGGGGGCGCTCCATCCGTGCGAGGTCGTCGCTCTCCAGGCACCACTCGTCGAGTTCCTCGGCCGTCAGGTCGGGATCGTCCCGGTAGACGTAGGCGGTCACCTTTTCACCGTATTCCTCGTCTTCGACGCCCACGACGGCGGACTCGTTGACGCCGGGATGGGCGTTGAGTCGCTCTTCGATCGGCGAGGGGTACACCTTGATCCCCTTGGACATGATCATGAGGTCGGTGCGGCCCTCCAGGTAGATGAATCCGTCCTCGTCGCGGTAGCCGAGGTCGCCGGAGTACCACCAGCCGTCCTCGAAGACGTCCTCGGTCTTGTCGGTGCGTTCCCACGCCCAGACGGGGCAGTCGGGCGCGCGAACGACGATCTCGCCGACCTCGCCGGTCGGCTTCACGTCCCTGTAGGTGCCGTCCTCGTCGACGATCCGGATCTCGACGCCGGGGACGGGCTTGCCGACGCTCTCGACGCGCTCCTCGGTGAGCTCGGCGTTCTCCATCACGGTCGCGTACGCCTCGGTCGCGGCGTAGGAGTTCTTGACGACGTCGCAGATGTTCTCCCGGAGCCGGCGGAGCGTCGTCGCGTCCAGGACCTCGCCGGCGGACATAATGGCGGTGAGGGAACTCAGGTCGTAGTCGTCGAAGTTCTCGAGGTTGAGGATCTCTCGCCACATCGTCGGCACCAGCAGCGCGGAGGTGAGGTCGTGCTCCTGGATCATCTCCAGGTAGTCCTCGGGGTCCCACGACCGGAGGAAGTAGGTGGTCGCACCCGAGACGAGCGCCGGCAACACCACCGAGTACCAGGCCGCGAACGAGGGCGTGAAGACGTGCGGCTGCCGCGCGGGACGGTTGAGTTCGTAGACGCTGACCAGGGCGTTGGCGCGGAAGTAGAGCCCGCGGTTCGTGTGACACCAGCCCTTGGGCTCGCCCGTGGTGCCAGAGGTCCACATCACGACCGCCGTGTCCTCCTCGCGTACGCGCACGTCCGGTTCGGCCCTCGAATGCCCGTCGAGGAACGGATCCATCCCCACCTCGTAGTCCGTCATCGCCGATCCGGTGTTGACGACGACGTCGACGTCCGTGGTGATCTTGTCCTTCAGGCGCTCCTCGTACATCTCGGATGTCTCCTCGTCGACCACGAGGACCTTCGGCCGCAGGGAGTCGATGCAGTGCTGGAGGGTGTTCGCCGACGCCCGAATGTGAAGGTTCGAGACCGTACAGCCCGCCTTCAGCCCGCCGTTCCAGAGCACGGTGTGCTCCATCGAGTTCTCACAGAGCAGCGCGACGCGGTCTCCCTGGCCGACGTACTGCTTGAACGCGTTCGCGGCCTGATTGCTCCGCTCGTCGAACTCCCGCCACGTCATCGTCTCACCGTCGACGCCGTTGCCGAACGCGACCTTGTCGGGGTTGTTCTCGGCGGCGATCCGGGAGAGATCCTTCACTGCCGGCACCTCGACCGTCGAACTGTGGTGCATATCCGAAACTGTCGCGTTCATCTATCTTATAACTTGAGAAAGCTTGACAGAGTCCGTATCGCCGGGATTCTCCGTCGCTGGCGGGACCAACTTCGATATCGCCACCTCATACTGTCTCTCGTCATACTGTCGGACAGACGTCCGTGAACCATCTCGGCACCCCGTGGTACCGATGAGACTCACATCGTTCTGTCCGACAGTATCAGCGTGACGTCCGAACACGTCGACAGGAGGTGCCGCCGTATACATATATGATATCCTTGTATTCGATAGAACTACAAGAGAAAGTATACGTTAAATTACGCTCTATACGAACGACAGCAAATAAATAATAAAAATAATATAATTAATCAATTGTACTCAGATAAAATATAACTCGGTCTCGATGGAATCTGACCGCCGCGACGACGCCTTTCTCGGACGGGACCATCACGGGACGATCCCCGGCGAGCGAGGCCGGACCGACCCCCAGGTATAGTCATCACTCCCGTCGCCACTCGGGAATCACCGCGAACGGCGACGGCGATCACGGTCGCTGTCGTAGAAATCTGCAAGTGTTGCACGTAGATCGGATCCGGGTCACCTCGCCCCGGTGTTTGGTGTTTCGCCGGTACAGACCAAACGCGTGTGTATTACTCCTGGAACAGCTAACGGATTTGGGAAGTATCGCGAGACGATAAAAATTCTCACTCTTCGAGCACCGCGTTCGTTGCGCCGGCGGTCTCAGATCCCTGTGATGCTTGTGATTTCAGGGCGGCTTATTCCGGTTGCGACATACCTGAACATGCAATGGCCGACCTCAACGTCGCTCACGAGTACTTCACCTGGGAGCTCGTCCAGGACGTCGCAGAGGAGAACGGCTACTTCGAGGAGGCCGGCGTCGACCCGGACCTCTCGTACTTCGCGCCGGGGACGCAGGACTTCGACGGCGAGAACGCGTTCGAGACCGACTGGTGGGAGGACCTCGACGAACAGGGCCAGACCCACGGCGTCTGCGAGTGGAACGCGATCGACGAGGCCGCCGAGACCGACCGCGAGATCATCGGGTCCTACAGCGAGTGGGATCGCGTCATCTTCGCCGCGGCGGACTCGGACATCGAGACCATCGACGACCTGCGGGGCCGCCCGATCGGGATCAACAAGTACGCGACCTCGTTCTACTCGCTGCCCGAGATCCTCGAGAACGAGGGCTTCGACGACGACGAGATCGAGCTCGAACACGTCGGCTCCGCCGAGGAGCGCTTCGACGCCGTCAAGCAGGGCGAGGTCGACGCCATCGGCGTCCTCGAACCGTACGTCACGCTCGGTCGCTACGACGAGGAGCTCCAGGAGGTCTACGTCGGGCCCTGCCGCGCGGCGATCACCACCGGCGAGGACGTCGACCCCGAGACCGCGGCGCGCTTCCGACAGGCGCTGAACTGGGCCGTCGAGGACATCAACGAGGACCTCGAGAAGTACCGCGACCGCTACGTCGACAAGCTCGAGGCGGCCGCCGAAGAGAACCCCGAGGCGTTCGCGGACGTCGACTTCGACCGCCTGCGGGAGGACTTCGAGCTCCGGAACTTCCTCCCCGTCCGCGGACCCGACTCCAAGCGCATCGAAAACACCGCCGAGTGGATGCGCGAGCGCGGGTTCGTCGAGGACGGCGCCGAGATCGAAACCACCGACGACGTCGTGGAGGCCGCCTCGGAGACCGACGACTAATGACTCCCGAGACGACGGCGTCGCTCGAACACCCGCCCGGCGAGACGGACGACGGGTCCGGTGACCCGCGGGTACGGGTCCAGAACCTCCGGAAGTCCTACGACGAGACCGCGGTCTTCCAGGGGCTCGATTTCGACGTCCAGCCCGGGGAAGTGTTCTGTATCGTGGGACCGAGCGGGTGCGGGAAGACGACGCTCCTCCACCTGCTCGCCGGGCTCGAAGAGCCCGACGACGGGAGCGTGCTCTTCGACGGCGAGCCCGTGACCGGTGCGGACTACCGCCGGGGCGTCGTCTTCCAGGAGCCGCTTTTGTTCCCCTGGCGCACCGTTCGGGAGAACATCGAACTCGGTCCCGAACTCCGCGATACGGCGATCAGCCCCGATCGAACGGAACGGCTGATCGACCTGATCGGTCTCGACGGCTTCGAGGACAGCTATCCCGACGAATTGTCCGGGGGAATGAAACAGCGCGTCTCGCTCGCGCGAACGCTCGCGAACGACCCGGACCTGTTGCTGCTCGACGAACCGACCGCGGCGCTCGACGCCATCACGAAGCGCGAGCTGCAGGACGAACTCGGCCGGATCGTCGACGAGCTGGATCTCACGGCGATATACGTCACTCACGACATCGAGGAAGCCGTCTACCTGGGTGACCGCGTCGCCGTCCTGAGCGATCGCCCGACTCGAATCAAGGGCATCGAACGTATCGATCTCGACGACCGCGATCGTGCGAACGACCGGTTCGTCGAGAAACGCGCGACCGTGCTCGATCTACTCGAATCCGATCCCACCGATGGAACGTGAGTCTGAACCGGACGCCTCCGCGGACCGATCCCAGCGCGTCGACCGACGTGACTTCCTCCGTGCGAGCGGGACCATCGCTCTCGGCACGGCAGCCGGCTGCCTCGGCGGCGGGCGTAGCAAGCCGCTGAAGATCGGCTACATCCCGATCACGGATGCGGCCCCGCTTCTCGTCGCCTCCGCGAAGGGGTTCTTCGAGGAGGAGGGACTGACGACGGAGGAACCAACGCTCTACCGCGGCTGGTCCACACTCGCCTCGGCCTTCCAGTCCGGTGACGTCAACGCCGGGCACTTCCTCTTTCCGATGACGTACTGGATGCGTTACGGTCTCGGCTATCCGGCAACGGTGCTCGGGTGGGACCACACCAACGGATCGGCCATCACGGTCGCCAGCGACGTCGACAGTTGGGACGACCTCCGTGGCGCCCGGATGGCCGTGCCGTACTGGTACTCGACGCACAACGTCATCCTGCAGATGGTGCTGCGTCAGAAGGGGCTCGAACCGGTGCTCCATAGGGAGGCGGTGTCGGACGATCAGGTGGCGCTGATAGACCTGGCCCCGCCGTCGATGCCGCCCGCGCTCAGTCGCGGCGAGATCAAGGGATACATCGTCGCGGAGCCGTTCAACGCGCTCGCCGAGATCAAGACCGACGCCAAGATCCACCGGTTCACCGCGGACATCTGGTTCCGACACGGCGACTGCGTCCTGACGGTCGCAGAGCCGGCGGTGCGGAACAGACCGGACTGGACGCGCTCGCTCACGCGTGCCGTCGTGCGGGCCCAGCGATGGATCGGCGACCACCGTGCCGAAGCCGCACAGGTGCTCTCGAAGGAGGGATCGGGGCTGCTCCCGTACAGCCGGAGCGTTATCGACCGGTCGCTGAACCTCTACGATCCCGACGCGTATCCGGATGCGATCAAACACCCCGACTGGAACGCCGAACGCGTCGGCTTCTACGGCTACCCCTACCCGTCGTACACGAAGGCGCTATACGAACAGACTCAGCAGACGAAACTCGTCGGGAAGACCGACTTCCTCGATGAGGTATCGCCCCAGACCGTCGCGGAGGAGGTCGTCGATCCCCGGTTCGTCAGGGACGCCATCGGAGCGTTCGGCGGCCCCTCGGCGTTCGACATCCCGCAATCACGTGCCTATGAGCGAGAAGAACGAATCGATATTTGATCCCCGAGCAACCGTCACGGACACGGCCGTCAGAGAATCGATAGTGGACCGAACGCTCCCGGTCGCGGGAGTCGTACTGGCTGTCTCCCTGTGGTTCCTCCTCACGAACTTCACGGGCGGGACGATCATCCGGATGATGGCGCCATCGAGGGTGGCGGCAGCGCTCGTGGAACTACTGACGCGTCCCCGGTTCTACACGCAGCACGTTGCGACCAGTCTCTACCGCTTCGGCGTCGCCATCAGCCTCTGTGTCGGCCTCGGACTCCCCATAGGACTCGCGATAGGCGCTCTCGATCCGGCGGAGAGACTGACCACGATCGTCTTCCAGTTCCTGCGCGTTACGTCTCCGATCGCCTGGTTCCCGATCGCGATCGCCTTCCTCGGGACGGGTTCGCCGCCCGCGATCTTCGTGATCACGATGGCCGGAGTCTGGCCGGTGGTGTTCAATACCGCCTACGGGGTCGAGACGATGAACGACGACTGGCTGAAGGTGGGTCGTACCCTCGGCGGCGATCGGCGGGCACTCCTCACCCGCGTCCTTCTTCCGGCCGTGATTCCGGACGTTCTCACCGGCGTCCGACTCGCGCTGGGTATCGCGTGGATCATCCTGGTGCCCGCCGAAATGATCGGGGTGAGCGCCGGCCTCGGATACTTCCTGCTCGACGCCCGGGATCGCTTCGCGTACGCACAGGTCGTCGCGGCGATACTGATCATCGGCACGATCGGCTACGTGCTCGACTTCAGCCTGCGCCGCCTCCGCAACCGCCTGAGCTACCACCGTACGGGCGGATGACACCGGTCCCGTACTGACTACGGGCCGCGCACCCGGGCGCCCGGACGTTTTATTGCCGGTCCGCTCGACGTCCTACCGTGATACACGATGGGTGCCGGGACCGACGAAATCCGGGTGCTGTACGTCGACGACCGGGATTCCGCTGACCTTGCGGTGACGCGTCTGGAACGGGCGGACGACCGGCTGTCCGTCCGCCCGGTCGGGACCCCCGGAGCGGCTCTCGACGCCCTCGCCGACGATTCCGACGCCGTCGACTGTGTCGTCTCCGAGCACGACCTGCCGGAGGGAAGCGGGATCGACCTCCCCAGGTCGGTGCGCGAGCGTCGCCCGGGCCTGCCGTTCGTCCTCTTCACCGGGGAGGGCTCCGAAGCGATCGCGAGCGAGGCCATCTCGGCCGGCGTGACGGACTACATCAGGAAGGAAGGGGGGAACGACCAGTACGAAATTCTCGCGAATCGGATCGCGAACGCGGTCGAAGACTCCCGCTCGCGGGCCGCGCTGACCGAGCAGAACCGGGAGCTTCGCAGCTACGAGCGGATGATCAACACGATGCACGAGGCCGCGTGCATCTACGACGAGGAGGGCCGGTTTCGGATGGTGAATCAGTACCTGGCCGACTGGTACGGGACCAACCGCGAGGCCCTCAGGGGAGAGCTGAGCGAGCTCGTCCCGTACATCCGATCGAACTCCGAGGGGGATCCCTATCAGGAACTGCTCGACGGCGAACGCGACGAGCTCCGGGGAGAGGTGGAGGCGGACTTTCCCGAACACGGCCGCGCCATCGTGGAGTACCGGCTGACGCCGCTGTCGATCGACGGCACGGTCGAGGGCGTCGTCGCCGTCGCGCGCGACGTCACCGAGCACCGCGAGCGCGAGCAGGAGCTCGTTCGGGTCCGGGACCTGCTGGACGAGACCGAACGCATCGCCGAGGTCGGCGGCTGGGAGCTCGACGCCGAGACGAAGCGGCTGTCCTGGACCGACCACCTCTCGGAGCTCCTCGACATCGGTCCCGACGGGAACCCGTCGCTGTCGGAGGTCCTCGACGCGCTCCACGCGGAGGACCGCCCGGAGGTCGAGCGGGCCATCGAGCGGGCGCTCGAGTCGGGAGAGCCCTTCGACGTCGAGACCCGGACCGCGAGCGACGACGGCCGGCGCTGGCTCCAGATCCACGGCGAGCCGAAGACCGTCGACGGCACGGTCTCGACGGTTCGCGGCGCCGTCCACGACGTCACGGAGTACCGACGCCGGGAGCGCGAACTGGAACAGGCCCGCGCGGAGTACGAGGAGCTGTTCAACGGGATGAACGACGCCGCGTGGGTCATCGACACGGACGCGAACTTCCTCGCGGTCAACGACGCCGCCGTCGAACGCACCGGATACTCCCGCGAGGAGTTGCTCTCGATGCGCCCCCACGACATCGACGCGGGGACCGACCCCCAGGAGATCACTCGGCTCATCGAGACGATGCCGGAAGACGGGGTCCAGGTGTTCGAGACCGTCCGGGAGACCAGGGACGGCGAGACGATCCCCGTCGAGATCAGTTCGAGCCTGATCACCTACGAGGGCGAGACCGCGATCCTCAGCGTCAGCCGCGACATCTCGGACCGGAAGCGGCGGGAGCGGCAGCTCGAGGAGTTCGCGAGCGTGGTCAGCCACGACCTCCGAAATCCCCTCAACGTCGCGGAGGGGCGGCTCGAACTCGCGATAGGAGAGTGCGACAGCGACCACCTCGAGCGGGTCGCCGACGCCCACGACCGGATGCAGACGCTGATCGAGGACCTGCTGTCGATGGCGCGGAGCAACCAACCGGTCACGGACCGCTCGTCGGTCGATCTCGCGGCGGCCCTCGATCGGAGCTGGCGGAACGTCCGGACCGACGCGGCCGCCCTCGATGCGCGCACCGACCGCGTCGTCCGCGCGGACCGGTCACGGCTCCAGCAACTCCTGGAGAACCTGATCCGCAACGCGGTCGAACACGGCGGCGAGGACGTCACCGTGACCGTCGGCGACCTCGAGGACGGCTTCTACGTCGAAGACGACGGCCCCGGGATCCCGGCGGACCGTCGCGAGAAGGTGTTCGAGACGGGCTTTTCCACCGCCTCGGAGGGCGTCGGCTTCGGGCTGAGCATCGTCGCGCAGGTGGTCGAGGCCCACGACTGGACGATCGAGGTGACGGAGGGCGAGCGTGGCGGCGCGCGTTTCGAGATCACTGGCGTCGAGTTCGCGGAGTGAGTCTCTCGACCCGATCGGGAGAGGACCTCCGGATCCGGGACATCGGGGCCGAGATGGACCTCTCGCGCCAGGTGATCACTACCACTACGACGGCAAGCACGACCTCCTCTCGTCGTTCCTGGAGCACGTCATCGAACAGTACGAGGGCAGCGTCGAGGTCGAGCCCGACACCGACCCGCGCACGGAGCTCGACGCCCGGATCGAGGTCTCTATGTCCAGGTTCACGTCGACGACGTCCTCGTCGGTGAAGTCGCAGCTGAGCGGTCGGTGTCGCTACCGAGCCCTCATCACGACTACTCTCACTGTGTACCGCCGACCGCCAGCCCCGTCGACGGCGCTCGGCGGTACGGGACGAGAGTAATCAGTATCAGCCGCGGATCAGCACCGCCGCGAGCGCTGCGCCGCCGACGAGGAAGGCGCCGCTGACGAGGCCGCCGAGCGCGAGCGGCCCCAGTCCGCTACGGGCGTCCGTCGGGGAGTCGTCGACGGCGGCCGCCGTGTCGGTCGGCGTCGACGGGGACTGCTCCTGCACGACGAGGCTGCCCACGTCGACCGGGTCGCCGCCGCGGTCGGGTCCGGCGTACAGCGAGACGTCGTAGCTCGCGGGGTCGAGCAGCGCGTCGAGTTCGGTCTCCGATCGCACGCCCACGGTGTCGCCGCCGGAGACGCTGACCGTCTCGCCGCCGCGGCCCGCCAGCGAGGTGTCGACGTAGAGCACCGCCTCGCCGTCGCCGTCCTCGTCGCGGACGACGGCCTCGAGTTCGTAGTTGACCTCGCTCTCGTTCCCGACGACGACCACGGCCGCGTTGGCGTCGCCGGTAAAGGAGAGGGGGATCGCCGCCACGCCGCCGCGGTTCACGAGAAAGACGTTCTCCCCGAAGGCGACCGGGGAGTCATCGCCGTCGGTCCGGGTCGGCGTGGCGGTCTGTTCGGGGATCGGGGTCGGGGTGTCTTCGGGCGGATCGTCGGTGCACTCGCCCTCGCAGGCGACGATCTCGCCCTCGACTTCAGTTTCGGCGGAGCCGTTCTCGAAGCGTGCGTTCAGCGAGAAGGATCCGCCAGCCTCGATGTCGGAGAAGTTGAACGCCACGGCCCAGGTGCCGTCATCGGTCACGACCGCCCGCTCGGTCTTGATGAACGCGGGCGAGGTGTTGCCGGTCGAGCGGACCCGGACGAGCACCTCCGTGCCGGTCGGCGCGTCGGCCGTCCCGCGAACGACCTGCGAGGGCCCGTTGGCGACCGTCACCCGGTCGCCCTCGTACTCGACCGTGAGGCCCGGATCGGCGGCCGCGGGACCCGCGAGGACCGCAGGTGCGAGGACGCTCGTCAGAACGATGGCGCTCGCGAGCAGGCGGGCGAGTCGGCTACGCATCCGGCACCTCCCGTCGGGGAACCGTTCGGCGGGTCGTCGCGGTCGTCACTTCCGTCGCGTGGGTCGCATCGGACTGCAGTTCCGTGGAGGGCATACAGGTCGACGGACGGACGCCGGGGCTTAAGAACGCCCGAATGCTTCGAGAGCGATTTACGCTACCGCCCCGTCCGAGGGATTCAAGCGGCGCAGGGACGAAAAACGGGCGACGTGACGGACGAAACGGACCGAGCGGGGTTCACCATCTCCCGGCGACGCGCCCTGGCGATCGGGGGCGCCGCGGCCCTCAGCCTCGCGAGCGCGCAGCAACTCCCCCGCTTCGTCGTGTGGGGCGACCGGGATTCCGGCGACGACACCGACGGGGTCGGCGCGACCGAGGCCGACGGCGACGAGTCGATCGCGCGCGTCCACGAGATCGGAATCGCGGGCGAGGGCGTCGCTGTCGCGGTCCTCGACCCGACGGGGTTCGACCCCACCCACGACGCGCTGGCGGGCGGGGTCGCGGACATCCGGCAGTTCGGCCCCGAGCCGGCCGTCGTCGACCGCACGACCCACGGCACTGCGGCGGCGGCCGCCGTCTCGCGGATCGCTCCCGACGCGTCCCTCTCGCTCGCGTCGTTCCGCGAGCAGTCGGCGTTCGTCGAGGCCGTCGAGTGGTGTCGCGACCGCGGGACGGACGTGCTCCTGGTCCCGGTCGCGGCCCACGGCGCCGTCTCGACGCCGCGCTCGGACGTCTACCGCGCCGTCCGGCGAGCCGTCGGGGCGGGCTGTTCGGTGGTCGCGCCCACCGGGAACGCGGCGCTGGGGCACTGGCGCGGCCCCCTCGACGCGCTCGTCGCCGACGGCGACGCCGATCCGACGCGCCTGCGCGTCCGCCCGCTCTCCAGCGACGGCCCCGGCGACGGCTCGGTCGCCGGTCGGTTCGTGGCGTGGCTCGTCGCCGACGGCGAGGGAGCGACAGACCTCACGCTCTCGCTGCTGCGCGCCGTCGACGACGGGGAGCGCTGGAACCTCATCGCCGTCTCCCGGGATTCGACGTCGCGAGCGGGGCAGCGCCTCGTTGCCGATCTCGAGGACGGGACCTACGCGCTCGTCGTCCGCCCGGCCGACGACACTCGGCCGACGGCCGGAAGCGACGCGCGCCGGGGGCGCGTGGAGATCACGACGCCGACGCACGCGCTCTCGCCGTCCCGGCCGCTCGGGAGCGTCGCCGTCCCCGCGAGCGTGCCCGGGGTCGTCGGCGTCGGCGTCACCGACGGGGGTCCGAACGGGAGCGACAGCACCGCGACCGAGGACGGCGCGGTCGCTCCCTACAGCGGGCGTGGCCCGACGCCGCGGGGTGACCCCGGCGTCGACGTGGTCGCCCCCCCGCGGCCGTGGACCGCGGCCAGCTCGCCCGGCACCTCGGCCGCGGCCGCTCGCGTGGCCGGGATCGTCGCGCTTCTCCGGGCAGCGGACCAGTCGATGACTCCCGCTGAGACCATCGCGGCGCTCCGTGCCTCCGCAGGCGACGTCGGCCGGACGGGCGTCGACCTCGCGTCGGGCTGGGGTCGCGTCGACGGCGTCGCAGCGGTCCAGCGCGTCCGGTCCCGGTGACGTGAACACCGGTCGAAGGGACGTCGGCGACCGTTCAAACGCGCGTTTGAGCTACGCCCACCTTGATGTGGCCGGTCGCCGTAGGTCCGCATATGTCATCGCCGATCGCCAGTCTGGGCGACCGAACGCGGACGCCGGACGCCTCCCCGGCGGTCGTCGACGTCGCGGACGACGACGCCGGCGAGCTGGTCGACGCGCTGAGTTCCGAGACGGCCCGCGAGCTGTTCAGCGCGTTGCACCGCGATCCCGCTCCGCCCTCCGAGTTGGCCCGCGAACTCGACACGTCGGTCCAGAACGTCCACTACCACCTCTCGAACCTCCAGTCGGCGGGCGTGGTCGAGTCGGTCGGCAACCGCCTCTCGGAGAAGGGCAACGAGATGACGGTCTACGGCCCCGCGGCGGACCCCATCGTGTTCGTCGGCGACGCCACCTCGACCGAGCGCGGGACGCTCCGCCGCTCGCTCGCGGACTGGGCGACGGGAGTCGCGGTCCTCGCGCTGACCAGCCTCGCGGTCCAGGTCGGCGCCGAGCGCTTCCTCGGCGGGACGGCGGCGTCGCTCTTCGAGCCGGCGAGCCTCGGCGCGGCGCCGGAGCACCCGCTCTTCCGCGGCGTGCTCCTGCTGGCCGAGCCCGGGCTCCTCTTCTTCGCGGGCGGGCTGGCGGTGTTCGCGTTCGTGGCGCTCGCCGGGCGATGAAAGCGCGATCCCAGATTCCGAGAACCGATCCGACTTCTTATGATCGCCTGGGAGTTACCTCGGGTGATCAGAATGCGACGACGGACCTACCTCCGCCGGGGGGCCGCCGCCGGTGCGCTCGGCACGGCGGGCTGTCTGGGGCTCGGCGACGCCAACCCCGACGTGGCGCTCCCGGAACCCGACCGCGAGTACGCGAGCGACGAACTCCCGTACCCCGCGTGGGGCCAGCGCGTCCCCGACGTGACCGTCCCGGCGCCGATCGACGGAATCGAGGTTTCGACCCGCGACGTGGACACGCCGTCGCTCCTCACGTTCTTCTACAGCCACTGTAACACGGTCTGTCCGGTTCTCGTCCAGACGATGCGGAGCGTCCAGACCCACGCGATCGAGGAGGGGTACGCCGACGAGGTGGCGTTCCTGCCGACGACGTTCGACCCCGAGCGCGACGACGCCGAGCGGCTCCGGACGTACGGCGAGCAGATGAACGTCGCGTTGGACGCGGGCAACTGGCACTTCCTCCGGCCCGGATCAGTGTCGCGGGCCGAGGCGATCGTCGAGGACGAGTTCGGCGTGTTCTTCGAGCGGACACACCCCGAAGAGATGGAGGGGTATATGTTCACCCACGCGGCGCTGACGTTCCTCGTCAACGCCGACGGCTACGTCGAGCGGGCCTACCGGACTCAGCAGCCGAAGGCCGAAACGATCATCGACGACCTCGCCACCGTTCGGGACCGATGAAGCGCCGACAGGTCCTGACCGCGCTCGCGGGCCTCGGACTCACGGGCGCCAGCGCGCTCGCCGTCACCGGGCGATTCCCCGGACCCGGCGGATCGGGTTCGGAACTACCGCTCCGCGTCGAGACCATCGACGCCCGCGGCTCGACGGCGGGCGAAGCGCGCATTCCGGCGGCCGACGCGCCGACTGTCGTCGATCTGTTCGCGACCTGGTGTGCGCCCTGCAAGGAACAGATGGACGCGCTCTCGACCGTGCACGAGGCGTACGGCGACCGCGTCGCGTTCGTCTCGGTGACGAACGAGCGGATCGGCGGCACGCTCTCGCGCGAGGACGTCCGGGCGTGGTGGCGCAGGCACGACGGCGCCTGGACGGTCGGCCTCGATCCCCAGTCGGATCTGATGGCGGCGCTGGGGGCCTCGGGGCTCCCGTTTCTGGCCGTCTTCGACGCCCGAGGCGAGATCAGGTGGACGCACGCCGGCGTGGCGTCGACGGCGACGCTCCGGCGGGAGATCGGGCGCGTGCTTCCCGAGTCGGGGGCGACGTCGGGGACGGTTCGATCGTGACTTCCGCGGCGTTCCTCGGCACCGCGGCCTTCGCCGTCGGCGCCGGCGTCGCGACCTTCTTCGCGCCGTGTGCGTTCCCGCTGCTCCCGGGCTACGTCGGCTACTACCTCCAGCGCAACGAGGGCGCCTCGGGGCTCGCTTCGGGCGTCGTCGCCGGCGCCGGCGCAGTCGTCACCCTGGGCGTCGTCGCGGGACTCGCGCTGGCAGTGGGACAGCGGCTCACGTCGCTGCTGCCGGTCGTCGAGCCGGTGATCGGTCTCGCGCTCGTCGGGTTCGGTCTGCTGGTCCTCTCGGGGTGGACGGCGCCGACGCTCCCGCTCCCGGCGCGGCCGGAGTCCGTGACGGGCTTCGGTGCGTTCGGCGCGGTCTACGCCGTCGCCGCCGCGGGCTGTGTCGTCCCGCTGTTCCTGGGCGTCGTCGCGCAGGCGGCGGCGCTCCCGCCGGGTCAGGGCGCCCTCGTCCTCGTCGGCTACGCGGCCGCCGTCGCGGTGCCGCTCGTGGGCGTGACGCTCCTCGCGGACGTCGGAGTGACGGCCTGGCGGGACGCGGGGCGCTACGCGGGACGGATGAAGCGGGCCGCGGGAGCCCTGCTCGTCGTCGCCGGCGTCGGTCAACTGTACCTCTCGGTCGTCGTCCTCGACGTCCTGACGATCTGATCATCGCGCGCATCGCCGCGCGTCATCGGCGCGCGAGCGCGGCGAGCGCGTCCGAGCCGCCGCTCGTGAGCGGGGTCCCGTGGCCCATACACGCCACCGCGAACGCCGGCGCCCGTTCGGCCAGGTCGTCGATGCTCTCCCGCACCCGATCGGTGTCGTAGCTCATCGCCCACCCCGAGGGGTCGAGCGCCCCGTCGGCGCCCGCGACGAGGTCGCCCAACAGCGCCACGTCGAGGTCGGCGCTCACGTACGCGACGTGGCCGGGGGTGTGACCGGGCGTGTGGTAGGCCGTGAACGACCCGACGGTCTCGCCGTCGTCGATCGGTTCGACGTCGAGCGCCGGCGGCGAGGTGAAGAGCCCGACGAGGCGCTGGAACGCGCCCTTGTGGTTGGTGATCGGCGGCGAGCGCGCCCCGGTCAGGATCTCGGCGTCGTAGCGACCGGCGTGGACCGTCGCCTCCAGTTCCGGCGCGAGCGCGCCGAGCGTCCCGACGTGATCGAGGTCGTAGTGGGTGAGAAGCACGCGCCCGATGTCCTCGGGAGCCATCCCGATCTCGCCGAGCTCCGCGCGGATCCGCGACTCGTCCAGCGGCGTCCCGGCGTCGACGAGCGTCGGCACGTCGTCGAAGACCAGGTAGGCGTTGACGCCCCGCAGCTTGAACCGCCACACGCCCTCGGTCAGTTCCGTCGCCATACCCGCCGTTCGGCCGCGGGGGATTTCAAGACCGGTCCTCCGGTCGCTACAGGACGAACGGCCCGCGCTGCTGGATCGGCTCCCCGTGCGGGCGCCCCGCGACGGCGACGACCCGGAGGGACGAGTCGGTCGCGACCGCGACGTCCCCTCCCCCGGTGATCGTGAAGACGTCGCCCTCGCCGAACGGCTCGCCAGCGACGGCACCGTCGCCGGCGACGCCGTAGAGGAAGCCCGTCCAGCCCTCGGGGACCGACCACGTCCACCCGTCGTCGACGGCGACGTCCAGGTACTCCATCTCGGTGCGGAGGTCGATCGGCGAGCCCTCGCCCACGACGGTCGTGACCGTCGCGCCCTCGACCTCGCGGGTGGGGAGGCCGTCGGCGCCGGCGTCCTCGTAGTCGGCGTCGATCTCCTTGTCCTCGCGTGGGAGGTTTACCCACAGCTGGAGGCCGTTGCAGGCGGCGCCGTCGGCGGGGAACTCCGAGTGGCGGATGCCGCCCCCGGTCGTGATCCGCATCGCGTCGCCCGCGTCGGCGGTGTGGGAGACGCCGAGCGAGTCCTCGTGGGCCATCCCGCCCTCGATGAGGTACGAGACGATCTCGAACCCCTCGTGGGGGTGCATCGGGAACCCCTCGTCGGGCTCGATGTAGAAGCGCTCGAAGAGCACGAACGGATCGAGATGTTCGGGATAGCGGCTCGTCGGGAACGCGCGGGTGGAGGTCACGCCCGTTCCGTGCTGGACGCTCTCGCCGGCGAGGACCGATCGGTCCCCCTGGGCTTCGTCGGTCGGCATACCGCATCGAAGGGCGCAGACGGGCATAAAGCGCGTGCACGCGGCAGCGGCCGCGCCTCGGGCCCGCGGTCACTCCTCGACGATGTCGACGACCTCGTAGCTGACGTTCTGCTCGCGGAGTTTGTCCGTGTGACGCGAGAGGACGTCCGTCGCCGCCAACAGCAGCACGTCCAGGCCCTTCGCGGCGGCCTCCTGAACGGCGGCGGCGCTCCCGAACCGGACGTCGGGGTCGAGGTCGGCGGCGGCGGCGGCCGCGACCGCCTCCGCTTCCGCCACCGCGAGGAGGTCGTGCTCCTCGGCCAGGGAGCGGATCCGCTCGGTCGGGACGGATCCGCTGCCGCCGTTCTGGACCTGCGGCACCGCGACGACGGTGACGGTGCCGAGATCGTAGTCGACGACGCCCTGGACGTTCGTGATGCCGACGTCCCGGCCGGGTTCGGCGTCGGTGACCGCCACCGCCGTCGCCGAGCCCGTGTCGCCCGCCATCGCGCGGAGTACGCCGTCCCGCATCGTCAGCGAGACCGTCTCGCCCTCGCTGATCTCGGTCGTCGCGATCGCGGTCTCGATCTCGACCTGTCCGATCACGTCCTCGGAGACGTGCTCGACGAAGCGCCGGAGGTCGTCGGTCTGGGAGATCAGCCAGTCGACGCCCTCCTTCGTCACCTCGTAGCGGCCCCGCCCGTGCTTGTTGACGTAGTCCTGCTCGACGAGGTCCTGGAGGTAGTCGCTGACGGCCTGGGCCGTGATGCCGATGGCGTCGGCGATCTCCTGCTGATTGACCGCGGGCTGGCGTTCGGCGATCTGGACAAGGATCTGGTATCTGGTCGCGTTCCGCTTGCTCCGCAGAACGCCGAACTCCTCCGCGTCGTCCGCGTTCTCGGCCATCGTTCGCTCTCACGGCCGCGAACTCAAGTACTTTTGCCCTAGTCCCGGTTCGATTGCGCTCACGCCCCGGTTCGTCGCGTTTTGAACAATCTAAATTTCCCTAAAACAACCAAAATTGTTTTAGGCCTCACACCAGTTGTCTTTCTCGATGGCGCAGGTATCGCTCCCCCACGACGCGAAGGCCGGCCCGACGAAACCGGAGGTCAGGGCCGTGCTGCTCTCGAAACTCGACCTCGACTCGACCGACCACTTCGCGGAGGTCGGCTCCTGCACCGGCGCCGTGACCGCCGAAGCGGCGCAGCGGGCCGGTCGGGTGACGGCGCTCGAACGCGAGCCGGACCGGCTCGAAACGACCCGCAGGAACCTCGCGGCGAACGGAATCGACGTCGACGCGGGCGGCGACGACACGGACGTCGCCGACACGGACCACGCAGACGTGACGCTCCGCGCGACCGAGGCACCGGAGGGCCTCCCGGACGACGCCGACGCGCTGTTCCTCGGCGGTAGCCGGAACTACGAGGCGGTGCTCGCTCACGCCGTCGAGACCGGCGTCGACCGGGTCGTGATGAACGTCTCGCGGCTCGAGGTCGCCGGCGCCGCGACCGAGGCCTTCCGCGACCGCGACCTCCTGGACGAAGTCGTCCAGTTCCAGGTGAGTCACGGGTACGAGCTCGCGGGCGCGACCAGCTTCGACTCCGACAACCCGGTGTATATGCTCGTCGGCGGGGCGGGGGCTTCGGACGCCTGCACGGCGGACACCGACGTCGCGGCCGACGGAGGCCGCCGATGACGCTCTACGGCGTCGGTCTCGGTCCCGGCGACGCCGACCTCGTGACGGTGCGCGGCAAGCGCGCGCTGGAGAACGCCGACGTCGTCTACTCGCCCGGACGGCTCTCCAGGGGGGTCGCGACAGAGCACGTCCCCGAGGAACGCATCGGCGACCTCGACTTTCCGATGACCCGGGACGAGGACGAGCTCCGGCGCGCCTGGAAAGCCGCCGCGGCGGAGATCGCGCCCCGCGCCCGCGACGGCGACGTCGCGTTCGTCACGCTCGGCGATCCGAACGTCTACTCGACGTTCGGCCACCTGCGGCGGACGCTCGCGGCGTTCCACCCCGAGGTCGACCTCGAAGTCGTCCCCGGGGTGAGCGCCGTGACCGCGTTCGCGACCGCCCTCGGCGTCGAGGTCGCCGCCGGCCAGTCGCTCGCGCTCCGGGAGGCGGCTCGGGGCGCTGCGCCGGTCGGGCCGGACCGGATGATCCTGTTCAAGGTCACCGACGCGCCCGCGACCCACGAGGGGCTCGTCGACGGCGGCTACGAGGTCACCTACGGCCGACGGCTGTTTATGGAGCCGGGCGAGACGGTCGTGACCGACGATCCGAGCGAGCTCGACGAGCGCGACTACTACACCCTCGCGTACGCCGAGAAGCGGGGCGCGGAATCGACGCCTGCGACTGCCGCCTTCGAGGTCGGGGACGCTGGCGACACGGGTACGACCGAGTCGGAGCCGACCGCCAAGACCGACGGCGGATCGACGGCCGAGGGCGAAGGCGGGATCGCCAGGACCGAGCGCGCCGAAGGCGCGGCGAGCGGCGACGGTCCGCCGGAGGGGGTTCGACGATGACCGACGCCGACGCGACCGACCCGCAGGCCGCGATCGACGCCGAGACCACCGCGGGCGCGCGGGAGCGCGACCCCCGGATCGAGGCGCGGAACGCCGGCGACGTCGGCGAGGGGATCCCCTTCATCGGCGCCGGACCGGGCGACCCCGGCCTGCTGACCGTCACCGGGCGGGAACTGGTCGAGGACGCCGACCTCGTCGTCCACGCGGGCTCACTCGTCAACAGCGACCTCCTCGACGAGTTCTGCGCCGACGCCGAGACGGTGTCGAGCATCGGCAAGGATCTGGAGGAACTGGTCCCGCTGATGCGGGACGCCTACGAAGCCGGGAGGGACGTCGTCCGCCTCCACAGCGGCGATCCGGCGATCTACGGCGCGGCCGTCGAGCAGATGGACGCGCTGGAACACGAGGGCGTGCCGACCTACATCGTCCCCGGCGTGACCTCCTCGTTCGCGGCCGCGGCGACGCTCCGCACCCAACTGACGCTGAACGGCGTCGCCAACCACGTCGCCTTCACCCGACCGCAGGGGAAGACGCTGGATCCCGAGAACGACCACATCGCCGAGTTCGTCGGGATGGGCGACGTGACGACCTGCGTCTACCTCGGCACCCACGCCGTCGCGGAGACGATGGACCGCCTCCTCGACGCCGGCCGCGACCCCGACACCCCCGTGACGGTCGTCTACCACGCCTCCTGGCCCGACGAGGACGTCATCGAGGGGACGATCGGGACGATCGGCGAGCGCGTCGAGGCGGCGGGCTACCGCGCGTCCGCGCTCGTCGTGATCGGCGACGCCGCGCGGAAGGAGGGCTACGATCGCTCGTACCTGTACGGCGACTGGGCGAGCGGCCGCGGGAGCGAAACGGCCGACGGCGAGGCCGACGACTGACGACGGTGAGAGAATGAGCACTGACACGAACGACGCGAACGAGACGAGCGAGGCGAACAGCACGACAGACGAGAGCGACTCGGGCGGGCACTGCTCGACGCCGGACTCCGACGGCGAGGTCGCCGAGGAGATCGCGATAATCAGCTTCGAGCGGAAACTCGACACGGCCCACGAGATCGTCGACGGCATCGGCGACGAGTACGACAGGGTCGACGTCATCGAGTACCACGGCGACGTCTTCGCCGAGCACTGGGGCGAGTACGACTGCTTCGTCGGCCTGATGGCGTCGGGCATCGCGATGCGGAAGACGGCTCCCTTACTGGACGACAAGTGGGACGACCCCGCGATCGTCGTCGTCGACGAGGAACTCACGTGGGCGATCCCGATCACCGGCGGCCACCACGGCGCCAATCAGGTCGCCCACGACCTCTCGCAGCTCGGGGCCGTGCCCGCGATGACGACCGCGAGCGAGGCCGCGGGCGAGCAGGGCGTCGAGAGCAGGGCGAAGGCGCTCGACGCCCACGTCGTCAACGGCGACTCAACGGTCGCGACGAATCTGGCCGTCCTGAACGACGAGCTCGGGCCCGTGGCTCGCCTCGACGGCCCGCGCGCCGTGCTGGTCGACGACGACGTGACGGTCCTCAAGCGGAACGCCGAGGCGGGCGTCGTCCTCGGCACCGGCACCGTCGCCGGCGTCGAGAAGGACCAGGTGCTCGACGCCTGGGAGGCCGCCCTCGACCGCGTCGCCCGCGACTTCGACGACGTCGACTTCGTCGCCACCGGGACCAGGAAGGGGGGCGAG